>BJHT01000241.1 GCA_014193395.1 Verrucomicrobiota bacterium
GCCCCTCCGCATTTTCACGCACGTTTCGGAAAAGGACATCCGCCCGAAGGACGCGGAAGGCACTCACCACAACTGGGTGATGGCCGGCCAGCGCACGGCGGCGGCACTCAAGGCCAAGGGTTATCACCATCGCTTTGTTTTCAGCCTGGCCACCAGCCACTGCGACCGGCGCGGCTTCGATCACACCTTGGCCGACACGCTGGCCTGGCTCTGGCGCGGCTACCACGCTGACTGAGTTGGTAACGACGCACGTCAGCGCCGCACTCCATGTCGTGGCACTGACAGCGCGCGCGCCGCCCATCCCGCCGGTAGGTAATGCGATGGCTGCGGGCCACCGAAGACCGGCAGAGTGGAAACCGGCGGCATCTTTTTTGACCAACCGCTTTCCAGCTCACTCACACTCGCCTCCGCCATTCAATCCCAGCCGGCAGCTCTCGCTGACCGGCTGGAAGCGGCGTGCGATCACTTGGATTTCAGCCCCACCGTGTTCACCGCGATCACGCGATACTGATGCGCGCGGCCCGCTTCGGCCTTCGCGTCGGTAAAGCGCATCTGGATCAATGGCTGCGTGGGCGTGTCACTGTATTGGAGGTTTTGGAAAACCGGGCGGCCGAAGGGATTCTTGCCTTGCTCGGGGACGTTGGCGAGGAACTGACCGTCACGCTCGATGATGAAACGCGCCAAACCGCTTTCGAGATCGGCCTCCGCTTCCCAAGTAAGTTCGTTTCCTTTCACCCGGAGATTGGTTGGGGCCGGGGGCGGTGTGACATCCGGGACAGCACTGTCTTTGACATACTGCGCCCACGCCTTCGCGACCGCTTCGTTGGGCAGCCACACCGTCCGCTCCGTCGCTCCGGTAAACTTCGCTGCCGGAATGAGTGTGACAACGTTGGTCCCCCCCATGTGCAGCGGGGCGATCCAAGCCTCCGCTGTGGGCATCAACTTCAGCGGATCGCCGTTCCTGGCCGGCAGTCGCGCGCTGAGACAGGCGTCGAGCCACGGGATTGCAAGGTAGCGTTGATTGCCACACTCGTGACTGGTCAAGGGATCAGCGGAAACGCAGATCAACGCGCCTTTGGCCCGCATCGCGGTGAAGAAGGTTTCCACGCCCGGCCACACGCCGGCGAAGCGATTGGTCTTATCGGTCACGCCTTCCTTGGTACCTAGGTTGCACATCACCGGGACCAGACACGCGGCGTTCGAAATGGTGTAAGGCGCTGGCTTGCCCTCCGCCGCCTTCACCGGCGGCACGCCCGAGCGCAACCAGGCCGCCGCGACGCGTTCCGGATGCAGCAGCACCATGCCGCCGGCCCAATGCCCGCCGCCGCTGTGCCCCCACAACGCCCACGGCACCGTCGCCAGCTCCGGATGACCGCTTTTCGCCCCCAGTTCGAGCAGCGACTTCTGAAACGCCGCATCCGAGCCATTGCGCGGATCACACCAGAGCTGGCAGTTGGCCTTGTCGGGCTGCTCATACGACGGCGACAACAGCGCGCAATCGTGTTTCCGCGCCAGCGCCTGCCAATGCAGGTCGTAGGCGCCCGTGAGGCCGGATTTGCACGACCCCTCGCCGCAGCCGTGCTGGTGAACAATGACGCCGCGCAACAATTTCACCCCCGGCGGCACCCACACCGTGAAGTTCGCGGCATACACCAATTCGCCCGGCTTCGTCCCCGCCGCGTACCGCACGCGATGATACGGCGGATCGGCCGGAGGAAACACATCATACGGTGGCTGCTGAGCGAACAACGAACCCGTGAAGGCGAGGAGCTGAAAAACTAGATGGCGCATGGTGCGGAGCAAACTGCCGACGCGTTCCCAAAGTTGCAAGCGAGTGAAATGGGCGGGTGCTTATTCTAATGCGCGTTCAAGATGAGGCTAAGTCACGCCGGGATTTTCGCGGCTGGCAAGGCGCGAAGAAGGAGCATATTCGAACGGGATCTGTGACTGACGAGCAACGCCGCCAGCGGCGAGAAGAACCAGGGAATTAGCCTCAGCTTGAACGCGCATTAAAATTAACGACGACCAACCGCCCCACCGCCAGTTCTTCCGTTCCCGTTTCCTCGCGCCAAATTACCTGCCAAACCCGCCCGCCCTCCCGTGCGCCCGCCTCCGAACCCACCCGCGAAACCAGCTCCTCTCCCCGCATCCGCAAGGCACCCGTCAAACCATGCTGGTTAGAACTTAGGACTCCGCTTCCCTCTTCACCCTCCGCTTCCCCTGCGGCCCCGCTCGATTTCGCCCATCACATCAACACGGTCTCGCCACATCGCCTCCCGTGATTACTCCCAGCCCAGAGCAGCCCTGCCCCCAAACTTGCGGCGCGATGAATCGCCCCATTTCCCAACCCGTCAACCGCGCCTCATTTTGATGCCCATTGACCCGCCCCAGCAAACACCTTCCCTGCCCACCCTGGCCCGAAGCCTCTGCCTGTTGGCGCTGCTCCTGAGCACCGCGGTCCTCCCCGCCGCCCAACCACCGCCCGCCGCCGCAACCAACGCCCCGGCCGGCAAACCACCGCAGGAGAAATTCGACTGGCCTGCCTGGACCATCCCCGCCGCTCCCATCAAAACCGGCACCGACCTGAGTTTCCTCCCCGACGCCGACGCCCTCTCCAAGCGCCCCACCACCAACGACACCGGCCAAGCCATCCTCGAAAACTCCGCGCTCCAACTCCGCGTCAACCGCCGCGAAATCGTCCGCGGCCCCATCCCCATCGCCACGACACCGGTCGTTGCGTGGACCAATATCGTCCCCGGCGTCTATCGCATCACCGCGCGCGTGAAATACGCCGGCGACTTCCAGAGCATCGGCACTCCCATCGTCCTCGGCGTGACTACCACTATCAGCAACCGTCAGGCAAAGGCCGAGCAATCCTACTACGCCTTCGATCTCGCTGAACCTGAGATTTACTCGGAAATCTCTCTACTCTACGAAGTCGATCCTACTCTCTCGAAGCAACTCCCCGCCCGCCGCCCCCGCCACGCTTGGCATCATGCCGACTTTCTCGCCGAAGCCTATCCCGGCGGCACCAATCGCCCCGCCCCGCCTCCTCCAACCGTCATCAAACCACCCCACGGCCTGCAAATCTCCCTCTCTCTCCCCCGCACCGCCTACAACGTCGGCGCCGGTCTCCCTCCCAACTCACTCCGCACTGTCACGGTGGACTGGCTCCGCTGCGAACGCATCGCCCCCTCGCTTGGTCTCACTGTCCGCCACGTCCGCACGCAGAAACGCTGGCTACGTCCCGGCGAAGAACAATCCTTCCATACCGCCGTCGAAAACTTCACCCGCGAACCTCTCACCCGCACTCTGGTCCTCGTCCTAGAACGCGGCTGGGGCGAATCTCAGGAACTAACCCGTCAGGAACTCACCCTCGCTCCCGGCGAAAACAAAGCCCTCACCCTCCCCTGGCTCACGACCACCAACACCGCGCAGTTCGGCTGGGAAATCCGCGCCGAGACCCGCGCGGGGGATAAGATAGAATCCTCCTCGCGCGATTTTTTCAGCATTCACCAACGCGCCTACGAAGTGCAGATCGCCGGCGGCAATCACCGCCGTCTCGATCCCTTCCGAGAAAAAGAAAGCCCGCAGAATCTCATGGAAGTCTTCGCCGCCACACCGGGTGATTGCGCGCAATTGCTACCCAAGACAGATGCGTGGATATGCGGCATGTCCGCCGTCGCGCAAAGCTATCCGATAGTCCGCGCCGTCACATCGCACAACCGTGCCATGGGCGTCGCGACTCACATGTATCTCTTCGCCGGCGGCACCGGCGAGGCCGTGATGGACATGCACATCCGCCGCCCCGACTGGCTCGGCGGACATCCCAATGCGACTGACCAGGTCTATTACCTCCGCTCCGCCGCCCGCGAGGCCTTGCAGAAACACGACTACACTCAAGGCCCCTTCGCGATGCCCAAGATACCGCACATCGAAGTCAGTCTGAACCATTGGTTCCCCGAACTCATGGACCAGATCACCCGCGACGCCATTGAGTTCGCCAAGCGCACCGGCTACGAAGGCATCCGCTTCGATGTCGGACTCTTCGCCCCCAACCGCACCGTCTCCATTCTCGGTCAGAAACTCCCGTTCCAGGAAACGGATAAGATGCAGCATGCGGCAAAGAATTTTCAGCAATTCGAGCAAGCCTTGCGCCGCGCCTTTCCTAACTTTGAATTCGGCGCGAACATGGATTCATGGGCCTATCTCGAGAATGTCGGCCTCCGCGGCATCACTCCCCCCGCGCCCGAGACCTATCCCGAGTTCATCGCCTTCGCCAAGGCCGGCGGGATGTTCATGGACGAAGGCACCATGAGCGCGCCGCTGCTCGATCACTACATGAACCGCTTCCAGGACGCCCTCTGGAGCATGAGTCAGAAACGCGAGATGGCCCGCCGCTTCGGTGGTGTTTATCAACTCTTCTCGCCGCACCGCGACGGCTCCGGTCATTTCGCCCACGATGACATTTACTGGACCACGATGACCATCGCCTCCGGCTCGACCTACATCGGTTCCTATTCCGCCGCTCCCTATTCCGAAGACAGTCCCGGCGAATTCATCACCCGCTACTCCGAATTCTTCCGCAGCCCCGGCCTCAGGCCACTTACCAATGCCGAAGATCTCATCTATCTCGACTCACCCTCCGTCCTCTGGTTCGCCGACACCGCCGTCGCCGAAGACCGTGGTCGCACCCGCCGCTACGTCATTCCTATCATCAACCCGCCCGTCCACGAACGAATGCGCCGCAACAAGTCCAATGAGTTGCCGCCCCCCATCAACGATCCCTTCCGCATCGAGGTAAAAATCCCCGCCGGCTTCCGCACTGCCCGCGCCTGGATGCTCACCTGGGAACCCCGCGTCGCCGCCATCCCGCTACCCACCACCCTTGCCGACGGCAAAGCCCGCGTGCAGTTCCCCGGTCTTAAGTTATTCCGCACCCTCGTCATGGAGTTCGAACCATGAGTCAGAGTTTCGCAATGGTACCGCAGGCGTCCTCGCCTGCAAGTTCGGGCGGCGTCTCGCCGCCCGTAGCCGCCGACGTGAGGAGGCGGACCGCGATGACGCCGGACGCATCCGCCTCCGCACGTCGGGGGCTACGCCGGAAATTGGTAGGGCGCGTCTGTCCCAGCGCGCCGGTTGCGCGTTCGAACGGTCCGACGGCGCGCTGGGGACAGACGCGCCCTACCCACCGTCGTCCAGTCAAACTGTCCCCAAGCCTCGCCAGCGTCGGGTCATTATTTCGATCCTGTCTTCTCGCTCTGTACCTCTTCGCCCTCACCCTCTCCGCCCAAGAGCGCCAGGGCGCCTTCATCGCCGAACTTACCGACGACGACGGCGACCAGGTCATCCTGATGGAAACCGACTGGATTTCCATGCGCCTCATGCCTGGCATCGGTGCCACCGTCATCAACTTCACTTTCCGCCCCACGCAGAACGACATCGTTGACCTCACCCAACCCAAGAACCTCATCGGCGGCGGCGGCATGTTGCAGGACAATGTCTGGGAACAAGACTGGCGCTTCCAGGAACTGCGCGGCAAATGGTACGACTACCGCATCACCCGCCGCGGCCCCGATGAAGTCCAGGTCGTATTCGAGACCAAGCTCGACGGCTGGATCGGCCAGAAAGACAGCGGCATCATCTCCAAGCTTCTCCAAGACCTGAAAATCCGCCGCACCGTCACCCTGCGCCAGGGCACGCCGCACTTCCTCTTCGATGTCGAATTCCTCAACGACACCCCCTTCGCCAAGCTTCCCCTCTACTGGATGCACAACTGCGACCGCATCGACGCCACCGCGCCCGACCACGTCTTCCGCCCCTCCGCCACCGGCATCAATCACCTTCCCGGCAAGGGCGAGGAGTTTGTGTACAACTTCAACCACGGCTGGAGCGCCCGCGTCTCGCCCACCCGCCGCGAAGGCGTCGTCTATCTCATGGACTACGACTACGTCAGCTTCCTGTATAACAACCAACCGAACAGTCCCTACACCGACGAGTGGGTCTATGACAATTTCCTGATCCTTAACAACCAACCCCGCAAAACCCGCATCCATGTCATCCCCGTCATGGGTCTCGAACGCGTGGACCATGCCACCGAATACTTCATCGCCCAGGTCCAACCCACCCGTCAGGACGGCCGCCTCCGCATCGCCTACAAACTCACCTCCAGCTACGAGAAGGTCCGCAAAATCACCCTCATTCCCACGCTAGTCCACAACCTCCTTGGCACCCCCGAGCGCCGCGACGTCCTCGCCGCCATCGAAGTCCCCAGCCTCGGCATCGAACCGCACCTCAGCGAAGTCGAATTCCCCGGCGACGCCGCCGACCCTGTCATCGTCCGCACCAAAGCCTTCATCGAACTCCCCGACGGCTCCCAGATCGAACGTGAGTTCGAGCATTTCCACACCGGCGACTACAGCCTCGGCGGCAACATACTCAAAGACCTGAAAACCCCGGTGAAACTGCTCGCCCGCACCCCGCAAAACCCCCTCATCCCTACACCCACCGCCGCACACAACGTCAACCGCACCAACTTTAATGTCTTCGGTCTCTTCGGCTCAACCTCGCGCGTCCTGAAACTCGAGGATTCCTTCCGCACCATCCCCAACCTGAAGCTCGACGCCGGCTATCACCCCGGCGTCGTCGTGGACCGCAACGGACTCACCGACTTCCCCTACGACTACGACCGCCTCTTCAACTACCGCGCCATCGTCCTGAACAACTCCGTCTTCGAGGTCGCCCGCCACATCGGCATGAGCATCCTCATCAACTACCTCGACCGCGGCGGCGGCCTCTTCTACGGCGGCGGCCCCAACACCTTCACCGGCACACCGGGCACCCACCCCATCTACTCCTATCTCCCCATCGCCTCCGCCCCGATTGACAAAGCCACCCTGCGCCTCAACTCTCCCCTCAAAGATCATCCTATCTTCCAAGGCATCAACCTATCCGACCTTCCCTACACCTACTACTACCACGCCGCCAAATTCCGCGACCAACTCCCCTCCGCCCCCAAAGTCCTGCTCAAAGCCGGCGACCATCCCTTCCTCGTCGAATACTCCCCGCGCCCCGGCCAGCGCGTCATGATCCTCCTCGGCCTCGCCTTCGGCGACCCCGCCGACAACCCCGGCAAACCACCCTTCTACGACTGGCCCGAATGGCAAAAACTCGTCGCCAACATCCTCCGCTACTCCGCCCGCGACCTATGACCACCGACCCGAAAAACTACTGGCAGAATAATAGGGGGCAGAAAAATGGGAAACCAAATTGGAAACATTCTTCCTTTCCCCATTCGTCGGTACCCATTCGCCAGTCAAAATCTTTTCCCCATTTTTCTGCCCCCTATCTTTCTGCCATCTTCCCTTCCCTCCGCCCCAGACCCCAGACCCTAGAACCAAGACCCTAACCTTCCCTCCCATGACTCACTCCCAATTCACCTCCCAAACCACCGCTCTCAAAACCGAGATCGCCAAAGCCATCGTCGGCCAGCACCAGGTTGTTGACCACGTGCTCCAAGCCATCTTCGCTGGCGGCCACTGCCTCATGGTCGGCGTCCCCGGCCTCGCCAAGACACTCTTAGTCTCGACACTCTCGAAGGCTCTGCATCTCTCCTTCAAGCGCGTCCAGTTCACACCCGACCTGATGCCCACCGACATCACCGGCAGCGAAATCATCCAGGAAGGCGAGGATGGCCGCCGCCACTTCACCTTCATTAAAGGCCCGCTCTTCGCCAACTTCGTCCTCGCCGATGAAATCAATCGCACCCCTCCGAAAACCCAGGCCGCCCTGCTCGAAGCCATGCAGGAACACCGCGTCACCGTTGCCAACAAAACCTATGACTTAGAAGAACCCTTCTTCGTCCTCGCCACCCAAAACCCCGTCGAACAGGAGGGCACCTACACGCTCCCCGAAGCCCAGCAAGACCGCTTCATGTATTTCATCACCGTGGACTACCCCGAGCGCGCCGAGGAACTCGAAGTCATCGCCCGCACCACCAGCCGCGCCAAACCCGATGTCAAACCCATCTTCAACGCCGCCGACCTCATCGCCGCCCAGGCCATGGTCCGCGACGTTCCAATCGCCAGCCATCTCCTCGCCTTCGCGCTTGACTTCGTCCGCGCCACCCGCCGACAGCGCGGTGCCGAAGGCGACCTCGCCCCCGACTTCGTGAAGCAATATGTCGAATGGGGCGCCGGCCCACGCGCCGCGCAATACCTCGTCCTGGGCGCGAAGGCCCGCGCCCTCATGGCCGGCCGCACCCATGTCACCGCCGAAGACATCCGCGCCGTCGCGCACCCCGTTTTGTCGCACCGCATCATCCTGAATTTCGCCGGCACCGCCGCCGGCATCAAAGTCGGCGACCTCATCAACAAACTCCTCCAAACCGTGAAAGTCACCGAGGCGTGAAAATGCGGCCGACGCAAATATCCCAAGCATTGAAAATGCGCGCTCCGGGGAGCGCACGCCGCTGGCGTGCCGTTTTCGGCGGCCCGCCGAAAACCTCGTTCCCCGATCTCACCCGCCCCGTAGCCGCCGACGTGAGGAGGCGGACCTCCCCGCCCGCGCGATCCGCCTCACCTCGGCGGCTACCCCCGAAGCACCGCTCCCCCATCTCTGAACGTTCAACGTTGAGCGTTGAGCGTTGGACGTTCCCCCCTTCCCCCTTCCCTCATTCCCCATTCGCCCCTCGGCCGCCCCATGCAACCCGCTGACCTCCTCACCCCCAGCGCCGTCGCCCGCGTGCAACAGCTCGAACTGTTCGCGCGCACCCGCGTCGAGGGCTTCCTCAAAGGCCCGAACCGCTCCCGCTTCAAGGGCATCTCCGCCGAGTTCCTCCAGCACCGCGCCTACGTCCCCGGCGACGATCCGCGCCACCTCGACTGGCGCGTCCTCGCCCGCACCGACCGCCTCGTCACCCGCGAGTTCGAGGAATTCACCAACGCCGATATCATCCTCGCCCTCGACTTCTCCGGCTCGATGGCCTGGGAACACGCGCCGCTGCCGAAAAGCGAATTCCTCCTCCACTGCGCCGCCATGCTCGCGTGGCTCGCCAATTCGCAGAACGACCGCTTCGCCCTCGCCGCCTGCGGCCCCGCGCTCACCGGCTGGCTCCCGCCCGGCAGCGGCAAACGCCACCTCGCCGCCGCCTTCCACCTCCTCGTCAGCCAGCCCTTCACCGGCGAAGCGCGCCTCGACCACTGCGTCGAACTCCTCCTTCGCCAGCTCACCCGCCGCTCCATCGTCATCCTCTTCTCCGACTGCTACGAAGAACCCGAACCGCTCTGCGCCGCCCTCGGGCAACTCGTCGCGCGCGGCCACGACGTCCTCGTCTATCAAACCGTCCACCCCGCCGAACAAGACCTCGCCTTCAGCGGCTTCACCCTCTTTCGCGATTTGGAAACCGGCCACACCGACGGCGCGGACCCCGCCGAAATCCGCGCCGCCTACCGCGACGTCGTCGCCGCACACCGCCTCGCCCTCCACAACGGCACCGCGCAACACGGCATCGAATTCCGCGAACTCCCCGTCACTGCCGACTGGGACGCCGCCCTCGCCACCTTGCTCCACGCCCGCCGCTGCTGAGTCAGAGGATTTATGATTTTTGATTTACGATTTATGATTTTTAGAAACCGCCTGGAGAATTCTTCGCGACCCGACTCGGCATCGCCCTCCGCCCACGAAACCGCGCTTCGGCCAGATCCCAAATCAAACTTCATAAATCATAAATCATAAATTTCGCCGTGTTCCTCCACCCCGCCTTCCTCTGGAGCCTGCTGGCCGCCGTCACCCCGGTGGTCATCTACCTCCTGCTGCGCCGTCGCAAAAAGGAAGTCGCGTGGGGCGCCAGCTACCTCCTCCGCAAAACCCTCGCCAGCAAACGTAAATCCTCCGTCTGGCGGCAATACGTCGTGCTCGCCACCCGCACGCTCATTCTCGCGCTGATGGCCCTGCTCATCGCGCAGCCCTTCCGTCCGAACCCGCGCCCCACCTTCCTCGTCCCCGAACCGCCCGCCGAACCCGTCCACCGCATCCTCCTCCTCGACCACTCCCTCAGCATGACCGTCGGTGACGCCGCCGACACCCGCCTCAGCCGCCTCAAATCCGCTGTCCGCGCCCTCCTCACCGCGCACCGCCCCGGCGACGAAACCACCGTCCTCTCCCTCCTCGACCCCGAGACCCCGCTCACGCCGCAACCCCTCGCCGGCCGCGTCTCCACCACCGCCGCCCAATCCGTCCTCGACCAAATCACCCCGCGCGAAGCCCCGCTGCGCCTCCCCGCCGCGCTCGCCCGCGCCCACGCCGCACTCGCCTACACGCCGCGCCTCACCGCCGAAATTTTTCTCCTCTCCGATTTCCCCCGCGACCTCGCCACCGACTTCGAGCGCTTGGAAAACACTGGGGAAAAATCCGCCGCCCGCCCCCTTCGCCTCATCGCGGTAAATCTCGCCGAAAGCCCCGCCGCCCCGCGTCCCAGCCTCTCCCTCGAATCCGCCACCCTCGGCACCGACCTCGTCATCGCCGGCCTCCCCGTGAACCTCCACGTCGAAATCGCCAACCGCAGCGACGCCGAAACCATCGGCCACCTCCGCGTCAGCGCTGACGGCCTCGCGACTCGCGACGAGGCGGTAGTTCTACCGCCCAACGCCCGCCGCACCGTCCCCCTCTCCGTCACGTTCACGAAACCCGGTGTGCAACTCCTCACCATTTCAGCGAATCCCAGCCTCCTCCGCTCCGCCTCGGAAACCACCCTCAGCCTCGAAGTCCGCCCGCAACTCCACGTCTGGCTGCTCGAAGACCCCGCCGATCCCACCAACCCCACCGCCCTCGGCGAAGGCGAATTCATCCGCCGCGCCCTCACCACGTCCGCGCCCACCACCGCTACTGCGGGCACCACTGCGACCAATACCAGCGCGCTCAAACTCACCCCCATCAACCTCCTCGACCTCACCCGCACCATCCCGACCAACGTCGATCTCGTCCTCCTCGCCGGCCCGCGCATCGTCACACCCGCCATCGCCGAACCCCTCACCCGCTTCCTCCGCCAGGGCGGCGGACTCGTCATCGCCATGTCCCCCGCCGTCGTCCCCGCCGCGTACAACGACAGCTTGAAAACCCTCCTGCCCGC
>BJHT01000242.1 GCA_014193395.1 Verrucomicrobiota bacterium
CGGGCCAGGGATTTCTCAAAGCCGTCGGGAAAGCGGACGAGAAATTTTTCACCGGCGACGGCGGGAGTGCGCGTCACGACGCCGACTGCGCCGCGCGGGTGGACGAGGGAATCGTTGGTGCCGCGGACTTCGATCAGGGAGACGACCTGCGTGCCGGCGGAGATGTTGTGGGGCTGGTGGGACATGGGGAACGGCGGGCGGCGAGACGCCGCCCGAACTCGCAGGCGAGGACGCCTGCGCTACTGCGCCGGGGCGAGCAGCGCCTCGGACACGCGCTGGATGTGGGTGGCTTTGCCGGTCGCAGGATTGATCTCGACGATGACGCCTTGCAGCAGAATACGGCCTTTGGCGACGGGGAAACGCTGCGGGGTGTTGGTGAGAAAGCGCGTGATGACCGGGGCGATCTCGCGTCCGAGGCAGCTCTCGTGCGGGCCGGTGAAGCCGGCGTCGCAGAGGAAGGCGGTGCCGCCGGGGAAGATTTGTTCGTCGGCGGTCTGGACGTGGGTGTGGGTGCCGATGACGGCGCTGACGCGGCCATCGAGGAAGCGGCCCATGGCGATTTTCTCGGAGGTCGCCTCGCCGTGGACATCGACGAGAATTACGGGCGTGAGCTGGCGCAGACGCTCGACCTCGGGCTGGATGGCGAGGAAGGGATTGTCGAGGTCGGGCATGAAGGTGCGGCACTGGACATTGACAACGGCGCAGACAACGCGGTCGGCGATGCGGTGCAGGGCGCTGCCATTGCCGGGGGTGCCGGGCGGGTAGTTGAGCGGGCGAACGAAGCGCGGCTCTTGGTTGAGCAGGTCGATGACTTCCTTTTGATCCCAGAGATGATCGCCGGAGGTGATGAGGTCCACTCCCGCGGCGAAGATTTCATTGGCCATTGCGGGCGTAATGCCCGAGCCGCCGGCGGAGTTCTCGCCATTGGCGATGACGACGTCGAGGCCGTGCTGTGCGCGCAGGCGTGGCACTTGTTGCTTGAGAACCTTGCGGCCCGGCTCGCCGACAACATCGCCAATGAAGAGGATTTTCACGCGGCGCAGAGTAGCGAGGGGCGAGGGCGAGGCAAGGGGGCAGGGGGCCGTGATGCGTGATCGGTGATCCGTGAGGCGAGATGGGGCGGTGGGTGGGGGTAGCTTGGAATGGATGACAATCAAGAAGTGGGGAAAATGAATTTGAAGTTTGGGAAGTTAGCGTGGGTTGAAAACAGCGAGCGCCAATCATTCGTTTTGGAAAACCAACTTCCATGGTGGCCAGAAATGGGGTGTTCGTGGGGGTGAGAACTCTTGGACTCGGTGCCCGAGGACACGGCCTTCACGCGTTCGCTCGCACGTAAAAGCAACCCTGCTTTACAATTGCTTTGGCGGGATTGGTTCGGTTTCTCGTTTGCCTGCGGGCGCGCAAGCGTTTTGGCGGAAGGGGCTCGTCGTCCTGAATGAATGCAAGGACGGCAGGCGTGCGGGGACGTTTCGCTGAAACGGGGCGGACGCGCGGCAGCGCGGCTCTACCGAATGGCGCAGCAGCACCCAACCACCGTGTCAGGTGAATTGCGGATTCAATTCGCCAAGCCCTTCGCTATAGTCCCCGCATCGACTTACCACTGAACATTTCCACGGCTTTTGTTTTCGCGCGCCGCACGGCCCGCGCGGGTCGCGGCTGGCTGGTCCGGCTTTGGGCTCGCGTCGCGCGACGGCTGGCCGGCGTGCCGGATGAGATTCGCGAAAGCCGCCCGGTGGCGTTGGCGGCGCTGTTGATCGCCGTGGTGTTCGTGCTGGACCTCGCGCTGCCGTCGCTGCTGGTGCCGTATTGCCTGTACTTCGTGCCCGTGATGGTCACGCTCTGGTCGCCGCGCCGCGAGCACACGGTCCTCGTCGCGAGCCTTTGCACGGCCCTGATCGCGATTGGTGTGCTCACGCTGCCGCCGCGGATCGACCCGTGGATTGTGGGCTGCAACCGGCTGATTGGCGTGACGTTGATCTGGGTCGCCGCGCTGGTCGGGCTGCTGCTGAAAGGCCGCGAGACCAAGTTCCACGAGGCGCTGCGCGAACTGGACGGCCGCCTCCAGCGCCGCACCAACGAGTTGACTTCCATCAACGAGGAACTGCGCAAAGAAATCGCCGACCGCCAGCGTGCCGAGGATTCGCTGCGCCAGTTGTCCGGCCACCTGCTGCACTTGCAGGACACGGAGCGCCGGCGCATCGCCCGCGAACTGCACGACACCACGGCACAGAGCCTCGCCGCCATCGCGCTCAATTTGTCCCGCATCGAAAAACTCTCGACCCAGATGACTCCCAAGGTGCTCGACATCCTCGCCGAGACGGTCGGCATGGCCGAGCAGTGCTCGCGCGAGTTGCGCACCATTTCCTATCTGCTCCATCCGCCGCTGCTCGAGGAGGCCGGCCTCGTGTCGGCGGTCCGCTGGTATGCGGACGGCGTATCTTCGCGCACACGCATCGCGATCAATGTCGATGTGGCACCCGAGTTTCGCCGCCTGCCGCCGGACATTGAGACCACGCTGTTCCGCATCATCCAAGAGAGCCTCACGAACATCACGCGCCACTCGGGCAGCCCGACCGCGCGCATCCGCATCTTGCGCGGTTCGGGCGAGGTGGTTCTCGAGGTCAAGGACGAGGGCAAAGGAATTCCGCCCGAAAAACTGCAGAAGGTGGGCGGCAACGTCTCGGGCCTGGGCGTCGGCCTGGCCGGCATCTGGGAACGCGTGCGACAATTCAACGGGGGCTTGGAAGTCAATTCCAACTCCCAGGGCACCACCGTCACGGTGGTCGTCCCATTCCATGAGGAGAGCCATGAACAAACCCCTGATCAAACCCCTGACCAAACTCAAAATCCTGATCGCCGATGATCACGACATCGTCCGGCGCGGCCTGCGCTCGCTGGTGGAAGACCAGGACGGCTGGGAAGTCTGCGCCGAGGCGGGCACCGGCCGCCAGGCCGTCGAGAAGGCCCTGCTGCTCAAACCCGACGTGGCTGTGCTCGACATCACCATGCCCGAGTTGAACGGCCTCGAAGCCACGCGCCAGATTCGCCGCGCCCAGCCCTCGACCGAGGTGCTGGTGCTCACCGTCCACGAAACCGAGGAACTCGTGCGCGAGGTGCTCAAGGCCGGCGCGCGCGGTTACATCCTCAAGTCCGACGCGGGCCGCGACCTCATCGCCGCGATCCAGTCGATCGCGCAGAAGAAGCCGTACTTCAACACCAAGGTCGCCAAGCTCGTGTCGGAAAGTTTCCTGAAAAGCGGCACCATTGTGGACGACGAGGACGTCGTGGACAGCCCGCTCACGCCGCGCGAACGCGAGATCGTCCAGCTCCTCGCCGAGGGCAAGGCGAACAAGGAAGTCGGCGACATTCTCGGCATCAGCGTGAAAACCGCCGAGACCCACCGCACGAACATCATGCGCAAGCTGCACTTCCACTCCATCGGCGAACTCGTGCGCTACGCCATCCGCAACAAGATCGTCTCGGCGTGACCCCGGAGTGCGCCCGTCCCCGGGCGCAGCGAGGCGGAGCGCAGGAAGGTGCGCACGGATTCCGACGGCCCTCGTGCGTGCGGACGCCGCTGCGGCCGGGGACGGCCGCACTCCGGGCCGGCCGTGCGATTCCCCACCGTCTCCATTTGAAATGCCTCGCCCTCTCCCCCAAGCTCGCGGCATGGGAAATCTTCCAGCGGCCCATCCGCATCTTGAACTAACGCCCGGCTTCCGGCCGCGGTCGGCGGTGACGCACATCGTGTTCGATTTCGACGGCACGCTGTCGCTCGTGCGCGCGGGCTGGGCGGAGATCATGCTGGAAATGTTCCTCGAACTGCTGCCGCGCCGCGCGGGGGAATCCGAGGAGGAATTGCGGCCGCGTCTGCTCGAAGACCTGCTGCGGATGAATGGCAAGCAGACCATTCACCAGATGATCCAGTTTGCCGCCGAAGTGGCCGAGCGCGGCGGCACAGCGCAGACACCCGAGTGGTACCTCGCGGAATTCACTCATCGCCTGAGCCATCGCATCGCCGAGCGTTCCGCAGCCATCGCGAGCGGCCGGCAACCGGCGGAGGACTTCATCGTGCATGGCGGCCGGGCGCTGCTCGAAGACCTGCGGGCGAGCGGTTTCAAGCTGTATTTGTTGAGCGGAACCATTGAGCGCTTTGTGCGGCAGGAGGCCGAGTGGCTGCGGCTGACGGAGTTTTTCGGACCGCGGCTTTTCGGCGGTCACGAGGATCACACAAAGTTTTCCAAGCAGCGCGTGTTCGCCCAAATCCTGCGCGAGGAGGGAATCAGCGGCGAGCGGTTGCTTTCCTTCGGCGACGGACCAGTGGAGATCCAAAACACCAAGGAACTCGGCGGCCTCGCCGTGGCCGTGGCGAGCGACGAACTGGCCAATGGCAGCGGGCGCATCCATCCCCAGAAACGCCGCCAGCTTCTCGCCGCGGGCGCGGACGCCGTCATCGCGGATTATCGCGAGCCGCAGGCGCTGCTGGCGGGCTTGCTTGGAACGGCGGCGTGAAGGGCGGAGATGAAGCCAAGAGATGAAGCTCAAAGTTCAAAGCTCAAAGCTCAAGGGAAGGACCAAGCGACAAGGTCCAAGCGCATCCCGAAATACCGAGCGATTTGCCATGTGTTGTTTTCCGATTCTCTCTAGCTCCCATGAGTTCCTTGGAGCTTGGACCGCTTGGTCCTTCCCTTGAGCTTTGAACTTTGAGCTTTGAGCTTTTTTTCACCGAGTCGCCCATGATCGCCCGCGTCACCCTCGAAATCGCCCTCCGCAAGGAGTTCGATTACCTCATCCCGCCCGAGCTGGTGGACCAGGTGACCATTGGCACGCGCGTGAAAATCCCCTTCGGCCCGCGACAGGTGACGGGCTGCGTGACGGCGCTGGTCGAGCATTCCCCGCACACGAATCTGCGCGCGATTGTGCGCGTGGTCGGCGAGCCGTCGCTGGTCACGCCGCGCGTGCTGGAGCTGGCCCGCTGGATCGCCGACTACTATTGCTGCGCGCCCGAGGTGGCGCTGCGCAGCGTGTTGCCGGAGGCCGTGCGCAAGGAAAAATCCGGCTGGCGCGAGCGCCTGTTCGTGCGCTCCGCGACGCCGCCGGGCGAACGCCCGAAGCTGACAGCGCGCCAGGAGGAAGTGCTGGCGGTGCTGCAGGCACGGGGCGAAATGCCATTGCAGGAACTCGTCGCCGCCGCCGAGACCACCGCGGAAACCGTGCGCCGTCTCGAGGACAAAGGCCTCGTGACCGTCGCTGCCGAAGTGTCCGAGCGCGATCCCTACGCCAACGAACAAATCCTGCCGACCGCGCCGCTGGTGCTGGACGCCGAACAAACCCGCGCCCTCGGGGCCATCACCGCCGCGATGGACAAAGCCGCCATGAACGCGAACACCGGCACGCCCGGCGTGCTCGCGGCACCCACCGCTCCTGGCGCGACCGCTTCGCCCACCGAATCCAGCAGCGCCGCCGCATTCCTTCTTCACGGCGTCACCGGCAGCGGCAAGACCGAGGTCTATTTGCAGGCCATCGCGCACGCGCTGGAGCGGGGCAGGGGAGCCATCGTGCTCGTGCCTGAGATTGCGCTCACGCCGCAGACGGTCGAGCGGTTCAAGGCGCGGTTTAGCAGCGGGCCGTTGCGTACGCTGGTCGCGGTGTTGCACAGCCATCTCTCGGCGGGCGAACGCCACGACGAATGGCACAAGATTCGGCAGGGCCGCGCGCGCATCGTCATCGGCGCGCGCTCGGCGATTTTCGCGCCGGTCGAGCCGCTGGGTTTGATCATCGTCGATGAGGAGCACGAGCATTCCTACAAGCAGGAGGAAGCGCCTCGCTATCACGCGCGCGACGTGGCGGTCGTGCGCGGACGCCGCGAAAATTCCGTCGTAGTTCTTGGCTCCGCGACGCCCTCGCTGGAGAGCTACTACAACACCAAGAACGGCAAATACACGTTGCTGGAAATGCCGACGCGCGTGGACAGCAAGAAGATGCCCGTTGTGCGCGTGGTGGACATGCGCCAGGCCGCGCGGCTGGAAAAGGGCGTGCCGATTTTTTCCCCGCAGTTGAAGGAGGCCATCACCCAGCGCCTCGAGCGCGCCGAGCAGACGATGCTGTTCCTGAACCGCCGCGGCTACTCGAGTTCGTTGCAGTGCCCCAAGTGTGGCTACGTCGCGCAGTGCCCGAATTGCAGCGTGTCCCTCACGTTTCACCGGCGCGACGACAAGCTCGCATGCCACGTCTGCGGGCACACGGCGAAGGTGCCGTCGGTCTGCCCCGAGGCGAAGTGCCGCAACCCGGCAATCCGCTACGCCGGCATGGGCACCGAGCGCGTCGAGGAGACGCTCACGAAACTTTTCCCGAAGGCGCGGATTCAGCGGATGGATTCGGACCTGATGAAGCGCAAGGACGACTACCGCCGCGCGCTCGGCGATTTCAAGATTGGGAAAATCGACATCCTGGTCGGCACGCAGATGATCGCCAAGGGGCTGCACTTCGAGAACGTCACGCTCGTCGGCGTCATCTACGCGGATCTCAGCCTGCACATGCCGGACTTCCGCGCGGGCGAACGCACCTTCCAGCTTCTCACGCAGGTCGCCGGCCGCGCCGGACGCGGAGACATCGAGGGCGAGGTGTTCGTGCAGGCCTTCACGCCGTTTCATCCCGCGATCCAGTTTGCGCGTCGCCACGACTTCGCAGGCTTCTACGATCAGGAGCTGGAATTTCGCGCGCAGCTCAAATACCCGCCGTTCACGCGGGTCGCGCTGCTCACGTTGAAAAGCCGCAACGAGGAAAAAGTGCAATTCACCGCCGACTTTCTGAAAACCGAAGTCGAGAAAGCGGCCGTCGGCTTGAAAGACCTCATCATCGCCGGCCCCGCGCCCGCGCCGCTGCTGCGCGCCGAGACCTTCTACCGCTACCAGATCATGCTGCGCACCCCGCAGATGCCGCAGCTCAGCCGCCGCCTCGCCACGCTGCTCGCCACGCTGAAACTGCCGGACGACGTAACCCTCGCCGTGGATGTGGACCCGGTGAATCTGGCGTGACGGTGCGAGTGCGACGGCGACGGGAGACGCCCGAAAAACGCCGCCGGCCGCGCTCAGAACAGGCGCGGCGGGCCTGGCGGTCCTGGCGGCCCCGGCGGCGGACGACGGCCACCCGGTCCACCGGGACCACCGGGTCCGCCGGGTCCGCCCGGCGGACCTTTGCGGAAGAAGCTCGCGTCCGGCGTGCCTTGGAAGAGGCGCGGGATGAACGGGAACTCGCCGGTCAGGACGTAGTGATAAGTGCCCGCGGGAAATTCCGGCGTCACTCCGAACCGCCCGTTGCACGAATCCAAATCGCCCGCGCCGGCGACGTATTCGAAATCCTGCACGAACGAGCCATCGTAGTTTCCGCCCGGCCCGCCGGGGCGTTTCCCGGCCTTGATGCGATAGCTGGACTTCAGGGTTTTCAGTTCGGACTTCGCGATCTTCGCATCGGTGAAACCCCAGGGGCCGTATATCGGGAAACCGTCCGCGGCCCAGCCGACCAGCACCAGCTTGGGTTGTCCGCCGGTGAGCTGGTCCAGCAGGCCGGTCGGCAGGCCGTGATAATGATACGCGCCGTTGGGCTGGACGTGGGCGTGATGCTGGTCCACGCCGAGGTTGCGCGGGCCGGTCAACGGTTCGTATTGCCAGCCCGAGGCACGGTCGTTGTTCCACCACTCGGCCGCGCCGGGATCGAACACGACGCCGTTGATCGCCACGCCGAACGGGTGCATCCGCAGCGGCGTGGGCGCGGCAGCGGCACGCGGGTTCAGCGGCACGCGGAACTCGTACGTCTGCGGCGCGATGCGGTTGGGATTGTTGCGATTTGGAAAATGCCCGGCGGCGTGATTGGGAAGTCCATTCGCACGGATGACGCGGTGTTCGCCTTCGATGGTGATTGCGACCTGGCTGGCTCCGAGCGCGTTGGGCGCAACGGCTGCGGGCGCGGTCTCGGCGGCGAATCCGGTCGTCGGTGCGAGGGTTGGCAGCAAGTCCCACAGACTGACGGCGACGGTGATTGTGAGAAAGGTGCGACGACGAGGCGGTGGCAGTTTCATGCGCGGAAGCTAGACCGCGTCGCTGGGATTCAACAACGCGAAACCCGCGCGGCGCGCCGGGGACGCGCTAGGACTGCGCATTCATGCCGCTTCGGCTTGGAGCGGACTGGCGGTCACGGGGGCGGGGACGGCTCGTCCCCGAAAGTTTAGTGCTGGGGACAAGCTGTCCCCCCCGGAGGTCGCGCCTTCCGCGCCTCCATGCTTGCCCCTCCCGGCGCGCCTCCGTAGAACCTCCCGCGCGTTTCACATGCACTGCCACATTTTCCGCACCCTCTTCATTCTCGGCCCGTTCCTGCTGTTCAGCGGCTGCGAAAGCGCGGCCCCACCCGCCCGCGTCACGCCTGTCAAACCGCGCGCCGCCGCCGTCGCGACCAAGCCCGCCAAGCCGCTGCCGCCTCCGCCGCTCGCGCCGCCGACGCTGCCGCCCGCGGTTACGCCAACGGCTCCGTTTCATACTCACAAGCTCGCCGAGCTGGACGCCGCCGTGACGCAGGCCATCGCCGACGGGCGTCTTCCTGGCGGCGTGCTTTGGCTCGAACATCGCGGCGCGGTTTATCAGAAATCGTACGGCCGGCGCGCGGTCATCCCGGCACCCGAGCCGATGTCCGACGACACGATCTTCGATGCCGCCTCGCTCACCAAAGTGCTCGCGACCACGCCCGCCATCATGCTGTTGATCGAACGCGGCAAACTGCAAATTGACGCCGCCGTGACCAACTACCTCCCCGAGTTCGCCGGCGACGGCCGCGAGCGCGTGACGCTGCGGCATCTGCTCACGCACACGTCCGGCCTGCGCTCGGGGCTGGGTCTCGCCAACGCGTGGACCGGCAGCGCCCACGCCATCGCGCTGGCGTGTGGCGAGAAGCTCCGCCAAGCACCGGGCGCGGCCTTTCTCTACAGCGACATCAATTTCATCCTGCTCGGGGAAATCGTGCAGCGCGTGAGCGGCCAGCGGCTCGACCAGTTCGTGACGCGCGAGCTTTAT
Source organism: Verrucomicrobiota bacterium (assembly GCA_014193395.1). Taxonomy (GTDB): domain Bacteria; phylum Verrucomicrobiota; class Verrucomicrobiia; order Limisphaerales; family BJHT01; genus BJHT01. Next base: position 9,063 of record BJHT01000242.1, read on the forward strand.
CAGCCGTTGAGAATGAGCGACACCGGCTACCTGCCGGAAGCTGGGAAACTCAGCCGCATCGCGCCGACGGAGAACCACAAGACCGAGGGCCTCCTGCGCGGGCGCGTGCATGATCCGACCGCGCGGCGCATGGGCGGTGTGGCGGGCCATGCCGGCGTGTTCACGACCGCGGCCGATCTGGCGCGCTACGCCCGCATGATGCTTCAGGGCGGCGAACTCGACGGCGTGCGCGTGTTTCCACCCGAGGCCGTGCGGTGGATGACCTCCGTGCAATCGCCCGCCGGCGTGGCCGCGCGGCGCGGCATCGGCTGGGACATTGATTCGCCGTTCAGTGGCCCGCGCGGGAAACATTTCCCGATCGGCTCGTTCGGCCACACCGGCTGGACTGGCACCTCGGTCTGGATCGACCCGGCGTCGCGCACGTTTCTGATTTTCCTCGCAAACCGCAACCATCCGAACGAAGCCGCGGGCGTCGGTGAGTTGCGCGCGCGCCTGGCCACGCTGGCGGCGGAGGCGATCGCGGATTTCAACTTCGGTTTTCTCCCCGATGGACGGCCCGCGAGCAGTCCGAGCGCGGACACGGCGTTGTCGCTGAATACCGGAACCAACAGCCTCGCCGTGCCGGTGGAAAAAACTCACCCGCTGCTGACGGGGCGTCGCGCGGCGTGGCTCCCATTTCCGTAAGCCGGGATTAGGCGGGCGGTGGGAGCGTGGCCTTTCGGTCGCAGTAGGGGCGGGCGGGAACGGGCGGGAGTCTTTCTAGGAGGGAGGTTCGCGCCGAACGGGGTTGCGGCGCTCCGGGGTTGTGGCTGACCGCGCGCGGCACGGGCAGGGATCTCCGCAGGCCTCGGCCCCCGGTCACCGCCGCTCGGCCCCGCAATCGTAGCCGCGATAAAAGCCGTTCCCGACGATGACGCCGAAGACGGCGACCGAAAAACACCAACCCACCAGCTCGACTCCCTGCGCCGCCTCCCATCCTCCCGCCCGGATTTCGGCGATGATCAAAACTGGAATTACCCCGCACGCGATCGCGGCCAAGGCGTACCACCGGCCGGTGAGGCTCTTCTTTTTCCAGCGGCGCAGGAGGAGCAACAGGGGCAGTTGAATCCCTGCAAAGAGCACGGCGAATCCCAAAAACGCCCCCAGCAACCCGAGAAGCGTCCGGAGATTTATCCCGCCGTTCAGCATGAAGTGGATCACGAGCAACGAGACAAACGTCACCGCCCATGCCACCAAAAACAGGATGACGCTCTTTACCAACAGTTCTCGGGGTTTTTTCACGCGCGACGAAAATATTTAGGCTTTGGTGGTGACGCAAGAATTCGCCCCGCCCCCCCGGGCTGATGGCTCCGGGCCGATGCGTGCGGATTTGGCACGACCGCCGGGATCAACCGAACTCCTCCGAACAGTTGAACACGCGGAAGAAACCCCGGCCCACCAACCATCCGTACAGGCCCACCGGGATGCAGAAGATCACCATGTCCATGCTGTACACTCCCGTCGGCAGCGGACTGAGGAAGCGGAGATAGTAGGCCACCGCCACCAGGCTCAGGCCGGACGACAGCAGCGCGTAACACCACTGCGGAAAACGGCGGCGGCAGAGCGTGCGCAACAGGAACAACACTGGGAGCAGGACGACCGCGTAAAAAACCGCCGTCCACCCGGCGGTGATCGCCATTTTATGGCCCAGATCCACCGGCATCTCGGTGGTCACCACCAACAAGGCCAGGGTCAACAGCATCGCGATCGCCATCGGGTAGCAGCACAGCCAGATGGTCCGCAAAATTGACTCGAAAAAATTTATCACGGCTCGGGACGCTAGGGCGCGGCGCGGTGGCACGCAAGCCCGGTCAAGTCGGTGGTGTGGCCTCCAAGCAGCCGCGATAAAGTGTCCGCGGGTGCGGACCCATTCTTCGCCGCCATCGCTTTTTGTTCGCCCTTCCGTAATCTCCACCGCACTCGCGAA
>BJHT01000243.1 GCA_014193395.1 Verrucomicrobiota bacterium
GGGGCGCTTGATTTTGCGCACGAGCGGGAAGGCTTCGAAGGTGCGGCCATCGAGACTGGCTTGCGCCGCCGCAGGTTTGGCGCTCTCGGCGACAAACTCCATGCCGGCCGGGATCGGCAGCGTGGGCGCGAGATTGCGGACCTCCTTGCGGCTGGTGTTGCTGTACACCGCGTCGTACTGAATCACCTCGCCGGGACGCGCGGTTTCGGCGGCGATGAGGACTTCCTTGCCGTCCGCGGCGGCGGTGACCTTGCGGGCGAGCAATGAGATTTGGACGTCGCCCTTGCTCTGGGCGGCGGCGGGTTCGGTCCACGCGAGAGACAACGCCACGCACACGGCGGCGATGCCCCCCGCCAGGGCGGAACGGCGGGGGTGGGTGAGGACGGTCTGATTTGCTTTCATAGTTTTTGCGGTTTGCTGTGGGAACAGGCGTGGAAAATCGCATCCATGCGGTTTTCGCGACCTGCGAAAGAGCACCCGTTTTTCGCGGGCATTCTTCCCGTCGTGATTCCTTGGTATCGGCGGGGTGGGTGGGGACTTAATGGCGACCCGCAATGGTGGGTGAGGGCTTGGCCAGAGCTTTGGGGCGAACGGGTGGTGGGCCGGGGTGAGTGGGAGCAGAACGCGGCGGAAAAAGGGAAAAGCAGGAAGAAAAAATTCAGGAGTTGAAGGAGTGAGAGGCTTGCAGCGGGGTGGGGCGGCGTTGGTTTGCGACGTACTGGACGGGCCATGGCGGCCGGGCGGGGACGGGCGAAAGCAGCCGGGAACTTCGCCGCTGTTTCGCCTCAGTAACGCAATTGATGGCGTTGATGGATGGCGATCGCGTCCATCACCAATTCCACCGTAATGCCCGCAACTGACAGGCCGGCCCGCAGTGCGTTGATGATCTCCACGGCTTCGCTGGCGGGCATGGGTTTCCGCTTGATGACCACGGTGTGGAAAAACTCGCCGAGCACCTGGGTGGAGATTGCGCCATCACGCTGACGCATGGCGTCGGTCAACCGGGCTTGGGCCATGGCTTGCTAGACCGGATCGCTCGTGTCGTAGGCAAAGACAACCACGTTGGTGTCCAGAAAGAGGCTAGCGCTCATACAACTCGTCGCGGGTGACGTAACCCTTGCCACCGAGCGGGCGGCTCAAGGTTTGAAAAGTTCGGGCGAGCCGGGCTGCGGCTTCGTCGTTCAGGGCGCGTTTCTCATTGGCGTCCTCGCCACCGAGGCTGCTGACGAAGGAGACGAACAACCGCTCGACGGTGGTGTGGTTCTTGCGCGCGACGGTTTGAACTTGGGTCGCAGCCGCATCATCAAGGGTGATGGCGAGCGTTGTCATGGAACGATGCTGAAAGCCCGGCGGTGGTTTGCCAAATTTCAACGTGCCGGGGACAAAGAGGCGCTGCCCTCGGGAACGCGGCGTTTACGCCGCAGAGATGTCCGCTCCGCACGGGAGCCGCCGGTTTGCCCAACGCCCCTATCTTCATTCACGCTCCTGCGGCGTGAACGCCGCGCTCCGCCGCGCGACACCATCCTACGCCACCACGATCTCGGATTGTCCCTTGCCGAGCGCAAAGCACACGAGCGTCGCCTCGCCGTCGCGGCACCAGGTGCCGGGGGTGAGCTTGAGCGGGGCGGTGACTTCGGTGAGGGGCTTGGCATCGGCCGCGATGCGGAGCTGCGGAGGCTGCTGCGCACGGGCGGCAATGCGCAGGGTGAAGTCGGGACAGGCGAAGGGGGCGCGGAGTTTCACGGTGTTGCCGGCGCGTTCGATGCGCGTGAGTTCCTTCGCGGCCCAGTAGCGGGCGACCTCGCTATTTTTCATCCAGAGCAGGTTGTCGAAGCGCGCGTGCAGGCGCTTCACGACGTCTTGCAGAATCTTGAAACCGATCTCGTAGCCGTTGAAGTAAATGCCCGTCCAGTGACCGAACATCAGCGCCGGCTCGCCGCTCTGGATCACCTCCACCATGCGGCCGCTCTTGCCGTCAGCGGTGATGAATTTGTCCGCGCCGCCGGGGTTCGTGCAGTCCCAGCCGGCGGTCCAATCGCCCGTGCAGCCGGGCACATAGACCACGCAGCGCGGGTCGGGGCCGTCGAGGCCGGAGGCGTATTGCACCACCGGCGCGACGCTGCGGCCCGGCTCGGTGAAGAGGTCGGTGAAATAATGCGGAATCTCCGTGCCGCTCACGGCGCGGCATGCCTGCAACGTCGCCTGCGCCATCTGCGGCCGCGCCTTCTTGCCGAAGCCGCCGGGCGTGGTGATGCCGTCGGCGGGCAGGCCGGCGTCCTTCAGGATTTGCAGCGCGTAGGCCAGGTAGGCGCCGATTTCGTCGGTGCTCTTGCCGGTGGTCCACTCCCAGTTCTCCATGAATTTCGGCGTGACGTCGGGATACGGATGGCCGGTTTTCAAATCAATCACGCGCGTGTGCGTGACCATCTCGGGAGTGATGTCCCAGTGCGGCGCCATCTCCTCGCGGACAAGCTTGAGGCTGTCGGCCAGTTCGCGGCGCGTCCAGCCGGGGAGCTCGCGATCGAGCCGGCCCACGCAGGCGGGGAATGGCACGATGCTGAACTTCCCGCGCACGCCGGCGCCGACGGCCCAGTCGTTGAAGGCGCGGAGAAACTTGTCGGGAATCTCGGCGGGCCAGTCGCGCCAGTTGCGCTGATAGGTTTTGTTCGCGCCGAGATAAACCTCGTTGAACTGCGGCATGGCGAAGCGGTTCAAGTTCACCAGGCACGTCGAGTCATCAATGATGAGGCCCGCCGGCACCCGGCTGCGCGGGTTGATGACCGTGACGCCCTCGGCGCGCGGTGGGCGGTCGCCGCTCGGCGCGACCTGCGCGAGCGCGTCCAGGCGGGGCAACGTCAGGGCCGCGCCCGCCAGACCGGCGGCGCTGGATTGGAGAAAACGGCGGCGCGAGAGGGCTTTGGCATTCATGGCTTTGGTGGGTGGTGGTTGGATGACTTGGCCGTGTCTATTGAGTTGATGCGGGAAAGAAAACCACGGGGATGCGATAAAGACAGAGCGGAGGAGGCGCAACCAAAGCGGAGCGCGACCGGCCCCCGGTCGCAGTGCGTGAAATGGAAAGGAAGCGACGTAAACTTCCGACGACCTCCGCACTCAATCCGCGCCGGGATGAGGGATGCCAGGTCCTTGTCCCGGAGGGACGCCGGAGGAGATTAGCCGGGGGCAAGTCCGCCTCAGCGGACGCCGCCCCCGGAGACCGTGCAGTTTGGCTCTGTGCCCCAACGGGGCATCGAAGAAAATGGCCCGAGGCGCCGAGCGGCGGCGGAAGTGCTGCGGGGAAGTCGCTGCCAAAAACTTCTTCGATGCCCCGCTGGGGCATGGCCCGTTCGGCGGCAACACCGGGGGCCGCGCCCGCTGTGCGGGCTTGCCCCCGGCTAATTTCCTGCGGAGTCCCTCCGGGACAAAGAGCAAAGCGTTGGCGACAATTCTTCAGTCCGCGGTCGGTGGTGCGGCGGCGGAAAAATCCTTGCGTCGCACGAGGGTTTTGCAGGGTTGTAGCACCGAGAAAATCGAGGGCCGTCGTCGCCTCGAGGAAGTCGCCAATCGGTGAACTATGATCGACCAGCAAGTTCTTGGTTTTCTCGGTGTCCATCGTGTCTCTGTGGTCAAAATAATCCGTCCGACTGAAAAGTTACGGCCACGAGCGCGAGGGCGTGGCCAGCGGCAAGGTGATCAACTCGTCCGGCAGCCCAGCGTGAGCAGCACATTGGCCCACAGCGCCTGGTCGCCGGTCTGGATGGTGAGGACGTGGTCGGGCGACTCGACGTGTTTGTAAAAATCCCACTTGAGGATGGGCTCGAGCTTGATCGTCGCGCCGGATTCCTTGAGCACCTTGCGATACTCCTTCCACACCGGCGGGTCGCCCTGCTGCGCGTAGGGATCATCGGCCGGGATGCCCATGGTGTTCACGAAATCCACGGGCACCGCGCTGAGCAGCGCGCGCAGCACCTGCGCGACCGTGACGCATCCGGGCGCGAGATTGAGGCAGACGAGTTCGGCGTTCGGGCCTTTCTTCGTCGAGGCGGGGTAATTGCCGTCGGCGATCAGGATTTTCGCGTGGTGTCCGGCGCGCGCGCAGGCGCGAAGGATGTCGGGATGGATGAGCTGGGTTTTGAGCATGGTCAATTGGGTGCTTGTGACGCGGGCACTGGGGAGTTGGAACCGTCGGACACGGCGCTGCAATCGACGTGATCGGCGACAAAGATGGGTACTGCGGTCGAAAGAATGGCCGGGCGGCGGAATCTGTTCTTGCTGCGCTCGATACCATGGCGGCTGACCAAATCCACCCGGCGGCCGAAGATTTCCTCCAGCTTGAATTGCATGTCCACCCAGCCCAGCAGGGTGCATTCCTGTTCGGGCTTCATGGTGCAGAGCAAGTCCGCGTCGCTGTCCGGGCGGAAGTCATCGCGCAGGGCGGAGCCGAATAATTCAAGCCGCGCAACCCCGCGCTCGCGGCAGAATTGCCGGACGGCTTCGGCGTTGAACTCGAGCTTCATCGTGGCAGCAACTTCGCCCAATCGCGGGTTTGCCTGCAAGCCTACAGCCCGCCTCTTCCGCTCGTCAGGATGCGGAAACTCTCGATCGTCTTCGCCGCCGCCGTGTCCGAGTCGGGCAGCGGGAGAATCTCCGCCGACAAGTAGCCCGGGTAGCCGATGTCCCGCAGCGCGGCGATGATGGGCGCGGCGTCCGTGTGGCCGAAGCCGATGGCGTGACGGTTCGAATCGGCAAAATGAACGTGCCCGACGCGCGGGCCGGTCGCGCGCAGCGACGCGGCCAGATCGGCCTCCTCGATGTTCATGTGATAGAGGTCGCAAAGCAGGCGGACATTCGCGAGACCGTGCGCGTCGACGAAGGCGACCGCGTCGGCGTTGCGGTTGAAGAGATTGGTTTCGTAACGGTTCAGCGGTTCGTAAAGGAGCACCTGTTTCTGCGCGGCGGCGCGTTCCGACAGCGCGCGCAATTCCACCGCCAGCCACGCCAGCGCCTGCTCGCGCGACACCGCACCTTCCCAGCGGCCCTGCATCGAGCCGATGATCGCGGGCGCGCCGAGTGCGCCCGCGAGACCGATGATCGCGCCGATGAACTCGCGCGCCTGCGCGCGCACGGCGGGGTCGGGATCGGTGAGGCGCAGCTTGTGTTTCACCCAGCCCGCACCCGTGCCGACGGCGGCGACCTGGAGCGAATGTTTCGCCATCAACTCGCGCACCGTCGCGACGGAAACAGCGCTGGCTGCGGGCGGAAAAATTTCGACCGCATCGAACCCGTGCCGTGCGGCGGCGGCAAATCCGGCGGCGAGGTCATCCCAAAAAACGAACGGCCCGCCGCGGGCTTCAGGGACGAGGGAAATGGTGATGGCTGATTTCATGCGCGGGCGAAGGTCCAGCATCCGGCGCTGAAGTTTCAACTGCCAAAACCGCAAAACAGCCCGGCGGCCTTTTCTGAGTTGCTCCGCCCCGGCTTCCCGCTAGTCTGCGGCCAACCCCAACCAATCTTATGAAAACCATTCGTGGAGATTTCCTGAGCAACTGTCTGGCCTTGATCCTTCTGTGCGCGCCTGCCCCGCCGGTCCAGGCGGCGGGCCGGCTGATTTCGTGGGGGTCGGATGCCAACGGGCAGATCCGGGGCACCCCGTCGGGCAGTGATTTTATCGCCGTTTCGGAGGGTCTCAGTTTCAGTCTCGCGTTGCGGTCCGACGGGACCATCGCGGCGTGGGGCGACGACACCTATGGCGCGGTCCGTAACGCACCGCGCGGCGACGGATTCATCCAGATCGAAGCCGGGGACAATCACGCGGTCGCGTTGCGCGCGGACGGGAGCATCGTGGCGTGGGGGTTGGACAATTATGGGCAGGTGAGCACGCGGCCCGACGGGACGGGTTTTGTGAAGGTCGCCGCCGGCGGGGTTCACTGCGTGGCCCTGCGGGCGGACGGCACGGTGGTCGCGTGGGGCGACGGTGGGTATGGCCAGCTCGAGGTGCCCTTCGGCACCTTTCGCGACGTGGACGCGAACAGTCTGGGCAACACGGCGGTGCGCAGCGATGGCACGCTGGCGTTCTGGGGTTATTACGGGCACGGACAGTACAACTGGCCAACGGGCGATGGTTTTGTGAAAGCCTTCGGCGGCGCGGTGATGAGCATGGCGATGCGGGCGGACGGCAGCTTGGTGGCGTGGGGCGGGAACAACTTTCTCCAGGTCAGCGGGACGCCCGCCGGCCCCGGGTTCCAGTCGTTTGCCGAAGGGTATGGGGCGTGCATGGCGCTGCGCGCGGACGGCAGCATCGTCGCGTGGGGCATGGAACAATACGGCAGCGGCAATGCCGGGCTGATCGCGGGCGTGCCCGCGGGCCGGGGGTTCACAACCATGGCGGTTGGCTATGCTCACGCGACGGCGATTCTCGACCGGGCGCCGACGCCGATGGGCCGGCTGGTTTCCTGGGGATCCGATGCGACGGGGCAGCTCAGCGGCACGCCGGCGGGAAATGATTTTGTCGCGGTGTCCGTGGGCGCTTATTTCAGTCTCGCGCTGCGGGTGGATGGCACGATCGCGGCGTGGGGCGATGACACTTATGGCACCGTCCGCAACGCGCCGACGGGGGACGGCTTCGTGCAGATCGAGGCGGGCGACAATCACGCCGTCGCGCTGCGGTCCGATGGCAGCATCGTGGCGTGGGGATTGGACAATTACGGCCAGGTGAGCCGGACGCCTTTCGGCACCCGGTTTACCAAGGTCAGCGCCGGGGCCGTGCATAGCGTGGCGCTGAGTGCGGACGGGGCGTTGCGCGCGTGGGGCGACAACGGTTATGGCCAGTTGGGCGTGCCGGAGGGAACCTTCCTCGACGTGGACGCGAACAGTCTCGGCGGCTCGGCGGTGCGCGCGGATGGCACGTTGGTGTACTGGGGTTATCGCGGGCAGGGGCTGAACAATTCGCCGGCGGGCGGCGGGTTCGAAAAAATCTTTGGCGGAGCCGTGACCAGCGTGGCGCAGCGGCCGGACGGCTCGCTGGTGGCCTGGGGCGATGACGCTTACGGGCAGGTGAGCGGGACGCCGACCGGACCCGGATTCCGCGCGTATGCCGAAGGCTATGGCGCGAGCCTGGCGTTGCGGGCGGACGGCAGCATCGCGGCGTGGGGCCGCGAGCAATACGGCACGACCAACATCGGCCTGGTCGCGGGCGCGCCGGCGGGCACGGGTTTTATCGCCGTCGCCGTCGGCTACAACCAGGCGGTGGCCATTGTTCCCTCCGCAGTCGAGGGACTCGTCGCCTACCCGCAGACCGTCACGGGGAACGAGGACACCGACGTGGTCATCACGCTGCGTGGCAACGATCCCACGCCTGCGGATGGATTCACGGCGCTCATCGTGACGCTCCCGAACAACGGCACGCTCTACCAGTGCAACTACGGCTTCCGCGGCGCGCCGATCACCACGCTCTCGCTGGTGGTCACCGATCCGCAGCACCGCGTCGTGTACGTTCCCGCGCTGCAGGGCAACGGGAAGGCATTCGACGGCTTCGATTTCTCCGTGCTGGACGGCGACCAGGAATCCGCAGCGGCCCGGGTCACGATCAACATCGCGGCCGTCAATGACGCGCCGATCGCGGGCTTCGGCACCTCGCTCGCCGTCCCCGGCAACAGCTCCGCCGAACTCACCCGCGCGCCGTTCGCGTCGCCCACCAGCGATTTCACGATTGAAGCATGGGTCCGCAGCCAGGCGCTGAACGACGGAAGTTTTCACGGCATCCTCGGGCGGCAAGGTGCGGGCGGCACCGCCAACCGCTCGCCGTCGCTGTGGCAGGGACCGGACCGCGGCGCGCTGCATCTCGATTCGTACTCGACCGCCGGCCGCCGCTTCGGGCTGCAACTGCCGGGCTTCTTCGAGGCCACGGGCGTGTGGGTTCATCTGGCCTTGGTGAAACAGGGAACCACCTACCGCGTGTATCGCAACGGCCGGCTCTTCGGCTCCGGCCCGGCCCCCGCCGCCGTGCGCATCCTGCCCGACGGTTTCTCGTTTGGCCGCGTGGACAAATATTTCCGCGGGCATCTTGATGACATCCGCATCTGGCAGACCGCCCGCACCGAAACCGACGTGCGCGCCGACGCCTACCGGTATCTGACCGGCCGCGAGCCCGGCCTCCGCGGCGCGTGGTCCTGCAACGAAGCGGACGGCAAACTCCTCCGCGACCTCTCGCCCTTCCGCAATCACGCCCGCCTCACGGGCAACGCCGGCTTCTCGACCCAAACGCCGCCCCTGGTGTGGGAATCCGCGGCCAACACCGTGCTCAACGGCTGGCTCCCCGCCGGCGATTTCGAGGGCGACACGCTCAACTTTTACGCCCTCACCACGCCGCGTTTCGGCACCTTGCGGCTCCGCTCCAACGGCAGCTTCACCTACACGCCGCGCGCCGGCTATGCGGGGCCGGACAATTTCTCGTACTACGTCACCGATGGCCGTTCCTATTCCTCCATCCCGACCGTCACCTTCCGCCTCACGCCGCCGGCGCCCGCGCGCACGCTGCTCGCGCGGTGAGCGCGTCGGTGATGTCGGCGCACCAGAGCCGTGAAGCGGTAGCCCGAATATTTCATGCTCATTTTGTAGCGCAGGCTTCCAAGCCTGCTGTATCGCGGGTTTCTAAACCCGCGGCGCGTCCGGCGAGGCCGACACCCTGCCGACTGGGAAGTCGGCGACACAGCAGGTTTGGAAACCTGCGCTACAAGGGCGGGCAAGCTGTGGCTGCGAAGGGACCATGAATTATCCGGGGTAGTCGGAGCGCGGACTTCAGGACTGCTGCGAAAAGGAGCCGCCGCGGTGACCAGGCGGAGGCGGGGCTTGTGAATGGCGGGGGAGTCCGCCTGCCAACGTACCCCCCTCCGCCTGCTGAGCACGACGGCCCCGGTTCTGCCCCGCTTTCCGGCCCGGGTTGTGGCACATCAACGGCGGCGGGCTATCACCGGCTTCGTAGCCAACCTGAATCTGCCGCCCTTCCCCGAAACCTGTTTGGCAAAGGAATGGAGGCAATGGAATGCAGGCAAAAAGTTTTGCCGTCCCCATTCCTTTGCCTCCATTCCTTTGCCAATAATTCCGCTGCCCGTCGGCATCGCCTCGCTCCCGGCCGATGCGTTGCCCCGGCCAACCGAGTACGTTGGCCCCATGCTGCGCCGGTGCGGCGCTCGGGTTCTCCTCACGTCGGCGGCTGCGACCGGTCGGCGGTTTTCACACCGACTGTGCAGGCCGCGCGCCGACTGCCTGGCTACCGTTCAGATTTTGTTGGAGAACTCCGGCGCGGGCGGGTCCTGGCCCTCGGCGGCGCGCAGGGTCAGGAGGACGTCGTTGCAGGCGTGGCGGTTTTGTTCAAAGGACGCGGGCGCGGAGATGAGCGTGAGTTCCACCCAGTGCGCGCCGAAGCGGAGCAGGGTGAGGCGCAGCTTCAGTTCGCCGCGGCCGTCGTTGGTCCAGAGAAGGTCGCAGGCCGGGCCGGAGGTGCCGCCCGCGGTCTCGGTGAAGGCTTCGAGGATTTTGGCACCGGGATAGCGCGTCAGCAGGCTCGTGTGCCAGCGGGCGGCGAGCTCGGCGGCGGCCGACTCAGGGCTGGTGCCGGCGGCGGGCGCGGCATCGGCGGGACGGAAGGCGAGGTTCACGGAACAGGAATCATCGGGGCTGAGGAAACGGACTTCGGAGCGGTCTTCGTGATTGCGGGAGCGAAAGCCGCGCGGGGCGACGAACACCACGCGCGTGCTGCCGGCGCGCACGCGCACCAGCGTGATCGGCGGCACGGGCGCGAGATTTTGTTCCGTGATTTTTACGTTGAATGAGTCCGCCGACGGAGCTTGGGCGTGGGCGTAGTCGCAGGCGGCCAGCGCCAGGAGCAGCAGGACCAGGGCGAGTGGCGATGTCTTTCTGAAATTGCACCGCTGAATTCCAGCGGGGTACCAGCGGCAGGTGGGCGGCCCGCGCTTCTGCGGTATGGTGCTCATAGGCTGGCGACGGGGTTGGACCACGAGGAGCGCAGCAGGACGCGCAATTCGGGCGTGGCGGGCGGCTGGCTGGTTGCGCGGAGCAGGTTCGGATCAAAATTAAAATTGCGCGTCGGGGCGTAGTAATAATTGCCCGGCGTGCGCCACGGCGAGGTGGCGCGGGCGCTCGTGAAGAGGCTGATGAGCGAGCCATTGATCGTGAGCTTGTCCGCGCCGTTGCCCCAGTCCTCCAGCAGGCGCGGGAGATTCATCACGCCGCCGCTGAACGGGGACGAGCCATCGGACCCGCCCGAGGCGACCATGCCCGCGATGATCGCGGCGTTGATCGTGGTGTCTATGGCTTGCCGGCCGGAGAGATTGCCGTTGCTGTTGCCGTCCACCCAGTTCCCCGATTGCAAGGTCAGCGCGTCGGCGACGAGCGAGGCGGGCAGCGCGCCCGTGGTGTTGGTGGTGCCCAGCAGGGCGTTGTTGGGGCAGTTGTAATGGCCTTTGACGTAGAGCGGATTGGGCGTGGCCACGGTGAGGCCGCGGTTGGGCAGGGTCTGGCCGTTGACCAGCCGCACGCCGGGGATGAACGACGCACCCTGCGAGCGGTCATCGGAGACGTAGATCGTGTTGGGCGGGGTGGCCGGGCCGAGCTTCGCGCGCACGGCGTGGTTGGTGGCGGCCCACAGCGTGAATTTTCCCACATCGATCTCGGTGACCTGCACGGTCTTGTTTTCGCGCTGATCCTTGAAGGTCTTGTTCGTGGAAAGAAACGCCGTCAGCTCGACGGCGGGAATCGCGAGCGGCGCGCCATGGGTGTGTGACGAATAAGTAACCCAAAAGCGGCGCGCCTTGTCGGGCGTGCTTTTTTCGGGTTGCTATATTGTATTTGTATAGATACAAACACCCATGCCTACTTCCCAGCAAGCTCTCCGTTCCCAACGCGACGCCGTGCTCGCGCAGATTCAACAGATCGACCACCTGCGCCGCGGTTCCTTGAGCCGCCAGTTCTTTCAAACCCG
>BJHT01000244.1 GCA_014193395.1 Verrucomicrobiota bacterium
CCCGACAAACATCTCTCCCGCCCCCGCCTCCCCTCCGTGTCCATCCGTGTCCATCCGTGGTTTCAAATTCCCCCTCCCGATCACCCCCGCCACCGCTCCCCACGCCTGACCGATGCACGTCGTCTTCATCAACGAAAACACGCTGGGACACGCCTCCTACCTGCTCCCGTTCGTCACGCACCTCGAGCAACACCCCGAGCTGGGCATCCACCCGCGCCTGCTCAACGCCACGCCGCTGCCCGAACCCCTCCGCGCCCAGGCCGACCGCACCGTCCCCGGCCTCCGCCGCTTCGGCCTCGACCTCCACACCGCCCGCTGGCGACGCCTCGTCAGCCGCCACGTCCGCCACCAGCTCGACGAACTCCGCCGCCAGCACCGCGTCGATGCCGTCGTCGTCAACACCCAGAGCGTCGCCCTCGCCCTCGCCGACCTCGCGCCGCAACTCCCGCTCTTCGTCTGCCTCGACGCCACCTTCGCGCAGCTCGCCCGCAGCCGCTGGTTCGCGCCCAATGCCGTCAGCCGCGCCCTCTTGCCCATGACCCTCTCGCCCATCCGCGGCCGCGAGCGTGCCCTCTTCCGAGCCGCCCACCAGCTCCTCGCGTGGTCCGAACCCGTGCGCCAATCCCTCCTGACCGATTACCACCTCGCCCCCGACCGCATCGCCCTCCTGCCGCCCTCGCTCGAAATTCCGCCGCGCCGCGACCCGAGCCGCCCCGCCCACCGCCGCCCGCAACTCCTCTTCGTCGGCGGCGATTTCAAACGCAAAGGCGGCCTCGTCCTCTCCGAGACCTTTCGCATGCACTTCGCCGGCAGTTGCGACCTCCACCTCGTCACCCACTCGACCATTCGCGAGGAACCCGGCGTGTTCATTCATCACGGCGTGCTCGCGCAATCCGCGGAATGGCGACACCGCTGGGAAGAGGCCGACCTCTTTATCTTCCCCTCGACCCTCGAAACCTTCGGCATCGTCCTCCTCGAAGCCCTCGCCTTCCAAGTCCCCATCATCTCCGCCGACGTCGGCGCGGCCCGCGCCATCCTCGACAACGGCGCCGCCGGCACCCTCCTGACCGAAGTCACTCGCCCCGCCCTCGCCCGAGAAATCAAGGCCGCCCTCACCGACACCGACCGTGTCCGCGCCCGCGCCGCCCACGGCTGGCAACGCGCCCGCGACCACTTCGACCTCGCCACCAACACCCGCCACCTCGCTGCGTGGCTGCACGCCGCAAAACGCAAGTGATCGCGATGAACCTCATTTGTAGGAGACGACGTAAGGAGACTCTAACCTCCTTCCACGCCACGACGCCGCACGCGCCGAAAAGGTCAAAGCCTCCTGACGTCGGCTCCTACAAGGCCGGGGGCAACAGCCCGCACCACCCAACGCATTTGATCGTGATGAACCTCATTTGTAGGAGACGACGTGAGGAGAACCCGAGCGCCGAAACGGCGCAGCATGGGGCCATCGTACCCGAAAATAGAGGGGGGTACGTTGGCAGGCGGAGCGCCCGGTTGACGCCGCCGTCCGCCTCCTCACGTCGGCGGCTACGCTGCGCCTTCGCCCGACTGGCCGCCGCCGCCCCGATGCCGTCTGCTCCAACCCCAACGGGGTTGCGGCCTTGCTCGCAACCGGAGCGCGGGCGGCCCGCCCGCGAGTTCGCTCATACGCGACACTTTTCCCGGTTTCTTCTCCCCATTCCTTTGCCTCCATTCCTTTGCCAACCCCGTCTTTTCCGGCCGATGCCCGCGAGCAGCTTCAACCCCAAAAGCGTTGCGCCACGCCGCCCGAGCCGTGCCGCAACCCCGTTGGGGTTGTGTTCTTTCAACCCGCTTTCCCTGGGTAGCTCGTTCCTCGCAACCCTGGGCTGGAGGCCGGAATCCCGTTGGGATTCTGCGTGGAGTTTTCCAGAAACCTTCACCGCTACGCGCGCGACTGCCTGCCGCGTAAAACCCCGCCCCGCATGAGCGAAACCCTCTTCCAAAAAATCTGGCGCACCTCCCCCGCCACCGTTGTCCAGGCCGTGCGCCAGCGCCTCGCCGGCCGCCACGGCCCACGCCGCGTGCCGCCCTCGTGGGTGCGCATCCAGGCCGGCGCGCTCAAAGACCGCGAATTCCTCCTCGCCGCCGAACTCGGCGGCAGTTGGCGCGAGATGCTCGAAGGCACCTACGACCGCGACCTCTTCACCCGCCTCACCGCCGCCGTCCCGCTCGCGGGCGCGACCGTGTGGGACATCGGCGCGCACTTCGGCTACCACACCCTCGGCTTCGCCGCACTCGTCGGCAGCGCCGGCAAAGTCGTCGCCTTCGAGCCGAACCCCTTCAACCGCGAACGCCTCGCGCTGAACCTCGAACGCAACCGCGACCTCGCCAAAATCATCACCGTCATCCCCCAAGCCGTCGCCGCCGAGGACGGCACCGCGGAGTTCGTCTTCAGCGCCGACATCGACAGCGGCGACAGCAGTTGCAGCCACCTCGGCGCCGCACTCCCGCCGCGCCCCGCCGACGCCTACGCGCACTTCCGCCGCGAAACCGTCCCCACCGTCCGCATCGACACCCTCCTCACCCAGCGCCCCGGCGAAATTCCCAAAGTCCTCAAGATCGACGTCGAAGGCGCGGAATGGCTCGTCCTCCAAGGCGGCCGCGAATTCTTCACCCGCCACAAACCCGCCATCCTCATGGAAGTCCACGACATCCGCCTCATGCTCCACGTCGGCAGCTTCCTCCGCGACCACGGCTACCAAATCCTCGGCGTCGATGAAGCCCACGCCACCCCCTCCCGCTGCTTCATCGTGGCGAAGTAGTCCGAACGTCGAATGTAGAATTCGACCCGAACTGCTTGCTCATTCCTTCGGTGGCCTGGGCTTTTTCCGCTTCGGCAGCAGCTTCAATTCCGTCACCGCTTTCTCAAAATCCAAATCCACCGCGCGCGGCTGCGAATCCAGCAAGGGCCGGTAGCGGTAGTATTCCAGATCGGCTTTCAGCTTCGCCTGCTCGGCGGAAATTTTGCCCGCATGGTCCAGCAACTCGTGTTCAGAGAGCTTGAGAAACTCGTCCAGCTTGGTGACCCAGTCCCGCATCGTCATCACCCGGCGTTGCAGCACCCGCAGTTCGGCAAACTCAATGTAGGCGTTCACGACCCGGTTCAGCGTGCCCAGTTCTTCGGCGTCGAAATAGTTCTTGGCGACGGTCACATCCTCCTTGCGGATGATGCCTCCGGGCCGCGTCGTCCGCAGCCTCATTAAGGGCTTCTCCGCATCCACCCGCGCATGGATCACCTCCGCCGCCGTCTGCCCGTGCGCCGGACCAGAAGCCACGGATACCTCGGAACCAACGGCTTGCATTCCCGTGTCCCATTCGTCAGTCCCCATTTCGTCCGTCAAAGTCCCGGCGTTTATGGTTCGCGCACCCACGGTCGTGACTCCGCTCCCAGCGCAACCGCAGCCGCACCCTTCGCCGTCTCGCTCCGCGCTTCCTTTTTGGTTTGGGCCGGCTATTTTCCCCGGCCAACCATGAGCGACGCCACCCAATCAAATGCTTGGCTCGAGAACGCGGCCGGAGAATGTTTCGCCATCGTCGGCGCCTGCTCCCTCGGGCGCGCGCCCACCAATCAGATCGTGCTCGCCGACCAGCGCGCATCGCGCCAGCACGCCGTCATCCGCCCGCAGGCCGCGGGGCAGTACTGGCTGGTCGATCTCGGCAGCCGGCACGGCACGCTCTTGAATGGCCGCCGCATCACCCAGCCCACGCTGATTCTCGATGGCGACAGCATCGGCATCGGCTCGGGCACGCTCACCTTCCGCCATCCGATTCTCGTCAGCCCGGAAACGGTGGCGAACCCCGGACTGGACACGGCCGGGAGCGATCTTGGTTTGGACCCGTGCTGGCTGTTGCTGGCCGACATCGAAGACGCCACGCGGGTGCTGGCCACCTTCCCGGCCGAAGACGTCCCCACCGTCACCGGCGACTGGCTGGCCGGCTGTCAGCAGGTCATCGAGGAGAGCGGCGGGGAGATCACGCAGGTCCTCGAGGACGGCTTCCTGGCGTGCTGGCCCGCGCAGGCCGACTCGGAACAGCAGGTGGCGTGGGCGGTCGCGGCGCTCAAGGGCTGGCAGGCCGCGTCCGAACTGCCGTTCCGCATCGTGCTGCATTACGGCCCCGTTTATCGCGGGGGCACGGGCACGGCGCCGGGCGAGGGCAGTCTCTCGGGGAGCGAGGTGAACTTTGTTTTTCACATGGAAAAACTCGCCGACCAGTTGCGCGAGCCGCGGCTGTTGAGCGAAGCCGCCGCCAGCCTGCTCGCCGGGCAGCTCGAACTCACTGAGGCCGGCCGGCATCCGCTCCCCGGCTACGAGGGCGAATTCGGCTTTGCGAAATTTTGACGCGGTTCAATCCCGCACGCCGAGGCGCATGCACTTCCGGGTACTCGTGGCGGGTACGGGGGCGGGACCTGTCTGGATTCGCTGATTTTCATCGAGCCGAAACTCACGCTGCGGCGCTGCCAGGCCAAACACCGTCCACCTCCGACCCACTCCGCCAGCCGTGACTCCGCAGGGCGGCACGGCTTGGCGCCGCCCGCGCGCGCTGGCTTGCACCCCCGCCAGCGGGCGTCACGATGCGGCCTGTGAAAATGAAACCGTTCATCTCCTGCCTGCTGCTGACCACGGTGGCCACCCTCGACCTGTCCGCCCAGACGTGGTCCGCCATGAACCCGCCCGACAGCACCGCTTCGCGCAACGATTACCGCGCTGAGGTCTCCTACGCCGCCCCGTCCCGCATCGGGCTTGGCTCCGTCCGCCTCGGCGACATCGACACCCTTCACACCCGCGTCAGTTACCTCGTCACCACCCGCACCAGCGCCGATTTCTCCTGGCGCGCCGGCCTTACTTGGGACCGCTACGCGTTTGGAACACCCGCCGGCGCACCCCTGCCGTCCAGCGTCCACGCCCTCGCCCTCAAACTCGGCACCGACTGGCGGCTCACCGACCGCTGGAGTGTCCAATTCGAGGTTTCCCCCGGCCTCTACAGCGACTTCGCCGACATCGGGTTCAACGACCTCAACAGCCCCTTTGCCTTGATGGCCACCTATTCGGTCAACCGTGACCTGCAGTTCTTCGCGCGGGCCAACGTCACCTTCCACGGCGAATTCCCCGTCATCGGCGGCCCCGGCGTTCGCTGGAAATTCGCCGACCGCACCACGCTCTGGCTCGCCTTGCCCAAACCCCGCATCGAATACGCCCTCCATCCCAGCCTCACCCTCCACGTCGGCGGCGAACTGCGCGGCGGCGTGTTCCGCGTCGGCGAACAATTCGGCACCCAGCACGGCCGCCCCAACCTCGACCACGCCGACCTCAACTACCGCGAAATCCGCACCGGTGCCGGCGCCCGGTGGCAGTTCGACAAAAACCTGTCCCTCGCCGCCGAAGGTGGCTGGCTCATCGACCGCCGCTTCCGCTTCCGCGACCAAAAGCTCCAGCTCAACGGCGACGGCGCCCCGTACTTCCAACTCGGCCTCAGCGGCTCCTTCTGAGGCGACGGGATTCAGTCGCACGCTGCCTGCGGCCGGCACGATTCAGTCCGGGCCGGACCTGTGGCAAGGGGCCATGGCAGGGAAGGGGACGGGAACAGTTGGAAATGGCTCGTAGCCGGAACGACGCAGTTCGGCCGCCCGGAGTGCGGCGTTGACCCCACGTCGCCCTGCGGGCGTCGCCGTGCTGCTTGCCGCCCCATGGGCCTTTTGCCACGCTCCACCCGTGGTCAGGATGACGAGCCAACTCCCGCCGACCGTTTCATCGCCCGCTGGGCCAATGCCCAGCTCTTCCTCACCAAGTTGCCCGATCTCCTCGGCGTGCCGCCTCTTCTGCCTGTTCGCCGGGGACGTCGGCCTCCCGAGAGTCTCCGCGATTCGCCCGCGGCCTGTGCGAAATTCTGACGGAGCCAATGCCACGCCGGCCTTGGCCGGGCGGGCAAACCTCAAACCCTCCGCAACACATGAACGAACCCAATGAAAAAATGAGCGCCAGCCACGCCGCTGGTTACATCGCCGGCGTCGGCATCGGCCTGGCGACCGCGGTCTTGCGTATGCACTTCTGGGTGCTCCTGGCGGGCACGGCGGCCTTTCTGATCGCGCTGATTTTCAGCGAGGCGCAAATGACGCTGCTGCGCAGCCTCGGGGTTTACGTCGCGTTTGTGGTGGGAGTTTTTGGCCACGCGCTGCTGCGCCGACCGGGAGCGTGAGAGGGTGGTTGGAGCGGCCGGGGCGCGGGATTGCAGCGCTCCGCGCAGTTACTATGCTCCGCATCATTCCCGATGAATCCCTCGCTCCAACGCGCGGATAAAATCATGCGGCGGCCGGTGATCGGCCAGCTCGTGCTGGCGGTGCTGTGCGCCATCGCGAGCGTGCTGATCATCGCGTCATCGACGGGCAATCCCCACAACAACCCGGGCGGTCTTGCACTGCTGGTCACCATGCCGGGGACCGTCCTCGGGGCGCTGCTGGCGGGCCTGACGCATTGGGCGCGGCGTCGCCTGGGCCGCGATGCCGACGCGGGTGCGCGCTTCGCACTTGGCGTCAATGCGACCATCGCCGTGCTCACTCTGCTGACGGGACTGTGGCCGGTGGCCGCGTTGCATGGCTGGGTGGCACTGCTGATTTCGCGGGCGTTGAACCTGAAAATCACCTGCCCCGCCTGTCAGAGCACGAAGGTCACGCGCGCGCCGGTGGGACTGCTGGTGCTGGGCGCAGCGGCGGGCGCGGCGCGGGAAAGACGGGGGAGGATGAAATCCGATTATCTGGCACCGACGGCACGAGGTTTCCGTGACCCCGCGGTTTTGGAGTGCGGTGACTCGTCACCGCTTTTGCGCAGGCGACTTGTCGCCGTCAAACTTCCTCGGGGCGCCGGTCACGCGAGCGTGCCGTCGTTGGCGCGAGCCGGCAACGCCCTGGCGGGCACCCGTGCCGCCCTCAATTCGACGGCGACAAGTCACCTTGGGAAAGCGGTGACAAGTCACCGCACTCGAAACGGGGCGCGCCTTTGGTTGCCGCATCGCCGCGCTGGGTTCATCGGTGTCGATCCGTGGTTGACATGCCGTTTCGGGAATGAACCCACCACGCACGTGAAAACGGAATGAACGACCTCACGACCATCGGCATCGTCGCGCTCGTGCTCGGGTTTCTGGTGTTGCTCGTCGCGGCGGGCTTCTGGCGGCTGGTGGTGGCGCTGGTGGCGGCGGCGTTGATCGCGGCGGGCACGGCGGCGGGCGTCGGCTGGGTGACGTGGCGCGTGGCGAGTTCGGTGATAACGGGCGGCGGGGAATGGCGCGGGCTGGGGCCGCTGGTCGTCGGCGTGATCGCGACGGGCGTGGTGTTTCTCGTGGTCTTCGTCGTGACGCTGATCGTGATCGGCGTGACCAAGCGCGGAATCTTCCGCCGCTCGCCCGCGTCGCGTGTCGCGCTCGGCGTGAGCGCGCTGCTGTTCGCGGGCGGCATGGGCGCCTTCGTGCTGGACACGCCGGAACACGCCTCGACCACGCGGCTCGTCCGCCGGCTCGGCGACGGCGGGGCCTCCCCCGAGGACGAGCAGGAGCTGGTGCGACGCGGCCCCGCCGCCCTGCCGGTGCTGCTCGCCGAACTGCACCGGCATCCGTATTCGCGCGACGACGATTTCGCTCCGGGCCAGGTGCCGCCGCTGTTGCACCTCCTCGGGCAGCTTGGTGGCGCGGACGCCAACGCGGAACTGCACCGCTGGCTGGACGCCGACGTGGATGCGGGCATCCGGGTCGCCGCCGTGACCGCGCTGGCCACGCTGGGTGATCGCAGCGTCGAGCCAAAGATCGTGCAGTTTCTCGCCAAGAACGACGGGCAGTGGTCGTGGCAGCGACCGCAACTGCTCAAGGCGCTCGGCCTGCTCAAGGCCGCCGGTCAGGTCGGCACGATCCGCCAGCTCGTGGCCCAGCAGCCGCCCTTCACGCCGCCGCACCTCACGACCGCGGGCGTCGCCGCGCTCGTCGCCATCGGCACCGACGAGGCGTGGACGGCGATTGCGGAACTGAGTGCACACAAGGAAAAGTCGCGCCGGATCGAAGTCCTCACCGCCCTGCAAAATCACCCTGGCCCGCGCGCCGTGGCGGTACTGGCCAAGGCCCTCGACGATCCCGAGGCCAGCGTGCGTGAGTCCGCCTTCTGGGCCATGCGCCGTGCCGCGCCAGAGCTGGCGGGCGTCGTCCCGTCGGACTGGAACGAGGAGAACGGGAAGAAAATGCGGGACGCGGCGATGAAGCTGCGGGGGAAAACGGAGTGACGGGCGTGCGCGCAAGGCGCGCGGCATTTATGCCGCTTTAGCGTGGAACGCTCCGGACCAGTGCGAACGCGCCGCGGCGTTCGCACGGTGAAGCGGCGTGGACGCCGCGCCCCTCGGCCGCGGCCCGAAAACATTTCGCCTTTGCGCCGCGCGCGTGGACTGCGCTTAATCGCCGCATTCCTCATGAAGACCTTAAACTCCACCTCCGGCGGAAACCTGTTGCTCGCCGTGGCCGCGTTGGTAGGCACCCATTTTTTCTCAGTACTCCACGCCGCGGAAACCGGCCTCGAAACCGCCATGCGCCAGCACATGACGAGCCTGATGCAGCTCGTGTCCACCAACCGCGCGCTGGCATTGCAGCAGACGCTCGCGGGTCTGGAACAGACGCCGACAAAACAACTCTGGGGCGTCGATCTGGCGATGATCTTCGGCCACGACCGCCGCGTCGCGCAGCCGTTGCGCGGGGCCGAGCGCGCGAAGCGTTTCTCCGAATGCCGCGAGTATTTGCAACGCGGGCTGGCGCTGGCGGAGACGGCCCTGAAGGCGCATCCGGGCGACCAGTCGCTCACCTTTCAGCTCGCCGAGATCCGGAGCGCGCTCGCGCTCGCCAGTCTCGAGGCGGGTGAAACCGCGACCGTGAAAAATCTCGCCCGTCAGCAACTGGCCGCGAACACCGATCCCAAGGACTGGAACTACGGCAACGTGATCCACAACGCCAACGCGCAACTCGGCCGCGCAGCTTTGCGCGACGGCGACAAAACGGCCGCCGCGGAATTTTTGCTGAAGGCGGGCGCGACGCCGGGCTCACCGCAGTTGAACTCGTTCGGCCCGGACTTCACGCTCGCGCGCGAGCTGCTGGAGGCGGGTGATTCCAAAACAGTGCTCGCGTATCTCGATCTCGTGCAAAAATTCTGGGTGGACGCGACGCGCAAACAAGGCGGCGCGCTGTCCGAGCGCCTGGCCAGTGACCACGCGGCCCGGCTTGACCATTGGCGTGCGGAAATCCGCGCGGGCCGGAAGCCGAAGAATTTCTAGCCGCACACCCACGGTGGAAGCGCAAACCTGATGAGCGCACCAGAATCGCCACGGCCGAAGCCCCAGTCACCCAGTCCCGGCCCGGCGTGTGCGCTGGTGCTGACCGTTTATGCGGCGGCGTTCTTTCTGCCCGCGGTCACGGGACGCGGGGGCGGCGGGGATTTCAATCACGGTACGACCTGGGGGTTGGGCGCGTTCTTCTTTGGTTTGATCCCGCCTTACACGCTGGCGTGGGCGGCAAATCCCGCGCTCTGGTTCGGCGTGCGCTGGATGCGGCTTGGTCAGTGGAACAAAGCTCGCAAGGCCGGCGGCATCGCGGTCGCGTGCGCACTGGCCGCCATTCCCATGGTGGGCGTCAGCGGTCCCGGCGACCGGCTTACGATCGGGTATTTCGTGTGGTTCGGCAGCACGATGGTGCTGCTCGGGGCCGCGCAGCGGGGCTTGCTCCTCGCCGAACTGGAACTGCAAGGAAAGCTCACCCCAGATTTTCTCAGGTATGTGCTGCGCGTGTCGCGGGGTGCCGCGCTGCTCGTTACGCTGCCCGTCGCGTGCGTGGCGCTCGTGCCGACGAGCCGCATGAGCTTGGTGGATTATTTCGCCAAAGGGTTGGACCGCCCGCAGGACGGCGCGCTGTCCCTGTTTCTTGAGGATCCGAGTTTGCGCGTCCGGCTGCATGCGGCCGACCGGCTGGCGCACGCGCCCGGACATGGCGGCGACCCGCAGGTGAACCGAGTTTTTTGCGATGGCACCCGCGCCAGCACCGCCGCCGAACGCCGCCAGACGCTCGAGATTTTGCGCACGCTGGACTGGCCGCTCCCGGTCACGCCGTCGCCGCTGCGCCTGCTCACGGACCCGGATGCCTCAGTGCGCGCGAGCGCCGCGCAGTTGCTGAGCGAGCGGCCGTTTCGGCT
Organism: Verrucomicrobiota bacterium; assembly: GCA_014193395.1. GTDB lineage: Bacteria > Verrucomicrobiota > Verrucomicrobiia > Limisphaerales > BJHT01 > BJHT01. The sequence goes on from BJHT01000244.1 coordinate 10,238, forward strand.
GAGCGACGTGAGCTGGGAAGAAGGCCGCGCCTTGATCAGCCGCGCGACCAACGACCCCGACCCGCGCGTCAGCGGCGTGGCTTCGAATCTACTGCACAGCCGCTTTCAGTCGCAGCCCTCGCCGCCGCGAGTGGCCAATCCGCCGCCCAGAGACCGCCCGCGCACGGCCGCAGAGCACGCGCTCGACGGCATCTGGCGCAGGGAATACGAGCAGGGGGGACGGGGCCATGTGGAGGTGCAGGTTTTCCAACCCGACGGGGTCTGGACCAACTGGCTGCGTCACATCTCGTCGCCAACCACTAACGAATCCGCGCAGCTTTCCACCAACCCGCTCGCGCGCCGCGCTACCAACGTGGTTCAGGTGTCCGGCGTTTGGTGGATGGAAAACCAGGATCTCCATACCTTCCGGGAGGTGCATCACCGATTTTTTCCACACAGATATTTGGGAAAAGTCATCGCCGCGGAAACCAATCGGCTGACCTTGGAACTGCCAAATCTCACGACACGCGAATACCAGCGGATTCCGGCCGAACCCAATCTGGACACAAGAATACTGCTCGAGCCGCGCGGGAAAACCGAGTGATACCACTTCGCGTTAGTAATTGCACTATGTATTGAGCGCAGGTAATTTGGGCGCCATGCCAAAACGATTTCATTTGAAACGGCCGGACCTGGCCCCGGACGTGATCACGGCGCTGGCCGACTGCCAAGCGGTCCGCGACCAACAGCGGCTGCTGGCGATGCGACTGGCGG
>BJHT01000245.1 GCA_014193395.1 Verrucomicrobiota bacterium
GCATCTTCTCGACTTCCTCCTCGATGCTCGACGCGACGGCGCTGTTGCCGATGTTGGCGTTGATCTTCACAAGGAAGTTGCGCCCGATGATCATCGGTTCGGATTCGGGGTGATTGATGTTGTTCGGGATGATGGCGCGGCCAGCGGCGACTTCGGCGCGGACGAACTCGGGGGTGATCTCGGCGGGGATGCGTTGAGGGAAGCGGCGGAAGACGGAGGGGGTGTAGTCTGAGATTTGAGATTTGAGATTTGAGATTTGAGAGGAGCCGGCGTGCTGTTTGTTGAGATCGTTGCGTAGGTTGTCCTTGGTCATGTCGGAGATCGTCGCACGGCCCAGGTTCTCACGGAGGGCGATGAATTCCATCTCGGGGGTGATGATGCCTTGCCTGGCGTACCAGAGCTGGGTGACGGGGTGGCCGGCGCTGGCGCGGAGGGGACGGCGGCGCTGGGCGACGAGGCCGGGAAATTCCACGAGGCGGTTCTTCTCCGCCTTGCTGGCGAACTCGGCGTGCTTGCCGGAGAGGTAGCCGTTGTCCATGGGCCTGACTTCGCGGCCGTCGTATTCGGCGACGTCGCCGCGTTTCAGAATCCAGTCGCGGCGCAGGGCGGGGAGGCCTTCGTCGGAGCTGCCGGTGAAGGCGGGGTCGCCCCAGGGGCCGGAGCAATCATAGACGCGCACGGGGTCGTTGGGCGTGACGGTGCCGGTGTAGGACTTGGTGGGCGTGACTTCGATTTCGCGCACGGGCACGCGGATGTCGGGGTGAAGCTGGCCGGGGAGATAGACGCGCCGGGAGGCCGGGAGCTGCTCGCTGCTGTGGGGTTCGAAGGAGGTTTTCGGGTCGGCGATCATAACTTTACTTTGGGTCTTGGGTCTGGCGTCTGGGTTCTGGGGAACACGGTCGCGGCGCGCCGGGGAAGGTTGGGGGAGGGAGGGCCACACAGGGCATCCCTTCGCCAGCATTACCTGGAGCAGGTTCAAAGGGTCTTCAACGCTCCCGCGCCGAACTCTCAGCCTTCGCCAGTCCCGCCGGGCGGGACGGGCCGGTTGGCTCCCCGGACGCGGGTGTTCTACGCGCGGCGGGGGTGGGGGTCAAGCGGCGCGCCGGGGAGGAGGGCGTTGGGTGTGCGAGCTGAGGCGGTGGGTGAGATCCTCGCTCCTGTGTCGTCGGTGGGCACTCGCGGGCGGGCCGCCCGTGCGCCCGGAGTGCGCCCGTCCTCGGGCGCAGCGACGTCGGGAGCAGTGAGGTGTGGATTAATTCCGATGCCTCCGTGCTAACGGGCGCTGCTGCGGCCGGGGACGGCCGCACTCCGGGGCACCGCGAAGATTCGGCCGGTTCGGCGTCATCCTTTCAATAGGGTGGCTTTCTGCGCAGTCGGCATTTAGCTTTTTTCCAAGTTCCATGAAAAACATGACCTCTCGAATGTTCCGCCGTTTTGTTTCTGCTCTGGCTCTAGTGGTTGGCGCCCCGTGGTTGGCGCACGCGGCGACGGTGCCGCCGCTGGGCAAGGTGGATTTCACCCGCGACATCCGCCCGTTGCTGTCGGACAACTGCTTCGCGTGCCACGGGCCGGATGCAAAGCAGTTGAAGGGAAAGCTGCGCCTTGATCTCTCGGAGTCCGCCAAGAAACCCGCCAAGTCCGGCAAGATCGCCATCGTCCCGGGCAAACCGGCGGAGAGCGAACTGGTGGCGCGCCTGAAGACCAAGGACGAGGCGGACGTGATGCCGCCGCCCGAGAGCCACAAGAAACTCACGCCGGAACAGATCGCGCTCTTCACGCGCTGGATCGAGCAGGGCGCGGAATATCAGGGGCATTGGGCGTATCAGAAGCTGGCGCGTCCGCAGGCTCCGGCGGCCCCGGCGGCCAATCCGATTGACCGCATGATCCTCGCGCGGTTGGCGGCGCAGAATCTGAAACCGCAGCCGGCGGCGGATCGCGTCACGCTGATCCGGCGGCTGAGTTTTGATCTGACCGGGCTGCCGCCGAAGCCCGCCGAGGTCGATGCGTTTGTGAACGACACGTCGCCGCAGGCTTACGAGAAACTCGTCGATCGTCTCCTCGCGTCGCAGCACTACGGCGAGCGGATGGCGGCATATTGGCTGGACCTCGTGCGCTATGCGGACACGCGCGGCTATCACGGAGACCAGCATCAGAGCACCACGCCGTATCGCGATTACGTGATCAATGCGTTCAACCGGAATCTTTCCTTCGACCGCTTCACCACCGAGCAGCTCGCAGGTGATCTGCTGCCGGACGCGACGATGGAACAGCGCATTGCCTCCGGGTACAACAAGCTGCTGATGACCACCGAGGAGGGCGGCGCGCAGGCCAAGGAATACACCGCCAAATACGCCGCCGACCGCGTGCGCAATGCCAGCATCGTGTGGCTCGGCTCGACGCTCGGCTGCTCCGAGTGCCACGACCACAAGTATGATCCCTTCACGCAGCGCGATTTTTACAGCATGGCGGCGTTCTTCGCGGATGTGAAAGAAACCGCGGTGGGCGGCCTCGAAACGGTGCCCGTGCCGACCGCGGAGCAGACGGCGGAGATCGCGCGGTTGAATCGCGAAGTCGCGGCGTTGAAAGAGCAGCTCACGCGGCCAACGCCCGCGCTGGATTCGGCCCTGAGCGAGTGGGAGAAAGCCGTCGTGCGCTGGGTTTCGCTCAAGCCGGCCAGCGTGGAGTCGGTCGGCGGTGCGACCTTCAAGGTGCTCGACGACGCCACGGTGCTTGCGAGCGGCAAGTCGGCGGACAAGGACACCTACACGCTCACATTCAAGACCGCACTCAAAGACATCACGGCGCTGCGGATCGAAGTGTTGCCGGACAAGTCGCTGCCGAAGCAGGGGCCGGGGCGCGCGGATAACGGCAACTTCGTGCTCACCGGCGTGAGCGTTGCGGTCGGCGATCTGCCGGTCGAGGTCGGGGCCATCGAGGCATCGCATTCGCAGGCGGACCGGCCGGTGAAACGCGGCAAGGCCAAGGGCATTCCGAAGGGCGGCTGGGCGGTGCTGGACGCCGTGGGCAAGCCGCATTTCGCCGTGGTGGAATTGCAGGACAAAATCGGCGGCGACGGCGAGACGACCTTCACTGTGAAGCTGCAGCACGATTACGGAACGAAGCACACGATCGGGCAGTTCCGCATCGCGGCCACGACGGCGCGGACCCCGGTGCTGGTGAAAGATTCCGCGCCGCGCTCAGCGGAGATCGAGGCGATTCTCGCGACTGCGGCGGCGCAGCGCACCGCGAAGCAGAAGGCCGATCTGGCGGCGCATTACCGCACGTTCGCGCCGCTGCTCGATCCGGTCCGCAAACAGATCGCCGCGGTCGAGGGGAAGATCGAGGCGATGAACAAGGCGATGCCGCGCACGATGATTTCCATGCCGGTCGAGCCGCGCATGGTGCGCGTGCTGCCGCGCGGCAACTGGCTCGACGACTCGGGCCAGCCGGTGGAACCCGCCGTGCCGGTCGTGCTCGGGCGCGTGAAGGCGGAGAATCGCCGCGCCAACCGGCTCGATCTCGCGCAATGGCTCGCGTCGCGCGACAATCCGCTGGTCGCGCGGGTGTTCGTGAACCGGTTGTGGAAAATCATGTTCGGTCGCGGTCTGGTCACGACGCTCGAGGATTTCGGGGCGCAGGGGACCAATCCCTCGCATCCCGAAGTGCTCGACTGGCTCGCGTCGGAATTCATCGAGAGCGGCTGGAACATCAAGCAACTGCTCAAGGTCATCGCGCTCACGGACGCGTATCAGCGCACCTCGCGCGACACGCCGGAGCTGCGCTTCAAGGATCCCTACAACGCCCAGCTCGCGCGGCAGGGGCGCTTCCGCATCGAGGCCGAGATGGTGCGCGACAACGCGCTGGCGTTGAGCGGGCTGCTCGTGGATTCCGTCGGCGGCAACAGCGTGAAGCCCTATCAGCCGCCGGGCTATTGGTCGTATCTGAACTTCCCGAGGCGCGAGTGGGAAAACTCGGCGGGTGACGGCCTGTATCGGCGCGGTGTGTACACGTATTGGTGCCGCACGTTCCTGCACCCGAGCCTCGCGGCGTTCGATGCCTCGACGCGCGAGGAGTGCGTCGCCGAGCGCGTGCGTTCCAACACACCGCAGCAGGCGCTGGTGTTGCTGAATGATCCCACCTACGTCGAGGCCGCGCGCGTTTTCGCCGAGCGCATTGTGCGCGAGGGCGGGAAGGACGCTGCCAGCCGGCTCCGCTTTGCGTTCCGCGAGGCGTTGTCCCGCACGCCGACGGCGGACGAGCAGGCGGTCCTGCTCAGCCTGCAAACCAAGCACGCCGCGCAATACGCGGCGGACAAAGCGGCGGCCACCGAGCTGCTGCAAACCGGTGGCAAGCCCGCTGCCAAAGACCTCGACCCGGTGGAACTCGCCGCCTGGAGTTCCGTGTCCCGCACCATTTTGAACCTGCACGAAACCATCACCCGCAACTGACCATGAACCCGCTCCTTACTCCCGATTCCCTCAACCGCCGCGCGTTCCTCTGCCGTGCGGGCGCCAGCGTCGGCACCGCCGCGCTCGCGAATCTGCTCAATCCCCAGTGGTCGCGCGCTGCTGCGTCCGCGCCTGCGTCGGCGACCGACAAATGGCCGGGCGTCATCACCAAGCTGCATCATCCGCCGAAGGTGAAGCGCGTCATCCAGCTCTACATGGCGGGCGGGCCGTCGCATCTCGAGACCTTTGACTACAAGCCGAAGCTCGCGAAGATGCACGGCGAGCCAATGCCCGAGAGCGTCACCAAGGGCCAGCCCATCGCGCAGTTGCAGGGCAACAAGCAGCTCAAGTGTTTCGGGCCGCAATGGGAGTTCAAAAAGGTCGGGAAGGGCGGCCTCGAGATCAGCGAGATTTTTCCGCAGTTGCACTCGGTCGCGGACGAGATGTGCATCATCCGCTCGCTGCACACCGACGCGATCAATCACGATCCGGCGCACACGTTCATGAACACCGGCACGCTCATCAGCGGCCGGCCGGCGCTCGGGTCGTGGCTCAATTACGGGCTGGGTTCCGAGGCGGACGATCTACCGGGCTTCGTCGTGATGACTTCGAGCGGCAAGTACGGGCAATCGCAGCCGATCTCGGCGCGGCAGTGGGCGAGCGGCTTCTTGCCGACGCGTTTCAGTGGCATCGATCTGCGCTCGAAGGGCGATCCGGTGTTGTATGTGAAGAATCCGAAAGGCATCGCCGCCGGGCAGCAGGAGGACGTGGTGCGGACGGTGCAGAAGCTGAATCAGTTGCAGAATAACCTGGTGGACGATCCCGAAATCGCGACGCGCATCGCGCAATACGAGATGGCGTTTCGGATGCAAACGAGCGTGCCCGGCTTGATCGACATCTCCGCCGAGCCGGCGAACATGCTCGAATTGTACGGCTGCAAACCGGGCGACGGCTCGTTCGCGTCAAACTGTCTGCTCGCGCGGCGGCTCGCCGAAAAAGGCGTGCGCTTCATCCAGCTTTATCATCGCGACTGGGATCATCACGGCAGCGTGAAGGAACACGTCCGCGGCACGGCGGCGGAGGTCGATCAGGGCATGGCCGCGCTCATCAAGGATCTCAAGCAGCGCGACATGCTCAAGGACACGCTCATCATCTGGAACGGCGAGTTCGGCCGCACGCCGATGGCGCAAGGCAGCGGACGCGATCACCACCAGAAGGGCTTCTCCGTGTGGCTCGCGGGCGGCGGAATCAAGGGCGGCACGAGCTTCGGCGCGACCGACGAGTTCGGCTACCACGCGGCGGAAAATGTCGTCCATGTGAACGATCTCCACGCCACCGTGCTGCACCTGCTGGGCATCGACCACAAGCGGCTGACCTTCAAATTCCAAGGTCTCGACATGCGCGTGACCGGCGTGGCGGGCGAGGTGGTGAAGGCGGTGCTGGCGTAGGTGCGGGCGGGGCAGGGGAGGGTAGGGCGCGTCTGTCCCCAGCGCGCCGCCGAACCGTGTGAACGCCCCACCGGCGCGCTGGGGACAGGCGTGCCCTACCCGTCGGGGACGCATCTCGAACACCCCGTGCGAACGGCGTCGGCGGTGGGCTTGGCTTCTCTGCGTTCCTTCCGATCTCTGCGGTGTTCTGATCGGCTTCCGAACCCTCCGAGGGCGCTGCGTGGTGAGTGGCGTTTTGCGGAACACCGCAGAGATGGGAAGAGCGCAGAGGGGGGAGGCGGGGCGGGCGCATTTTGGTTTCTTGGCAAGATGGGTCCTCGGAGCCGCCGTCCCGCAGGGACGACCGAAAATAGCCCAGCACTTCAGTGCTGGGTTTGCGGCCGGAGAATCGGAAAGTCCCGTCAGGGACGACAGAAACAGCGCCCACGCTTCTGTCGTCCCTGACGGGACTTGGGTCGCCACCACCTTCAACCCAGCACTGAAGTGCTGGGCTATTTTCTGCCGCCCGCTGGGCTAGGAATGGGTAGCCGACCCGTTGCATGAAATTGAGCTGCGCTGGGCGAATGGCTTCGCGAAAACGGCGGTTGTCACTCATCCCCTGTGACGGCTAGTTTCGGCCCATGACCGTCACTCTTCCCTACAATCTTCGACCCCTTCAGGGCCTGAGCGAAAAGCAGGTGATCGAGGATCTGGCCGTCTCGTTTTATGCCGCGCGGCGCGTGACCCTCGTGCAGACGGCGGATTTGGCCGGACGAAATCTCTTCGATTTTCAGGTCCTGCTCCGTGATCGGCGCATCCCGTTGCATTACGACGAGGCGGATTTGGAGCACGACTTGGTGACTCTCCGGGAACTGCCGTGATCGTCGTCGGGAATGGAGGCAGACGTCCGCACTTTTTGCCGCGTTGTTTTCGAGATTCAGCATCCTCGCCGTCCCGCCGGGCTGGCAGCCCGGCGGCACAGGCCGGTGGCCTTACTACCCGGCGGCTTCGCCGTCGCCTGGAGTTTGGACATTTTCGTTTGGCCGCGACCCGCGCCCCACCGCCGGAGCGCGACCGGTCCCCGGTCGCAGCGCGTGGGACCATGAGAGGGCGGCTCGGAAATATCCCGGCCCCTTTGCGAGTTTGCTGCCGCTGCGGGCGGGGACCGCCCGCGCTCCTCAAAAAATGTCCGAACTTCAGCCGGCGGCGAAGCCGGCGCAGCTCCGCAGATCGGTCTGAATCGCCCCGCACCACCGCCAGTCCGAAGCCGGATTCCGAAACCTAAAAAACCTGCATGTCACCCGCCTTGTTCGTCCGCCTCTGGCTCATGGTCTTCCTCCACTACTTCGTCTGGGGGACTTGGTATGTGACCATGGGCACTTACCTCAACTCGACGCTGAAATTTCCCGGCGAACAGATCGGGCTGGCGTATGGCTCGACGGCGATCGGGGCGATTGTGTCGCCGTTCTTCGCGGGGATTGTGGCGGACCGGTTTTTTGCGACGCAACGGCTGCTCGGCTGCCTGCATCTCATCGGCGCGGCGCTGCTTTACTACGTGTCCACGGTGAAGAGTTTCGGGCAGTTCTATCCGGCGCTGATCGCCTACACGATCAGCTACATGGCCGGACACGGGCTGACGAACGCGCTCACGCTGCATCACTCGAAAAATCCGGCGAAGGAGTTCCCGCTCGTGATGCTGATGGGCAGCGTGGGCTGGATCGCGGCGGGCTTCGCGGTGAGTGCGCTCAAGTTCGAGGACAACGCCGGAATGTTCCGGCTCGCGGCGGCGGCCGCCGCCGTGATGGGCCTCTATTCGTTCACGCTGCCGCACACGCCGCCCAAGGGCGCGGGCGCGCCGGTGAGCGCCCGCACGATGCTCGGCCTGGATGCGTTGAAGCTGATGCGCGACCGCTCTTTCGCCACGTTCATCGTGTGTTCGTTCCTCATCTGCGTGCCGCTGAGTTTCTATTTCAGTTGGATGAACCTCTTCATGAACGAACTGAAAATCCCCAACGCCGCGGCCAAGATGACCATCGGCCAGGTGTCCGACGTGGTGTTCCTGCTGCTGCTGCCGGTGCTGCTGCCGCGGCTCGGCGTGAAGGGGATTTTGCTCGTGGGCATGGGCGCGTGGGCGGTGCGGTTCGGGCTGTTCACGTTGTTTGATCAGAATCCCTCGGCGCTGTGGATGCTGTTCACCGGAATCGCGGTTCACGGCATGTGCTACGACTTCATTTTCGTGATGGGCCGCATGTACGTGGACAAGCGTGCGAGCGAAGACATCCGCGGCGCGGCGCAGGGGTTCCACGCGTTCGTCACGCTCGGGGCGGGCATGTTCGTCGGGTCGTGGCTCTCGGGCGTGGTCGGGCAGCGCTACACCATCGGCGAGGTTCACGACTGGAAAAGCATCTGGCTCGTGCCGGCGGTGATGGCGGTGGTGATGCTCGTGGGCTTCGCGGTGTTTTTCCGGGAGAAGGCGGAGAGCAAAACGGCGGGGGGCGGAGAGCCGGTCTGAGTCGTTGCTATGCTGCCGAAGCACGGGCGTCTCGCCCGCTCAGGCCGTTCAGATAAGGTGGAGGCAAACTTTGCGGTGCGCGTGGCATTGTCACCGCACCGAGCGCATCTCACGCCGTTGGTAAAACTCGCCGTCACCTCATGCGGGCGGCTTGAGCGGGCGGGACGCCCGCGCTCCGACCGCATCGTCTCGCCTCACAACATGAACCCCAGATTCTGCTGGTCCGCCGGGAAGGCGGCGAGGTTCGGGAAGAGGTTGCCCATGGCCGCGGCGGGCGCGCCGAACCACGCGGCGAGGGTCGCGCCGACCTGCGCCACGGAGGTCGTGGGGAGGAGCACGCCGCGCGTGCCGGCGTCGTCGGGGCCGCCGAGGACGAGGGTGGGGAAGCGGCCGTAGAATTTGCCGCCGTTCACCGCGCCGCCGATGACGAACTGGTGTCCGCCCCAGCCGTGGTCCGAGCCGGTGCCGCTGGGTTGCAGCGTGCGGCCGAATTCCGACGAGGTGAACGTGGTGACCTTGCCGGCGGCCTGCATGTCGTTGAGTTCTTTTTGGAAAACACCCACGGCCGCGTCGAGGTCGGCGAGCAGGCGGGCGTGCGCCCAGTCCTGGCCGCCGTGGGTGTCGTAGCCGAAATGTTTGCAGTAAAAAACCTGGCGGCTCAGGCCGAGGTTGCCGCTGATTTTGATGATGCGGGCGACCTCGCCGAGTTGCTGGCCGATGGGCGAGGTGGGGAAAACATTGAGCGGCGTGGCGGTGCCTGCGGAGGTGAGGATTTTGTTCAGCTCGATGGCGCGCTGCATGGTTTCGTTGGCCTTGTCCACGAGGCGCAGTTGCGTGCCCTGGGCGACGAGATTGGTCTGCGCCATCACGCGCGGATCGCTGGGTCCGAGATAGCCCAGCGCGTATTGGGCGAAATTATTTCCGGGAATGATGCGCGTGGGCTGCACGCGACGGCCGGTGGCGAAGACGGAGGAGTAATCGAGCGAGACGCAACTGAGCGGCAGTTCGCTGCCGGCGGGCTGCGCGAGGTCGGCGAGGCGTCCGCCCCAGCCGGAGCCGTCGCCGCCGGTGGCGAGGCCGGTCTGGACGAGATTGGTCTGGTCGGAGTGCGAGAACATGGCGACCGAGTTGCCGGTGTTCTTGCTCTGGAATTGCGCGCGGGTTATCGGCGCGTCGAGCAGGCCGGTGTTGGCGATCACGGCCGCGCGCCCCGCGGCATACAGTTCCGCAATTTTCGCGAGACTCGGGTGCAGGCCAAACGCGGAGCCGTAGGGATTGGGCTGGGCCACAGCGATGGGCAGCAGGATCTTTGCATTGGTCGAAGGCAGCGCGAGGGTGGGCCGGCTGTTGACGTAGTCGGCGACCGGGCTGCCGCCGGCGGTGAGCGGGATGATGGTGTTGTGGCCGTCGTTACCGCCCGCGAGGAAAATGCAGACGAGCGCCTTGTAGTCGGAGCTGACGGCGCTGCGCGCGAGGGGCAGTTGGCCGAGGCCGCCGAGCCAGCCGAGGCCGGCACCGAGGCCGAGTTTGGTGAAGGTGCGGCGGGTTAGCGGGGTGGGAGTTTTCATGGGAGTTGGGTGAGGCAAAAAAGTAATTAGTAATTAGTGGGCGGTGAATGCGGGAGGTCAGCGTTGCACCAGGTGTTCGCCATCCATCGCCGTGAGGTAGAGGACGGTGAGGGCGCGGGTGCGGAGGTCGGGCGTGGCGCGGGCGGCGGTGGTGAGGGTGTCGCGCATGCCGGCGGTCATGCGGCCGAACAGGAGCGTGCGATCCACGGCGTTGACCAGCAGCACGGGGTCGGAGGCAACACTGGTGAAGGCGGTGAGGTCTGCGGCGTAGAGGACTTGGTAGATCCAGTTCGCGCGGTTGATCGCTTCGGCGGGCGTGTAGATTTGAAACTCGGGCGCGAACAGTTTCGTGAGCGCACTGCCGCCGGCATTGGTGACCGGCGGCACCGACATTTGGAAGAGCGGCGAGTAGTGGCCGAAGACGGAGGGCGCGCTGAGGACGGCTTCGCCCATGCCGACATACACGGAGGCGATGGTGTTGGTGACTGCGAGGGGGATGTTCAGCGAGCGCATGAGTCCGAGCGTGTGGAGGACCGGGCTGCGCAGTTTACCCTGGGTCACGTCGGCCGAGTTGTCGTTGCGCGCCTCGGTGTCGAGCAGGATGGCAGTGAGGAGGGCCTGGAGATTGCCGCGGGTGCCGGTGCCATCGTTGTCGAACACCGCCGCGCCGCGCTGGATGTAGCCCGCGCTGGGATTGCTCGTGACGAAGCTGCGGATCAGGCGGGTGGCGATGAATGGGCCGACGTTGGGGTGGTTGAACAGATTGTCCAACGCGCCGTTGAGATCGACGACGGTCGTCTGGTTCGAGGAGAGGATGAAGCCGTTGAGCAGCCGCTTTTCGGTCAGGTCATGGTTGCCGTCGCGATACTCCATTTCGCCCACGCCGTACACCGCGGGGTTGTTCGCGCGCGGCGTGGAGCCGGGCGGCGTCGCGTAGGTCCAGCCGGTGAGGGCGAGCGCGAGGCTCATCACGTTGGCCTGCGAATAGGTGGGGATGGGCTTGCCCACGAGGTCGAGCCGCG
>BJHT01000246.1 GCA_014193395.1 Verrucomicrobiota bacterium
CGCCCGCGCCGCGTCACTCCTGCGCCCCCCCGCCCGCCCCGACCTCGCCACCCCCGACCTCCTCGAACTCCTCGCCCTCGACGCCCCCGGATTCAAACAACGCTTCGCCGACACCCCCATCCTCCGCACCAAACGCCGCGGCCTCCTCCGCAACGTCTGCGTCGCCCTCGGCAACACCGGCGATCCCCGCGCCCTCCCCGCTTTGGTGAAAGCCACCACCGACCCCGAACCTCTCATCGCCGAACACGCCACCTGGGCGATTGCGGAAATAGAGAAACGCGAGCAAAACCTCTGAATTCCACGTGCTGCCAGAATCGTGAGGCACACCGGAACCCATCGATACAGTTTAACCTCGGCAATACGATCTTAGCCATGCACGAAGGACTAAAAATAAACTCGCTACTTAGTCTAACATTCGGCGTCGCTACTCAGTCGTAGTAATCAAGCCATGAAGTATCCGTCACCAACCGAAATCGCCGAAATGAAAGCGAGAGGCTACGACCCCACTACGATTGCGGAGGCGGAACAGCAATCGAAACGCTGGACATCAGCTCATGACGTCTGCCGCGTCATCGAAGCCGCCTTCTCGGGAGTTACGCTTGGCGGTGGCGTTGGTTTGCAGGAGGCGCAGGGCCTCGACGATTTCGCCGACGCTGAGACTTGCGCTGCCTACCGTGCCAGCGACGAGAAGAACGACTGGCATCGCATATCTGCGGAGGCACTTCGCCGTTGCAACAGCAGCCTGAGCTTCTTCGACGCCGAGGGCATGCGGTTTCACCTTCCCGCCTACTTGGTCGCAGATCTGCGCGGGGATTACGGTTTTGGTATGGCGTTCTGCCTCACGCAGACCAGCGACTATGACCGCTACTTCCGCCTGCTTTCCGATGCCCAGCGCAGAGCGGTCAGAGCATTTCTTCTACACATCCTCGACGATCGGGATTACGAGTTTGACAGCCCTCAAATTTTCCATGCACTTGACGAATACTGGACTGAGCTTTGAAAAAGCCGCGACGCCTGACTTGGATTCGTTAAATGAACGCACACAACAATACCCCCATGCCTACTCCCAAGATTGAAATCGCAAAGCATTGGTCAGACACCTCCGCCGCGGTCGGATACGCCGAAGGCGTGTTAGCTGGACGTGAGTTTACCGCCACATGGGCAACCTTCTGTCCGCTTGGCGCGGTATTCCATGACTCTTGGCTCGATTCGACCGCCACTCAGACGAAGGCGATTGCACGCGCCTTGTTCAAAGTGAAAGCCACACCCCCGCTATCCCTGTCCTAACCCCACCGGCACGCCCCGCGGCTGGCGCGAGCCGTGACAGCTCCTTCCGCACGCCAGTCCGCGGGTGTTCGACGGCGACCAGTCGCCTCGCGAAAGCGGTGACAAGTCACCGCACTCCAAACCCGAAACGCGGGACCCCGAGCATAGCTGCTCCCCTAAACCCAAAAATGGCAAAGGAATGGAGGCAAAGAAATAATTCCTGACAGACTACTTGTCTTCATTCCTTTGCCCCCATTCCCTTGCCCCAAATTCCCCTGCCATAGTCTCCCTGACTACCGTCTTTTCCAATTCCAGATCCCTCTTTGCAACAACGCGCGCCCCCATCTCCTCCCTGCCGCCTCCAAAACGTCAGAGCCTCCTGACCTCCGCGCCTGCAAGGGTGGGGCACCGCGCTGGCCCTCGCGTTTCCCCACCCTGAACCTGTCCTTACCATGCGGCGCGTTCCTACCCTAGGAACCCAAGGTTCTGATTCGCGAACTTACCTAGATTCGGGAACACCGTCCCAAGCTGGTTTGCCGGCACCCCGAGCCACGCCGCAAGGGTCGCCCCGTATTGGTCAGTCGAGGTCGTCGGTATCAGTGTCCCGCGCGAGCCTGAGTCATCGGGTCCACCGAGCGCCAGAGTAGGGAAGGTGCCGTACATTTTCCCGCCCTGCACCGCGCCGCCCATGATGAGGTGATGACTCCCCCAGCCGTGATCGCAGCCCGAGCCACTCGGTTGCAGCGAACGCCCGAAGTCCGACATCGTGAAGCTGGTCACCCGGTCCGCGATGCCCATCTCACCCGTCGCATTGTAGAACGCGGCGAGCGCCTCCGACACCTCGCGCAGGAGATTCCACTGCTGCCAGCTTTGCGCGGCATGAGTATCGAAGCCACCAATCGAGCACAGGAAAACCTGCCGGCTCATCCCCGTGGTCGAGCGCAGTTTGATGATCTTCGCCACCTGCTGGAGCTGGTTCCCAAGACTCGTGCCGGGGAAGACCGTGGAGAGTGTCGCCGTCGTGCCGGTGAGCAGGGCGTTGAGATCCATCGCATCCTTGCGCGACTGATTGGCGGCCTGCACCAGCGCCAGGCCGCTGTCGAATTGCAGCACCTGCTGCACGCCGGTCTTGCGCGCAGTGGCGGCGGTCGGCGGCCAGATACCCATGCCGTTCATGTCGAGATTGAACCCCGGAAACAAACTGGCCGAGCGGATGACATTCCCCGTGCAGAACAACGACGGGCCGGCAATGGAAACCGCCGCGGGAAAACTCGAGCTGCCGTTTAGTGTTTGCACCAAGTCCGCCGCGCGCCCGCCCCAGCCCGTCCCACCCGAGGTGGACGGCACCCCGCTCTGCATCTGCTGCGTCTGATCGGAGTGCGAGAAGAGATTGGTCGGCACCGGCACGGCATTGGCCAGGAACTGCGTGCGCGTGACGGGTTGCACCAACATGCCGGCGTTCGCCAGCACGGCCAGCTTGCCCTGCGCCCAGAGCGGATGAATGGCGGCCAGTCCGGGATTAAGTCCGTAGGGCGTGCCGTCCGGCGTCGCGACCTGGAGCAGCGCGCCGTTGTTATCCGGCAAGGCGATCCCGCCCCGGGCCGCGCGGTAGGCATTGAACTGAGTCTGTCCGAGCGGCACCACGGTGTTGTGACCGTCATTGCCGCCGGCGAGGAAGACACAGACCAGCGCCTTGTAATCAGGCGTCGTCGTCTGCGCGAAGGCATTCATCCAACTGAAGCGGGTCAGGAGCGACGTGGCGCCCACACCACTGAGCCAGCGCCGACGGGAGATGGAGTAGTTAATCATAACAAGGGTCTTTCTATATTGGGGTTATAGGTGATAGGTTATCCGGGATGGGAGTTAGTATTGGACCGCATACAGGCCGCTCAGAGCGGTGAGATAGAGGACAGTCTCAATGCGACTTCTGGCATCATAGCCCGGTGTCGCCGCGTCGATCAGCACCTGCTTGATCGCTGCCGGCATCCGGCCGTAGAGGAGCACTTGATTCACCGCTTCCACCAGATTGGGCATGTCATTGCCGTAAGGCTGGAAGGGAGACAGATCGATGACCGTGTCGCCACCGGAATAGTTGAGCATCCCGAACAAGAGATTCCCGCGCAGAGTAGCCTCGGTCGGGGAATAGATCTGAAACTCCGGACCGAACAGCGAGCTATGCGGCACCCGGTAGAGCGGCGAAAACCAACTGAAGACCGACGGCGGGTTCAGAACCGACTGCGCCATGTAGTCGAAGAGATAGGTCAGTTGCTGGGTGCTGCTGAAGCCGCCATTCAAGGCGCGCAGGAAACCCGACACCTGCAGGATCGGTTCCTTCAACCGGCCCTGCGTCGCGACGGGCGTGTCCTGCCGGGCCTCCGGGTCCAGCAGGATGGCGGTGACGACGGCCTTCAAGTCACCCGCGACCCCGTTGCCATTGTTGGCAAAGACGCTCGCGACGCGTTGAATGTAGGCGCCGGAGGGATTGCTCGTGACCAGGCTGCGGATCAGCCGCGTGGCAATGAACGGCGCAATGTTGGGATGACTCATCAGACAATCCAGCACACTCTCCAAATCCTGCTGCACGGTTTGATTGGCCGGCAGGTTGCGGCCGAGAATGGACTTGGCGGTGGTGTCATGCCGCGCCTCCTGGGGCACCATCGGCGCACCCGCATACTCCCACGAACTGCCACCGCCGGGCGGCGTGGCATAAACCCAGCCGGTCAAAGCCAGGGCCATCTGCGCCACCGTCCGTTGGTCGTAGGTGGTCATTGGAAGACCGTAGCCATCTAAGAGGAGCGAACCATCGGCATTCAACTGCCACAGACCGATGGTGAACAATTGCATGAGTTCCCGGGCATAGTTCTCATTCGCGCCGCCGCCCGGTCCTGGCTTGGTCGAGTAGGCCAGGTCCAGATACTTGCCCATTGAGGGAGACATGGTGACATCGCGCAGCAGATCCCGGTAGTTACCAAAGGCATGCTGACTCAGTATCCGCATCCACGGCAGCATCATGTCCGGATAGATGAGCTTGTTGGCGGAAGTGACTACAATCTGACTCAGGGAATAGATCACCCGTTGGCGAAGCTGGTCCGGGGCGCTCGTGTAGTTGTAGAGCACCCAGTTTCGGAGTTCGCCCATCGAGTTATTGGTAGGAGTAGGAATGACGGTCGCCGGCAGCGCGAATTGTTCCTGGAGATAGGCTGGAATTCCCTTCTGCTGGACTGCGGCCAAGGTAGCCGGGGTCGGACCGAAGGACGCTTGTTCGAGGAACCGAGCACCGGGGAGCCAGACCACCGGGGGCGGCACCGAGGCCAAAGTGACTGTCGCCTGCCCGAACGCCGCCGCATTGACCACCGACGAGGCGCGAATCGTAACACTGGTCACGGTTGGCAGCGCCGCGGGAGCGCTATAAACGCCCGCCGCACTGATGGTGCCGACCGTGGCGGAGCCGCCGGTGGTTCCATTTACCGACCATGTCACCGCTGTATTGGTGTTACCCGTCACGGTGGCCGTGAAGGTTCGACTCGAACCGACCTGCACCGTGGCGGTGGACGGAGAAACCGCGACCACCACGGACGGCGGCGTGAGTGTCACCGTCGCCTGACCATACGCCGAGGGGTTGGCGACCGAGGTGGCGCGGACGATAACGGTCGTCGAGGCCGGCAACACCGACGGAGCCACATACACGCCGGCCGCGCTGATCGTACCCACGGTGGCCGAGCCGCCATTCACGCCGTTCACAGACCAAGTCACGCTGGTGTTGGTGTTGTTCACGACCGTGGCGGCGAAGGTCCGCGTCGTGCCTATTTCCACAGTGGCCCTGGCGGGCGAGACCGTGACCGTCACGGGCGGCGGCACCAGTGTCACCGTTGCCTGTGCGTAGGCTGTCGATACGGCGACCGAGGTGGCGCGGATGGTGACCGTGGCGGGAGAAGGCAGCGTCGGCGGCGCAGTATAAGCCCCGGTCGCGCTGATCGTGCCGACGGTCGCCGAGCCGCCGATGATGCCGTTCACCGACCAAGTGACGGCGGTGTTGGTATTTCCCGTGACGGTGCTGACGAATGTCCGGGTGGTCCCAAGCGAGACCGACGTGGCGGTCGGTGAAATCGCGACCGTCGTGGGGACCGCCGTAACCGGCGCGGCGATGACGTTGCCAACGACCGCTCCGGGGCCCGGCTGTCGCACTGAGAACTGGTTGGTTCCGGGCTGCGAAGTCCCGCCGCGGGCGATCAGCTTGGTGGCGGACACATAAATGGAGGTCACCGCCACGCCATTGCAGAGCGCCTGTGAGTCAGTGGTGAAATTGGCTCCGTTGAAACTGACTTCATAGTTGCCGATGACCAGCGGCGACGGAGAGACACTCCACAGCCACGGATAGGGACGCGTGATGGTAAGTTGCGCCGTGCCGACTGAGGTGGGATAAGCGGTGCTGCGGGCTTTGATAGAGACGACGTTGTTGGACGGCGGGACGGCGGGCGGGAGATAGTTGCCATTGGTGGTGATGGTTCCGTAAGTCGCATTGCCGCCGATGATGTCATTCACCGACCAGACCACGGTATTGGGTGAGATGGGAACATAGGCGGAGAACTGCCGGTTGCCGCCAATCTCGAGACTTGAGTTCTCAGGATAGACGGTGATGGGTCCCGCGACCTGCGCCTGGGCGCGCGGGCCGGTGGCGAGCAGAGCGAACAGCGTGAGCAGCGACAAGAACGCCGGGAGACAGCGGGAGGTTCCGGACTGGCCGGCGGAAGGGGTGGGTGGGAGAGTTGGGTTCATAAGATCGTAGGTTAAGGTTGATTTCAGAGATTGGTAATCATGGCAGGTTCGGATCCGGAGTGTATGGCTGAGTGTTAGGCAAAGGTGATTTTTCGGGCAATACAGGTGATCGCGTAGGACGGTGTGGCGATGGCCGCCAGGTCCGGACTGACACGCACGCCAACCTTGGTGGCCACCGTCCCGACCGCCGCCCGCGCGCCCCGGATCGGATGAAGTTCGAGGAGTTTTATTTTCACAGCTTTCAATTGGTTGTGAACTTTTCCACCGGCGACCGCCGCGCGGATCAGTTCGTTGCCCCATTTACTTATGCCCTCCGGGCGAAACGGCCCATACGACTTTCGGCGTAGAGAGCATCACGGAGCCGTGGCCGAGGGTGACTGCCGCAGAAGCGAGGGAGCGCGGCCCATTCCTCCGCCGCGAACTGCCGCTCGCCAATGCGCGGGCGGTTCGGTACGGTCAGCCGCGATGGACGCAATGTCGGAAGCGGAACTCCTCGCACGTTGCCACCGCGGTGACGCGGCGGCGTGGGACGTGGTGTTCGATCGGCACTACGACGCGGTGGGGCGGTTCGTGTTCCAGCTTTACCCCCAGCTCAGCCACGAGGACACGGAGGAGATTTGCCAGGAGGTGTTTCTTTCGATGATCAAGAATCTCGGCTCGTTCCAGGGGAACAGTCAGTTGCAGACCTGGCTTTTCCGCATCGCCGCCAACAAGGCGCGCGACCTGCGCGACCGGCAGATGGCCGCCAAGCGCGGCGGCGGTCAGATCACCATCTCGCTGAACGAGGAGCCGGCCAGCGGCGCACCTCCACTCGATCCGCCCAGTGCGGCGCCGGGGCCGGACGCGGTGCTGGTGAGCGGCGAGTCGGCGGAGTTGCTGCGCCTCGCGCTGGACCGGTTGGGGGAGCCGTGCCGCGAGATCATTGAGCTGCGTTATTTCGGGGATTTGAGTTACGAGGAAATCAGCGCGGCGCTGAAGCTCAACGCCAAGACCGTCAGTTCGCGCCTCAGCAAATGCCTCGACAAACTCGAGGCGATCGCACGGCCCATCTTTTCGGCGGGGAAAAATCCGTTCTCCCCGTCTAACCCCCGAGTCTGAATGTCCAACGAACCCTCCAAACGAATCGAGCGGCTGCTCCGAAAATGGGCGCGGACCCGGCGCGACGCGGCGGGCGCGGGCTGGCCGGTGCATCCGGCGACACGGCGGCTGTTGCAGGGCGAAGTCGCGCGCACGCTCGCTGCGCGCAGCGCGGCGCGGGCGGTGACGGGCGAGGGCGCAGGCGCGGGTGCGGGTCGCGGCTGGCTCGCATTGTTCTGGCCGCGACTGGCGTGGGGCGGCGTGGGGTTGGCCTTGATTGCGTTGGTGTGGATGGCGCTGCCGCGGTTGTCCAACAAGCCGATGGAGATGGCGGCGGTGGACCGAAAACCGCCGCCGGTGGAGCCGATGGCCGACCGAACCTTCAGCAACTACGCAGGGGAACCCGCGCTGCCACCGGCGGGCCTGGCTTCCGCGCCCAGTCCTACGCTCACTCCCACGCCATCCCCCGTGCTTTCGGCCACACCCACGCCATCCCCCGTGCTTTCGGCCACACCCACGGCCCCACGGCGGACCGCGGCACTCGCGGATGAACGCACCCAAGTGCTCGTGACCAAACGCGACGTCGCGGACGACGTGGAACTGGCTGCGGTAGCAAAGGCGACGAAGGCAAACATCGCGAGCGGCACAGCGCCAGTGCCAGAGCGAGCGGCCGGTGGAGGTGGCGCGGCCGGCGCGGCGGGTGCGGGGCCGCAGGCATTGCTGGAATTGGCCAAACAGTCGGGAACCAAACCGGCGGAAGCAAAATACGAGGCGGAAATGAGCGAACTGCGGGAGCGACGCAAGAGTGATCTCGCGCCGGCCAACCGAGCGATCCGGACGGTGGATTTAGCGGATCGCGACGGCGACCGGCTGAAAGGCATGGCGAACGTGAATCGTGAGACCTTGGACGTTGGCCTGATTTCAGCGCCAGCCGCTGCCCCGAAACCAACGGCACCGAAACCAACAGCCTCGCAGCCAACCGTCGCGGCGGCGCGGAGCGAATCCTCGGGCGGCGCGGCCGGCCGCAACACATCGTTGGCCCCCGGCGGACCGATGCCGGTGACCGCGACGGCACCGGCGAATGCCTGGTCGTTGGCGGGGGGGAAAAAGCCGCAGCCGGGTGTCGCCGTCTCGTCGCTGCTTCGCGAGGAGTCGCAGGTCGCAGCGGTTGCGCCGACTGCGCCAGCCGCGCCCGATGCACCTGTCGCATCGGATGGGGCGGGCGAGGGTGTCGCGCAACAAAGCTTTGTCCGGCTCAACGCGCCGGACAGTTATCGCCGGAATCTCCAGTCCCCGCCGTCGCCGGCGTTGCTCCAGCAATTCCAAATCCAGCGCGCGGGCAATGTCGTGACCGTGGTGGATGAGGACGGCTCGGTGTATCAGGGCCAGGTGATCGCCGCCGAGACAGCGATGGATCGCGCGGACCGCCGCCTGCCGGAAATGCAAAGCAAAGGCGAGCTGGCGACGGCCGCAGACAAAGCGCCGGAGAAAAAAGTGGTCCTGGCGGCGAGTCAGGCCGCGCCGGTGGCAACGGCATCGACGGACCCGAATTCGTTTTGGTTTCGTGCCAGCGGGACCAATCGCAGCCTCAATCAGCGCGTGGTGTTCACCGGCGAATTCCAGTCGCGCGCCGGAAACACCGATGCGTCGGCGGCGGAGGAGCTGGCGAAACGTGCGACCTTGCGCGGGGACTCGATCGTCACCAACAGCCCGCGGCTCGGCCGCCAGCAAGGCGCATCCGGACCCGCGCCGACGGGGCGCATTCTCGGACGCGCGCAGGTCGGGGCCAACAGCGAGATCCAAGTCGAAGCCGTCTCGTCCACCCCGCCCCGACGCTGATCCGGCGGGGACATCGGCAGAAAAATGGGGGCAGAAAAATGGAAATGGAGAATGGAGGGCTGGAATGCGGGGGAGCGGATTTCGCGCTGACGGGCAGTGAAGAAACTTAAGACGGCACTTTGTTACTTCTTCACTCTGTTCCCATTTTTTCTGCCCCCATTTTTCTGCCGACCTCCGGTCCGATTGTTTCTGCTCACCTCCCGTTCCCGCCCAAGGCCCGCGCCAGCGCCCGGTTCCAGCCGGCGATTCGTTCCCGCCGTGCGGCCGCTTTTAGCTGCGGCATGAAGCGCCGCCCCGCCTGCCAGTGTGCGGCGATCTCCGCGCGGTCCTTCCAGAAGCCCACCGCCAGCCCCGCCAGATACGCCGCGCCCAGCGCCGTCGTCTCCGTCACCCGCGCCCGCACCACGGGCACGCCCAGCACGTCCGCCTGAAATTGCAGCAACAGATCGTTCGCGCTCGCGCCGCCGTCCACGCGCAGCTCGCGCAGCTTCACGCCCGCGTCCGCCTCCATCGCGCGCAACACGTCGGCGACCTGAAACGCGATGCCCTCCAGCGCCGCGCGCGCAAGGTGCCCCCGCGTCGTCCCGCGCGTAATCCCTGCGATCAACCCGCGCGCCTCCTGATCCCAATGCGGCGCGCCCAGCCCCGCAAACGCCGGCACCAGATGCACCCCGCCGCTGTCCGGCACCGACGCCGCCAGCGCCTCGACCTCCGCCGAACTCTGGACGATCCCCAGCCCGTCGCGCAGCCATTGCACCACCGCGCCCGCGATGAAAATGCTCCCCTCGAGCGCAAACTCCGTGCGCCCGCCAATCCGCCACGCCACCGTCGTCAGCAGATTATTCCGCGACACCACCGACTCCGCGCCCGTGTTCATCAGCATGAAACAACCCGTGCCATACGTGTTCTTCACCATGCCCGGCCGCGTGCAGACCTGCCCGAACAGCGCCGCCTGTTGATCCCCCGCGATCCCCGCCAGCGCGATGCTCCCGCCGAACAACGTCGTGTGACCCAGCACCTCGCTCGACGCCCGCACCTCCGGCAACACCGCGCGCGGCACGCGGAACAACGCCAGCAACTCCTCATCCCAGTCGCCCGTGCGCAGATTGAACAACATCGTCCGCGACGCATTGCTCGCGTCCGTGACGTGCCGCCGCCCGCCGGACAATTTCCACACCAACCACGAGTCAATCGTGCCGAACGCCAGCCGTCCCGCGCGCGCCTGCGCCCGCGCGCCCGGCGTGTGTTCGATCAGCCACCCCAGCTTCGTCGCGGAAAAATAAGCGTCCGGCACCAGCCCCGTCTTCTCCCGGATCAACGCCGCCAGTCCGCGCGCCTTCAGCCGGTCACACGCCGCCGCGGTTCGCCGGTCCTGCCACACGATCGCGTTGCCCACCGGCCTCCCGGTCGCGCGATCCCATAGCACCGTCGTCTCGCGCTGATTCGTGATGCCGATGGCCGCGATGTCCCCCGCACCCAGCCCCGCCTTGCGCAACGCCTCCGTCGCCACCGCCAACTGGCTCTCCCAGATTTCCTCCGCGTCATGCTCGACCCAGCCGGGCCGTGGGAAAATCTGCCGGAACTCGCGCTGCGCCGTGGCGACCACGCCGCCCGCGTGATCAAACACAATCGCGCGCGAACTGGTCGTGCCCTGATCGAGAGCCAGAATGTGGTGCATACAAAAAAGCGCTGATGGTTTCGCCGCGACACCCACTTGCACCCATGCCAGTGCGGTCGGCGCGGGGACGGCTGTCCGCCGAGTGAATGACCTCGGGCGAAAAATAGACAGGGCAAAGCGACGGGCGGCAGGGAAGCTCCAAAGACAAAACTCAAAGCTCAAAGCTCAAGGGAAGGAACAAGGACCAAGCTGCGCTCCCCGGAGTGCGGCCGTCCCCGGCCGCAGCGACGTCCGCACGCACGAGGGCTGTGGGAATTTGCGCGCGCCTCACTGCGCTCCACCTCGCTGCGCCCGAGGACGG
>BJHT01000247.1 GCA_014193395.1 Verrucomicrobiota bacterium
TTTCTCCAGCGCGAAGACAAAACCAACGCGGCCCCGTTGCTCGCCGCCCACACGAAACTCCTCGAGGCTGAGCGCAAGGCCGCCACCGGCACCAGCAGCACGATGGTCATGGAAGACCTGCCCGAGCCCCAGATGCGCACGCCCTTCGTGCTCAAGCGCGGCCAGTACGATCAGCCGCTTCAGGACGCCGTGATCAAACCCGGCATCCCCGCCGCGCTGCGCCCGCTGCCCGCCGACGCCCCTGCCAATCGCCTCGGCCTCGCCCGCTGGCTCGTGCAGCCCGACCATTCCCTCACGTCGCGTGTCGCCGTAAATCGCCTCTGGCAAATCTGCTTCGGCGAGGGCCTCGTCCGCACCACCGAGGACTTCGGCACGCAGGGCGATCTCCCCACGCACCAAGCCATGCTCGACTGGCTCGCCGTGGATTTCGTGAAAACCGGCTGGGACGTGAAACGCGCCCTCAAGCAGCTCGTCACCAGCGCCACCTATCGCCAGTCCTCGCGCGTCACGCCGCTCCTGCGCGAGCGCGACCCGGAGAATTTCCTCCATGCCCACGGACCGCGCTTCCGGCTTCAGGGCGAATTCATCCGCGACAACGCCCTCTTCGTCGCCGGTCTCCTCGCCGACAAAATCGGCGGCCCCGGCGTTCGTCCCTACCAGCCCCTTGGCCTCTGGGAAGAAGTCGCCAAGGACGCCGGCCTCTCGAAATTCGTGCAGGACCGCGGCGAAAAACTCTACCGCCGCTCGATGTACATTTATTGGAAACGCTCCGCCCCTCATCCCGGCATGGTCATCTTCGATGCGCCCACCCGCGAGAAATGCACCGGACGCCGTCCCCGCACCAACACGCCGCTGCAAGCCCTCGTCACCCTCAACGACCCGCAATTTGTCGAAGCCTCACGCGCCTTCGCCCAGCGCATCCTCAAGGAAGGCGGCACCCACCCCGCCGTCCGCATCGCCTTCGCCATCCAGACCGCCCTCAGCCGTCCCGCCACCGCGCGCGAGACCGACCTCCTCACCCACCTCGCCACCGCCCAGCTCACCCGCTTCACCGCCGACCCCACGAAAGCCGAAGCCCTCCTCAAAATCGGCGACAGCCCGCGTGACTCGACCCTCCCCGCGACGGAGCACGCCGCGTGGACTGTCGTCGCCAGCACGGTGCTGAACCTTGATGAGTTCCTTGTCCGCAACTAGCTGGAAAAAGTAATTAGTGATTAGTAATTAGTAATTAGTCGGAGACTCACACTATCGGCACTCATCGAACCATTTTCGCTCTACCCCCGCTCGCCATTTTACCCCGTATCTCCCACCCACCCATCGCCTCCCAACTAATTACTAATCACTAACTACTTTCCCCCTCCCTCCCCAGACCCAAGACCCAAGACCCTAGCCCCTATGTTCGCCACCCGCCGCACCTTCCTCACCCGCTCCGGCACCGCCCTCGGTGCCGCCGCCCTCACCGGCCTGCTCAATCCCCGCGCCTTCGCCGCGCCTTCGCCCCTGAGTCACCACTTCCGCCCCAAGGCCCGCCGGGTCATCTATCTCTTTCTCGCTGGCGGCCCGTCGCACATCGACATGTTCGACTACAAACCCAGCCTGCGAAAATACCACGGCACCGAACTGCCCGACTCCATCCGTGGCACCCAGCGCGTCACCGGCATGACCAGCGGCCAGAAGAGTTTCCCCTGCGTCGCACCCCTGTTTGAGTTCAAGCAATTCGGCAAAAACGGCACCTGGGTCAACGCCGACATCCTGCCCCACACCGCCTCGATCATCGACGAAATCACCCTGCTCAAGGCCGTCAACACCGAGGCCATCAACCACGACCCCGCGATGACCTACATCACCACCGGCGCGCAACAGCCCGGCAAGGCCAGCATGGGCGCGTGGCTCAGTTACGGACTCGGTTCGGAAAACGACAACCTCCCTTCCTTCGTCATCATGATCTCCGAAGGCGGTGGCCAGAAACAGGCCCTGTTCGCGCGCCTGTGGGGCAGCGGTTTCCTCCCCTCGCGCCACCAAGGCGTCCAGCTTCGTAGTTCCGGCGATCCCGTGCTCTATCTCTCCAATCCCAGCGGCCTCGACCGCGACGCTCGCCGCGAACAACTCGACGTCCTCGGCGCGCTCAACCGCGACACCAGCGACCGCTTCGGCGACCCCGAGACCCAGGCCCGCATCGCCCAATACGAGATGGCCTTCCGCATGCAGACCGCCGTCCCCGACCTCGTCGATCTCGCCTCCGAACCCGAACACGTCCTCGACCTCTACGGCCCCGACGCCAAACGCCCCGGCAGCTTCGCGCACAACTGCATCCTCGCCCGCCGCATGGCCGAGCGCGGCGTCCGCTTCATCCAGCTCTTCCACCGCGGCTGGGATCAGCACAGCAGCCTGCCCGACAAACTGCGCGCCCAATGCCAGGACATCGACCAGCCCTGCGCCGGCCTCCTCCGCGACCTCAAAGCCCGCGGCCTCCTCGAAGACACCCTCGTCGTCTGCGGCGGCGAATTCGGCCGCACCATCTACGGCCAGGGCAAACTCACCGAGACTACTTATGGCCGCGACCACCACGGCCGCAGCTTCACCACCTGGCTCGCCGGCGGCGGCATCAAGGCCGGCTTCGAGTACGGAAAAACCGACGACTTCAGCTACAACATCACCGAAAACCCCGTCCACATCCGCGACCTCAACGCCACCATCCTCCACACCCTCGGCCTCGACCACCGCCGCCTAACCTTCAAATACCAGGGCCTCGACCAAAAACTCACCGGCGCCGAAGAAGCCACGGTGGTGAAGGATATTTTGGCGTGAAGATTTCTAGGCGAACTCCGCCATGCGCCGCTTGCGTCATCCGCTTCTGCTGTTTCTCGTTGCCGGTACCAACGGCTGCCTCACTCCCCTGAGTTTCGAGCAGGACTCCGACTGGCGATGGCGCAGGTCCGTGCCGGAGTATCGCCCAATCAACCCCAGAGATCCGGACCGCCGCGACCGGTGACAGTTGCCGCGCATCGCGCCACCCGGTAGCCTGCCGCCATGACTGTCGCTAGCACCTATCGCTACCTTGTAAACACTCCGGGCATCCGGGGAGGACACACCCGCATCGAAGACAACCGTTTCGGGGTGCATGACGTGATCGGTTTGCTCCAACACGGCGAGACGGTGGACTCAGTAACACGCTCCTTCCCCGGTGTCACTCGCGCGCAAGTCTATGAGTGCCTCGCCTACTACGAAGACCACACGACGGAAATAGACCTGTTGGTAGCCCGGCAGATGGTTGCTCCGTCCGCATCTTAGTTGCTTGCCTCGATGTAAGTGTGAGTTGACCCAGTCCCGCAGGGACGACCGAAAATAGCCCAGCAATTGAGTGCTGGGTTCGCATCGGGGCCGATGACAAAGTCCCGTCAGGGACGAAAGAAACCCTGCGCGCGTCCTCGTCTCTGTCGTCCCTGCCGGGACTTTCGGGTTCACCGATCGCCAACCCAGCACTGAAGTGCTGGGCTATTTTCGGTCGTCCCTGCGGGACCACGCCAACGCGCACTGATCGTTGCAGAAAGCTGAGTTGCGCGCTCGTAACTAGTGAGTCACCGCTTCAAATTCCCCACCGGCATGGTCCGAAAGAAAACCCCTGAGCCACCCGCCTGCTTTTCATCCGTGTCGTAGAAGATGGTCCCGAGAGTCTGGGCGTCTAGCTCGACCGTGCGCGGGCAGGCGCGGCCACCGATGGGGCGGGACGGATCGTAGAATGGCACGGGGTGGTCGTGGTCCCAGGTTATGCCGTCATCGCGTGAGAGTACGAACTCAATGCGATTTCCACCGACGCCGGGGCCGATGATTTGCGAGGTGAGCAGCCAGCCGTTCCGCAGCGCGATCATTTCATGCCGCCAGCCCTGGGTGGCGACATCGGGGAAGGGTTTGATTTCCTGCCAGGTTTTGCCGCCATCGGTCGAGCGCCGGCCTTGGCCGCTCACCAGCGTTCCCGCCGCGGTGCGCACGATGGGCACGAGGCCGTGACTGGTGCCGTCGGCAAAGACGGTTTCCGCGCCGGTCGTGGGATCGTAGAGCACGGTGCGGTCCGCCAACGGCAGGAGCCATGCGGTGGGCGACAGCTCGACGAGGGGATGGCGGATGACGCTGTGAATCTTCGGATCGGCGTTCTTGCTCAGGTTCGTCGGCGCGCTCCATGTCAGGCCGTCATCGCCGCTGATCGAGAAGGCGACGTGGCGGGACTTGTCCTTGGCCCCGAGGGGAAACCAGACATTCCAAGCGTGGACGAGTCTTCCGTCGGCCAGCGTGGTGAGCGAGCCGGGATAGACCGAAGTCTGGATTGTGGGTGGGAAGAGCGTGGGTTTCGCCCACGTCCGCCCGCCATCAGTCGAGCGGGTCAGCAGATAGGGTTTGAATTCGCTTTTGCAAAACACGGCGACCAGCGTGCCCTTCGCCGTGACACACAACGCCGGGTGAATGTGCCCGCTGACACCGGTTTCGATGCGGACTGGCGCGGGTAGCTTGGCCTCCTGAGCTGAGTGGGTCAAAACCAATGGCAGCGCGGATGCGACGCACGCAAGTCCAAGAAGCGTCCGCACGCGCGCAGGGAATGGGTGGAATCGGGATGATGGCCGGCTGGGATTCATCGGCCGAGTATTCGGGCTGGATCCGGGGCCGTCAATGAGTGCCCATCGGATCTGGTCCGTGTCCATCCGTGGTTATCCGTGGTTAAAATCCTATGTTCAAGCGGTCCCACGCGCGATGGCACCGAAGTTCCGACAGGCGATAAATAGGCTGCCTATCAAGCCCGCCAGGAGCACGCCACTCACGGTCCATGCCGCGCCGTCGCGCACGCCGGGTAGGAAGTGCGGCGCAGCGGAGTGTCGCGCAGTCCGGCACGCAGCGGCGGGATAACCAGCCCACCCAGCCCGCTCCAAACCCGCTAGCAAGCCGCCCCAACCGGCTTCACGCTCAAGGCCGCCCCCCTCTTTCGGACCCGACTTAGCCACTAAATTCCATGTGTACCCCAAAATGAGCAGCGCATTGCGGAGATCATGGGCAATATCCAAAAGATGCTGGTTAAATAATGAGTCATGACGCGCGTAAGCAGACGTCTCCGGAAAAAATGCCGCTGCGGCAGCGCTTTTGGAAATTGTGGTTGAGGGATATAGGAGCGACGCGCCTAAACGCGACTCTCTCACGGCACAGGGCCGACTTTTGTCCCTCGAACTGTCCGCAAAATAGGACGCTGGCCTAGCAACGGCAACCCGGCGCCTTGGCAATTCCGACCCATCGTTTGGCGGGAAAAGCCGGAAAGCTCCAAGGATAAAGCTCAAGGCTCATGGGACGGACCAAGCGACCAAGAGCCAAGTCGATTTGAGAATCCAGACCACCAGGCTTTCGTCGAAGAATGGACCACGAGGCGAGCCGTAGGAGTTAGTGGCTACGATGTTCACAAGATCGCAAAACTCGCCCACCAACGCAGGGTGCTTGGTCCTTGGTCATTCCCTTGAGCTTGGAACTTTGAACTTTGAACTTTGAGCTTCGCCCCCAACGTTCATTTCACGATCTCAATCCCCTGCGGCCAGCGCTCCTGGGGCACGAAACCCAGCAGCCGTTTCGTCGGTTCCAGATCGTATCGGAGAATGTGATTCGGCAGGCTCGTCGCATACACAATCGCGAACTTCAACTCCTCCGGCGCCTCCACCGCGCACGCAAAAAAACGGCCCGAGTCCCCCGGACTGAGATACACATCCTGCGCCCACTCCGAGGCCGCGATCTCCGCCACCTGCGCCCGCGTGCGCGGACACCACCCCAACCGCACCACGATCACGCTCTGCCCGTGCATCTCGCTGTAGCTGCGCCCGATCGATTCCATGAACATCTTCGTCGCCGCATACCAATATTTCGGTGCGACCGGTTCATCGGGATGAATCGGCCACGGCCCCGCCAGCGCACGCCACCAACTCACCTGCCCGCTGCTCGGCAGCACCAACCGCCGCACCCCCGCCAACCGCGCCGCCTCCATGATGTTGTAAAAGCCCACGATGTTGTCCGGCAACAGCCGCGCCATGAAATCATCATCATCCGGCGTCGCCGCCAAATGCACCAACGTGTGCGCTCCCGCACACGCCCGCGCGCACGCCTCCGTGTCCGCAATGTTCCCGACCACCGAATCCGCCACGCCCGGCGTCGGCACCCGGTCAAACCCGCGCACCGTCTGCCCCCGCGCCGTCAGCTCCCCCACCACCGTCTGCCCCACCCGCCCCGCCGAACCCGTCACCAACACCATGTTCGATTTGTTCATACGTGTGTTCCCAAACTGAAACCCAAAGCTGCTCGCATCCTTCGCACTCACTCGTCTGCTTCCAAGCCATTTCCCCGCGCCCCCGTGGTCAACGGACTGACAGGGTCGGAAACGGGGCAATCCAGGTAGCGGCTGTGAGGGGGCGGGGGTTGTTGAGACCGCCGCCGGTAACTATCAGGCGATCGGCGATGATGCCGGCAGATGCGGCCATGACTTTCGCGGGTAAGTCGCCGACGACGCGCCAGGCATCGGTCTGGGGATCGTACTCCAGCAAGTCACCCACGACATTGCGCGGCGGCTTGGATTGGTTGCAGCGTCCGCCCACAATCAGGATGCGGCCGTGATGGATAAGGGTGCTCGATTCAAAGTGACTGCGGCCGTCGGGCAGACTGGCTATGGCGGTCCACTTCTTCATGGCGGGATCGAAGCGATGGCAAAAACCCAGATCATTCTGGGTCTTGTCATGGCCGTGAGCACCGCCCAAGGCGTAGAGTTTGCCCTCAAGCACCGCGCTGCTCACATGGCCGCGGGGTTCGGGCAGGTCAGCTTCCCGGTCCCATGTTTGCCCGCCAGCGAGGTCCAGACTCCAATGCTCGATGCCCCCAGTCTGGCGATCAGATTTGTAGCCGCCGAAATAGTGGAGCCTGCGGCCGACGACTTCGAGTCCGCCACCGGCGCGTGGCTCCGGCAATGGTGGCCCGGCGGTCCAAGTGTCTGCGATGATGTCATACCTCCACACTTCCGCAGTGACCGGGCCGGGATGTTTGCCTTTGAAACCGCCGGCGAGCCAGATGGTAAGTCGATCCAAGGCGGGATTCAAATGAGTGACCCGCGTGGGCATGTCTTGCTTCCGCGTCCAGGAGTCACTCGCGGGATCATAGACATCGAGCTGATTGGAGGCCGCGAGCGTGTCGGTGAAGCCGCCGAACAAATAGAGTTTGCCGCTCACGACGACCGTTGGTGACTCTACTCTGGCCCAGGGCGACGGCGCACCCTTCTTCCACTCCAGCGCCGGCCACGCTGGCGGCGAGGGGGCGGCGAAGGCTTCTACTTTGCGACTTGCTCCGGAGGCAGACGACTCGGCGGCGCGGACGGGTTGGAGATGGTGCAGGGCCGCGAGTGTGATGAATGCGAGATAGGTTTTAAACATGGCGGAGGCTTGCTTGAAAATGGGTGGCGGGACCGGGCGCCATCGCCGCGACGCCGGGCGCGAATGACTGTTGGGTTGCTCGGATTCGCCAAAGGGATTGGCCGCACGATGGGAATTGGGAGTGTCGATCAAACACGAGGTGCCGGAACCCCCGGCAGCCGCACCGGGGCGGTCGCGTGCGAAGGAGTCAGCTTGGATCATACCGGAAGGTGGTTGGGTTTCCGGCATTGAATCCAGGCTGAATCCGCCCTCCGCTTACTTCCCCGGCTTCTTCTTGAAATACAACTCTTCGGCATTCCAAGTGACCCGGTAGGAACTGAGCACGGTCGGGCGGAGATTGCCCAGGTCATTGCGCACGGCGGCGTAGGAGAACGGCGTGGTGGTGTAGATCATCGGCACCTGCTCGGCGAGGATTTGCTGGACCTCGTCGAAGAACTTTTTCCGCTCGGAGAAATCGAGGGTCTTGAGCTGGGCGTTCATGAGAAAATCAATGCGCGCCTCCCACTCGAACGACGGAGTCTTCTGCCGTGGGAACCATTGGTGGGTGAAGCCGCTCGACTGGAGCACGTTCATGCTCGAGGAGGGATCGGTGCCGCCGCCGCCGAGGCCGAGCAGGATGGCATCGTAGTCATAGGTGTTGTTGATCTTGTCCACCAGCGCGTTGAAATCGACGGGTTGATAGACCAGCGTGATGCCGAGTTTCTTGAGGTCGTCTTGGATGAGTACGGACATTTTCTCGCGCACGGAATTGCCGGCATTGGTGTTTAGTACGAACTCGATCTTATTCCCTTCCTCGTCTTCGAGTACGCCATTGCCCTTGCGGTCCTTGATCCCGATTTCAGCGAGCAAAGCCAGGGCCTTGGCCTTGTCATAGTTATATTGCGGCAGGTTGCCGTGATACCATTTCTTGTTGCCGGGTGAGACAAAGCCGAAGTTAGGCTGGGCGCGGCCGGCATAGACTGACTTCACGATGCTGTTGCGGTCGATGGCGTAGCTGATGGCCTGCCGGAATTTCTGGTTGCGGAAGAGCTTCAGTTTTCTCGGCTCGACAATCGGGGTGACGGCCTTGGTGTTCGCGTTGGTCTTCAGGTTGGTGTTCAGGTTGAACCAGAGGAAGCCGCGCTCCAGGCCGAACCCCAGATCGAGCAGTTGGAACTTACCCTTGTCGGCCTCGGCTTTGAAGCGCTCGTAGTCATCGGGCCGGACGTTTTCATTGGCATCGGATTCGCCTTTGAGGAAGCGCAGAGCCATGGCGTTCATGTCCGGCACCACGGTGTAGATGATGTTATCGAGATAGGGCAGGCGCTGGCCCAGCTTGTCCACGACGAAGTAATGAGGGTTGCGTTCGAGCAGAGTAAGTTCGCCGGGCTTGAACTGTTTCAACTTGAAGGGTCCGCTGCCCACGATATCACCGGGCTTGGTGTTGATGCCATAAGTGGAGACGAAGGTGCCGTCGGCGACCGACTTGGCGAGGATATGTTTGGGCAGAATGGCCACGGAACCGAAGTTCTCGAGAAACGGCGCATAAATGTCCGGGGTGATGACTTTGACGGTGAGGTCATCGACTTTGGAGACCGCAAAATTCTTCCCGTCGAGCTTGAACAGATCGGCGGTGACATTGTCGATTTTCGGGTTGTAGATCAGGTCCCAGGTGAAGGTGACGTCCTCGGCGGTCAAGGGCTGGCCATCACTCCAGCGGAGACCTTTGCGGAGCTTGAAGGTCCAGGTTTTCTTGTCCTCGGCCACGGACCAAGATTCCGCGAGGCCGGGTTCAATCTCCTGCGTAATCCAGTCCATGTTCACGAGGCTGGCGAAGAGAAAGCGGATGATGTCCTCGGACGAACTCTCATTGGCGGTGATGGGATTGAAGGTCTTCGGATCGCCAAAGGTGGCGATGACCAGGCGGCCACCGGGGATGCCTGGTTCACACTTGGCAATCAGCGCGCCCTCCGGCGGCGGGCTGGCGGGTTGGCGCGTTTGCGTGGCGGGAGGCCCAGGCGTGACCGGGTCGGATTTCTTGTCGCACGCCGTCAACAACAGCAGGAGCATGGGAACAAGCGCAGTCAGACGGGGAAGCCAGGCGACGGAGCAGGTGTAATTCATGGGCCGGGAACCTACCGAGGCGCGGCGTGCGCCGGAAGAAGTTTCTGCGGTGAGGCAGCCGGGCCGCAGCCACGAAGCCAGCGCCGGGGAGGCGATCTCCAGGGGCCCTCTCCTTCACCGCAGCGTGGCGAGTCGGGGCGTCCTTCGCACCGGACAGGTCAGGAGCCAAGTCGCCGATCTTCTCGAAAATCAGAAGAACTGGGGCGAGCAACTGCCCGGACCCCGTCGTCGTGTCCCCGCCTTCAGCGTTCCGACCCCGTCGCACAGCGCGCCCTCGTGGGCGCGGACGACATCGAACTGCGGGAACCGTCTGAACGCTCGGGATTTGCGCCAACAACATTGCTCCTGTTCCTCGCCAGCCCGATGGCGCCGCAAAACCCTCCTCGCCGCGCAGCGGGCGGAGCGCCGATAAGAATTTCACCCCACCCGTTCGCCTGATCGTTTCCCCGCCCCGGCCAGCGCCGCCAGCTTTGATACGTTTGAGATGGAACCCACCCGCCGGGACACATCCATTGGCCGCCGGCTCGCGGACCGTAAGCGACCCGGCTACAGCGAGAGGCAGCGCCGCACGGATTTTCTCGATCCCTGCTGCGCCGCCCTCGGCTGGGACCAGACCAATCGCGCTGGACCATTACAAGAACATCGCGAGGTCGGACGACGCACGAACCACGTAAACGCGGAACTCCAAACCAGGGTTTTCAAACCGGCTCTCAGATGAGCCGGATAGGTACAGTCGGGGTTCTTGAGCGCAGTGAGATATGGCAATACTTCAGACAATTGTTTCGGTCGTCTGTGCCACCTCAACCCAATACATCACCGAGTTTCACTGTGATTTTGTCCACGGCGGCGGGGTAATTGGGCAGCATGACATGTCTCGCCTGACCGCCGGCATTTTCGGCTACTCGGTTGCGCCATCGACGACCCAGAAGGCTAGCGTGAATGGTTTCCCTATGGCCCTCGAACCCACTGACCTTTGCCTGGGTCGAGAAGGTGTCAGTTCTTGAGTATGGTTGCATTCCGCTTGCTCTCTTCCATCACGAGGAGAAAAAACTGAAACGCCGGTATTCATCCCTAATCTTGTAAATAGGGGGCGAGCGGCTGCCATTGCGCTCAGCCCGAGATATTCCTTCCCCGAGTGCTCAATTCCACAGTGTCGAATGCCCGGCGTTGGAATTCGCCGCACGGATGCCATCCGAACTGTCAGGCGGGTAGCCTCAGCCACACGGCCCGCGCGCGGGGCTAGCCCGTATATTTCATGCTCAGTTTGTAGCGCAGGCTTCCAAGCCTGCTGTATCGCGGGTTTCTAAACCCGCGGCGCGTCCGGCGAGGCCGACACCCTGCCGACTTGGAAGTCGGCGACACAGCAGGTTTGGAAACCTGCGCTACAA
>BJHT01000248.1 GCA_014193395.1 Verrucomicrobiota bacterium
CGTCGGTGTCGATTATGTGAAGGAAGTCACCCA
The DNA here is from genome assembly GCA_014193395.1 of Verrucomicrobiota bacterium. Classification (GTDB taxonomy): domain Bacteria; phylum Verrucomicrobiota; class Verrucomicrobiia; order Limisphaerales; family BJHT01; genus BJHT01. The sequence goes on from BJHT01000248.1 coordinate 34, forward strand.
TCGCGAGCCGTTCGTCTGGGACGAGCACGACAAGGACAGCGCCAGCTTCAATCTCGTGCGCGGCCTCGCCAAAGTGGCCGACGCCCGCAATCTCCGCGATCCCCTGCCGCCCGCCGACATTCCGATTGTCGCCTACGATTTCGGGATGAAATACAACATCCTCCGCCGCCTGCGGCAGCGCGGCTTTCGCGTGCAGGTCGTGCCCGCGACCACGCCCGCGGCCGAGGCGCTCAAGTACAAACCCGCGGGAATTTTTCTCTCCAACGGCCCCGGCGACCCGGCGGCGCTCGGCTACGCGGTGCAGGCCGTGCGCGATCTCGTCGCCAGCGGGATTCCGATTTTCGGAATCTGCCTCGGCCACCAGATTCTCGGCCAGGCGTTCGGTGGTCGCACGTTCAAGCTCAAGTTCGGCCATCGCGGCGGCAACCAACCGGTGAAGGATCTCGCCTCGGGCAAGGTCGAGATCACCTCGCAAAATCACGGGTTCGCCGTCGATCCCGCCACATTGCCCGCCGACGTGTCCGTGGACCGCATCAACCTCAACGACCAGACCGTCGAGGGAATGCGGCACAAGACGAAGCCCATCTTCTGCGTGCAATATCACCCCGAGGCGTCGCCCGGCCCGCACGACTCGACGCCGCTCTTCGCCGAGTTCCGGGAGCTAATTGAGCGCCGCGGGGGCTGAGCGGGCACGGGTTCAGCCGCAAAAAAACACCGGCAGAAAAATGGGGGCAGAAAAATAAAGAGAAGTGCCGGCGTCCAGCCCTACCCTCTTTTTTCTGCCCCCATTTTTCTGCCGACTCCCCTTTCTGTCCCGTTCACCGGAAGATTTCTGCGAAGAACACTTTCGTCGCCTCCCACGAACGTTTGTCGGCCTTTTCGTTGTACGCCGCGCCCTTCGAGTTGTCGTTGCCGGCGTTCCAATCCGTGAAGCTGTGGACCGCGCCGCCGTAGCTGAACAACTGCCAGTCCACCTTCGCCTGTCGCATCTCCTCGGCAAACGCTGCGAGGTCCTTCGCCGCGACAAACGGATCATCCCCGCCGTGCAACGCCAGCACGCGACACTGAATTTTCTTCCCGTCGTCCGGCGTGGGACTGTCCAGCCCGCCGTGAAAACTCACCACGCCGGCCACCTCCGCACCCGCTCGTGCCAGCTCGATGACCGTCGTGCCGCCGAAGCAATATCCGATCGCCGCGACGCGCTTCGGATCGGTGAGCGGATGATTCTTCAACACCGCGAGGCCCGCCAGTGCGCGCGACCGCAGCAGGGCGCGGTCAGTCTTGTATTTTCCCGCGAGCGCCCCGGCGTCCTTCGGCGTGGCGGGCCGGACGCCCTTCCCGTAAATGTCCACCGCGAACACGTTGTAACCGAGTTGCGCCAGCATCTCGGCGCGCTTCTTTTCGTAAGCCCCGAGGCCCTTCCATTGATGCACGATCAGCACGGCCGGACGCTTGCCCGCCACCGCGCTGTCCGCGACGTGCAAGCCCTCGAGGGTAGTGTCGCCAAGCTGATACTCGATGGGTTTGAAGCTGATTTCCGCCAGTGCCGAGGCCGCGCCAACGAGCACACCCGCGAGCAATAGAAGGGTAGTTTTCATGGCCGCAATGATTACCGCCCAAGCATCGCCAGGGTAAAGCCGGATAATTGGCAAACGGCCCGCGCGCCGGCTCGCCTCCTTGTAGGAGACGACGTAAGGAGACTCTAACCTCCTTCCACGAGAGGCCCGCCCGAACTGCCCACCCGGTGCGTCTGGAAAATAGACTTCAGTTCCACGCGCCTTACCGAAGTCGGCCCACTAGACTTCTCCAGCTCCTCTCGCGGAAAAAGTTAGAGACTCCTCACGTCGTCTCCTACAAAGGCTCCTGCTGGCTGATGCAATGGAATGAGCCGAGGCCCCAGATCAGCTCCGTCGAGTCGATGCCCACCACGCGCCGCTGCGGAAACTCGCGCTGCAAAATCTCCAGCGCCCGCCGGTCGTTCGCGTGCCGATACGTCGGCACCAGCACCAGTTCGTTGGCGATGTAGAAATTCGCGTAGCTCGCCGGCAGCCGCTGCCCGTCGTATTCCACCACGCCCGGCATCGGCAGCTCGACGATGCGCAAGGGCGCGCCGTCCTGATCCTTCATCGTGCGCAACCGGTGCAGATTGTCCTGCAGCAGCGCGTAGTTTTCGTCCGCCGGATCTTCCTCCACCACGGTCACCACGGTCGCCGCGTTGACGAAGCGCGTGAGATCATCCACATGCCCGTCGGTGTCGTCGCCGACAATTCCGTCGCCAAGCCACAGCACGTTGGTCACGCCCAGATAATCGCGGAGATACAGCTCGATCTGCGCGCGATTGAGATGCGGGTTGCGATTGGGATTCAACAGACACGCCTCGGTCGTGAGCACCGTGCCGCGTCCGTTCACCTCAAGCGCGCCGCCTTCCATCACGATGCCCGGCGAGAACAACGGCAGGCCCCGCAGCTTCGCGACGTGCTGCGGCACCGCGTCGTCGAGATCGAACGGCGGATACTTGCCGCCCCACGCGTTGTAGTCCCAGTCCACCACCGCGCGCTCGCGCCGCCCCTCGCGCTCGCGCACCACGAAGATTGGCCCGTGATCCCGGCACCACGGCTCGTACGCCGGGAAATGATGAAACCGCACGCGCCCCAGCGGCACGCGCCGCGCGGCCAGAAGCCCGCGCACCCACGCCTCTTTCTCGGCGTTCCAGACATTGATGTGTACCTCCTCGACCGCGACGAGTTCGCGAATCAAGGCCGCATAAACATCCGGCACCGGTTCGTATTTGTCGGGAAAGCTGATGCCTTCCGGGCGCGGCCAGGTGAACCAAGTGCCGGCGTGCGGCTCCCATTCCGCAGGCATGTGAAAACCGAGTTGTGCAGGGGTGGACATGATGAATGCGGGTTAATCCGAGGAAAGGGAGGGGAAATCGCAAACCACGGTGGGATGCGGATGAACACGAATAGGGACGCAGCGTGGCCAGCGTGCGGAGTGCGCCCGTCCCCGGGCGCAGCAAGGTGGAGCGCAGTGAGGCTTCAGCGGATTTCTGCGGCCCCCGTGCGGGCGCATGTCGCTGCGGCCGAGGACGGCCGCACTCCGAAACTGCCGGCCGCCCGCGCCCACAACCCTCCCGCCGCTTCCCCATCCGTGTTTATCCGTGTCCATCCGTGGTTAAAAATTTCCGCTTTCCCGCTCACGGCAGCGGCGCGCCGAGCGAGGCCTCCAGCAGCCGATACCACTGCTCGCGCGTCAGTTCGACCGCCTCGGCCCCGGCGGCCTCGCGGATTTTTTCCGGCTTCGTCGAGCCGACCAGCGGCACGATTCCGGCCGGATGTTTCAGCAGCCACGCGAGCGCGACATTGCCGCGCGTGGTCCCGAGCGCCCGCGCCTGCGCGTCGAGTTCCGCAACAATCCGGCGCACGTCGTAACGCTCCTGCCACGCGAGCAACTTCCGCGCGCCATCCGCCAGCAGGCCGCCGCCGAGCGGACTCCACGCCAGCGGCGTGATGCGCTCGGCGAGGCACTGGTCCAGCGTCCCATCGTTGAAACAGCCGAGACACGCCAGGCTGATCTCGACCTGATTCACCGCCAGCGGAAACGGCAGCGCCTGCTGGAGCGCCGTCACCTGCGACGGCCGGAAATTGCTCACGCCGAACTCGCGGACCTTCCCCTGCTCACGCAACTGCGCGAACGCCGCCGCAACCTCCTCGGGATTCATCAGCCAGTCCGGCCGATGCAGTTGGTACAAATCAATCGTCTCAATCCCCAGCCGCCGCAGCGATTGCTCGCATGACCAGACAATGTGCGACCGGGAAAAATCGTAGCGCACCGGCGCGTCCGGCGACGGCTCGCCCGGCTTGCGAATGCCGCATTTGGTCGCGATGACAAGGCGCGCGCGCAGCTCCGGCACCTCGCGCAAGACCGCGCCAAACGCCTGTTCCGCGCGTCCGTCGCAATAAATGTCCGCATGATCGAACAGCGTGTAGCCAGCCTCGACCGCCGCAAGAATCGCCGCGCGACCGGACGTCCGCCCCGCCTCTTCGGTCGGCGCAATGCGCCAGCAGCCGTAGGCCAGACGACTCGAACGCAGCGAACTTTTTCCCAGCAAAATGGTTTTCATGGCTCAGTAACCGGGCGCGAAACTACGGGGCCGGACTGGCGGATGGGAAGCGGTTTTGCGGGCCGACGCGGCGCGGCGTCCCCGGTACCGCAGGCGTCTCGCCTGCGAGTTCGCGGGGCGTCTCGCCCCGTGTCGGTTCAGGCGGCGAGACGCCGCCCGAACTCGCAGGCGGGACGCCTGCGGTACGAACCCAGCGCTCGCGCGCCGCTCTGGCGCGCCGCGCGCTTGGGCCTTCAATCCTAGGCCGGCTCGTCATTCACCGCTTCCGCTTCCGCCTCCGCGTCCGCCGTCTCGTCACCCTTTTCGCCGTCCCCTTCCCCTGCCCCTTCCACCAGCACCACGAACTCGCCCTTGCGAGGACGCCGCTCCAATTCCGCCAGCAGTTCCGCCGGCGTGCCGCGCAGAAATTCCTCGAAACGCTTCGTCAACTCGCGCGCCAGCACCACGCGCCGCTGCGGAAACGCCACCTGCAATTCGCCCAGCAGCTTGCCGATGCGAAACGGCGACTCGTAGAAAACCAGCGTGCATTCCAGCGGCGCGAGCGCGGCGAGCCGGTTGCGCCGCTGCCCCGACTTGTGCGGGAGAAATCCGATGAAATGAAACTCGCGCGTCGGCAGGCCGCTCGCCGTCAGCGCCGCCACGAGCGCGCTCGCGCCCGGCACCGGCTCGACACGATGGCCTGCCGTCAGCGCCGCCCGCACCACCCGCTCGCCCGGATCGCTGATACCCGGACTGCCCGCGTCAGTGACCAGGGCCACGATTTCTCCCCGCGCCAGCCGCTCGACGATCTCGACGGTGCGCCGCGCCTCGTTGTGCTGGTGATAGCTCACCATCGGTTTCGCGAGGCCAAAGTGTTTGAGCAACTGCCCGGTGCGCCGCGTGTCCTCGGCGGCGATGACACTGCACTCCTTCAACACCCGCAACGCCCGCAGCGTGATGTCCTCGAGGTTGCCGATGGGCGTGGCCACGAGATAAAGCGTGCCCGCCTGCAAGGGCGGCAGTGGATTTTCCATCGCGCCATTCTGCCCGCCGCGTCCCTGGCGTAAACGGCAAATGCCGGACCACGGGGTGGCGACAGCTTGTCGCCACATCCGCAGCGGGGACAAGCTGTCCCCGCCCCCTTTCGCCCCACCCAACGCCCCGCTTGCCCCCGCTCGGGCGCGACCGGTAGTTTCCCCGCCACGCCGCTATTGCGGCCGCAACTTTTGTTCATGAAACCACACGACTCCAAACCGCCCAGCCTGCCGCAGAAACTTCCGCTCATCGTCGGCGGTATTTTTCTCGCCGGATTCATCCTCGCGATTCTCTGGATGCTGCCGCTCATCCGGAAAGTGCAGCGGGAAAAAGCCCAGCAGAAGGAAATGCTGCCCACCTACGGCCTGAGCCAGTCCGGGCAATCTGGCCAAACTGGCCAGAACGCGCCCATCGTGCGCGATCCGGCGACGCTCACCAACGGCATGGTGTGGATTCCGCCCGGCACGTTCATGCGCGGCTCGACCAACGGCCAGTCGGATGAAAAGCCCGTGCGCGAACTGACGCTCGACGGCTTCTGGATCGACGCGACCGAGGTGACCAACGAGCAGTTCGAGCGGTTCGTGAAGGAGACCGGCTACGTCACCACGGCCGAGCGCAAACCCGACCCGCGCGATTTTCCCGGCGCGCCGCCGGAGAATCTGGTGGCCGGTTCGATTGTCTTTTCGCCGCCGCCGGGCGAGGTGCCGCTGACGGATCATTTCATCTGGTGGCGTTACCAGCGCGGCGCGAACTGGCGGCATCCCGAAGGTCCCGAGTCCGATCTCAAGGGCCGCGAGCAGCATCCGGTGGTGCAGGTGAGCTGGTTCGATGCGATGGCCTTTTGCAAATGGGCGGGCAAGCGCCTGCCCACGGAGGCGGAGTGGGAATACGCGGCGCGCGGCGGACTGGCGGGCAAGGAATACATGTGGGGCGACGAGCTGAGTCCCGGCGGCAAATGGCAGGCGAACATCTGGCAGGGGCGCTTCCCGCACGAGAATCTCGCCTCCGACGGCTTCAAAGGCACCGCGCCGGTGAAGTCATTTCCGCCCAATGGCCACGGGCTTTTCGACATGGCGGGCAACGCCTGGGAATGGTGCGCCGATCTGTATCTCCCCGACTACTACGCCAACTGTCCCGCCAAGAATCCGCCCGGCCCCGACACCAGTTTCGATCCCAACGAACCCGGCGTGACCAAGCGCGTGCAACGCGGCGGCTCCTTCCTCTGCACCGATCTCTACTGCGGTGCGTACCGCCCGAGCACGCGCATGAAAACCTCGCCCGACACCGGCCTGCAACACGCCGGCTTCCGCTGCGCGCTGACGGCCCCGGGGCCGGTACGGGCGCCCGCGCGAAATTGATCTCCCGACGGGGAAGATTCCGCCCGCGCGGTGGGATGGGCGGGCGGCGGGCGCCCCGTAGCGCAGGTTTCCCAAACTGCCCCTCGACGACTTCCAAGTCGGCGGAGTGTCGGCCTCACCGGACGCCCCACGGGTTTGGAAACCCGCGATACCGCACGCTTGGAAGCCTGCGCTCCAAATCGACCGCGAAACCTCCGCCCTGCCCCGGCCGGCGGTTACTCGGCCTGCCACAGCGCGAGGGATTCCTTGAGAAAATTTTCGATCTGATCGGCGCTCGTGATCTCGTTGTAGCGGGCGATGACTTCGGTCTGCCCCACGTCCGCGATGGCGCGGCGGAGGCCGGGGATCAGCGTCACGGCGCGGAGGCACTCGGCGAGTTCCGCGACGTTGCCGGGCGCGTAGGCGAGCGCGTTTTTGCGGTGACGGAAGATTTCCGCGCCCCCGCCCGCAGTCGAGCCGATGACGGCCTGCCCGCTGGCCATCGCCTCGAGCGGCGTGATGACGCACGGCTCCGGCCATTCCTCGGTGTGCAGGAAAACATCCGCGTCGCGAAAGCAGTGGATGAGATCGCGCGAGCGCGGGCCGTGGTTCACGAACTCAACGGGGAGGCGGTGCTCGACGACGTAGGATCGGAGCTGAGCGATGTGTTCGGACGCGCCTTTGCCGCACACCGTGAGCTGCAGCTTCAGGCCGCCGGCGCACACTTCTTTCAGCGCGGCAAGGGCGGTCAGGACACCGCTCTCCCGGACCAGCGGCGTGCAGATGAGCAGCCGCCGGGTTGGTTGGGCGGTGGGGCGCGGATCCGCAAAAAACAATTCGGTGGCCACGCCGGGCCGGATGATCGCGGCCATGTCCACGCGCAGGCCGGCTTCCCCGACGGTGCGGCGCAAATATTCGCTGCAAAAATACATGCGGGCGAAGGGAAACACGTCCAGGGCGCCCGGCTTCAGCGGCGTCGCCGGGTCAACATCGAAGAGTTCCGGCAGGCGCACGGTCGCCGCGCCCGGCCGAGTCGGCGCCAGCTCGTCCAGGCGGACGCGCTCGCCGGTAAGTTCGAGCGCGTGGCGGCGCACGCGCTCGGTCAACGGGAGCTTCTCGCTGTTCCACCATTTGAACCACGGATCGCGCCGGAGGTCCGTGATCATCCAATCATCGGCGACATCGTACACCACCGGCCGGCGCAGTTGGTTAAGCGTGAAGATGAGGCCCTTGGACAACCCGCGCAGGCTCCAGACGAAAAAGAGTTCCGGCGCGAAATCGCGGACGGCCTCGCGCAGCACCTGCTGGTTGTGAATCTCCAGCGCGCGCAGGGCCTTGAATTCGGTGACGGCCGGCTGGCCGAACGCGCCATTCAACAACAGCCGCCGCTCGACCTGATCGCCGCGTTCGCCGCGGCTGATGCCGAAGTTCGAGGTCAGCACGCGCACTTCGTGGCCACGCAGTTGCAGGGCTTCGGTGACCGCCTGGCAGCGCCATTCACCGACACCCGGACTGACGGGCGGATAGAGATTGCTGAGGACGAGGATTTTCACGGCTGAATCACGGCAGATGCGGACGGGCGGGCGCGATGAGGCGCAGCGGTTGCACGAGGTCGCCCGCCACCACGCGCCCGGAGGCTGCGACCTGCGCGAGGACGCCTTGCCGCGAATCTCCCATGAGCGCGCGCAGGCCGGTGCAGATCGCGTCCATCTTCGCGCAGGGCGTGCGCGGCGCGTAGAAATACAACACCGCCGTGCCGACGCGCGCCTCCCAGCCGATGAACTGCCGCAGGTCGATGCCCTCCGTCTCGATGTTCGAAAGCACCACGCCGGGCGCGATGGGTGGCAAGCCCAGCGCGGCGGCGTGGTCGGCGATTTGCTCGCGGGCGATGAGTGTCACCTGCCGGCGGGAGCCGCGATCGAAGTAGCGCGGATCGCCCACGACGCCTTTGTTTTTGATTAAATCCAACGCCGGAGCCGCGACGAGCGGATCGCCGCCGCGCGGGCCGTGAACGTGCAGCGAGGCCACGCGACCGGCGGGCGCGGCGGCAGGGGAATTCGACTGACTATTCACGACGCGGAGGTTGCCGCGCAGGCGCAGGGCCTGCAAGCAATGCCCGTGGGGGCGCGGGTTTTGGATTTGTCGGAGACGACGTGAGGAGAACCCGAGCGCCGAAACGGCGCAGCATGGGGCCATCGTACCCGATAAAGGGAGGGGGGACGTTGGCAGACTCTGACCTTCTTTTGCCCGACCGCGGCCCGCTCGAAGGAAGAGTCAGAGCCTCCTCACGTCGTCTCCTACAAAAGGCCGCGACGACGCGCTACAGGCGCGGCGGCGGGAGCGGTTGGTGGAGAATCGAACTGAGGACGGAGGTCATCCCGGCGGTGCCGCGGGCGTGCCGCGCCGCACCGGCAAGCACGTCAAGTCCCGGCGTCAGGTGCGGGAGAAAATCCATGCCCGCCAGCAGCGCGCACGTATGCAGGGTATGGAGGAGTGGCGGTGCAGCACCGGTTTGTCCGGACGACGTGTCCGCGAAACCGATCAACATCCGGCCGTCTTCCCCCGGATTGGCCAGCGCCGCCTGCAGCCAAGTCTGTTGGGCCGCCGGCAACTCGCTGCGGTTCACAGCGGAAAAAATCACGATCTGGGCGTGACGCACGCTCCATGCCGCGGCGGGCGCAATGTCGGCATCGTCGAGGTGTGCGGATTTCCACCAGTTCACCCGAAACTGCAGCTCCTGCCAGAAGTGATGGATAAGGCGATCGCACAACTCGATGGCGCGACCGCGGCTCGCGGCGTCGTCGTAGATCACCGCGACGGAACAGGGCTGCGGCGCGGCATCAGAGCCGTCGGCCGCAGCGGACCAGGGGCTGGCAACCGTGGAACTCATAGTTTGGCTTGGCTCAAAATTTCAGTCCGACCGGACCAGCGGCGGCGCCGGAATCACGGGGTTCCCGGCCCGATGCTTTCTTCTTCAACCGAGGCGTATTCCCGGCGCGGAGGTCGCCGCATTCAAAACCCGCACTTCGCGCTGCGGGAACGGAATCTCAATGCCGGCCGTGCGAAAACGTTCGACCACCGCCTGGTTCACTTCGGCTTGGGCAATTCCATAATCGGCGATTTTGACCCAGGGCTTAATAGCCAGATTGATCGACGAGTCGGCCAGCGCGGCGGTGCCGACCAGCGGGGCGGGGTCTTTCACGACCCGCGGGTTGGCCGCAAGGATGTCACGGACGATGCCGATGGCCCGGTTCAAGTCGGTTCCGTAGCCGACGCTGACGGACAGATCGAGCTGCCGGATCCGGCCGTAGTTGTGCAAAATTTCGCCCACGATCTTGCGGTTGGGGATCAACACCCGCGAGCAGTCGAGATGCACGAGCGTCGTGTTGAACAACTCGATGGCGACGACTTCGCCGTGGACCCCGACCAGTTCGAGATACTCGCCCACGCGGAAGGGCTTGGTGAAAATGATCGTCAACCCCGCGACGAGATTGGCGAGCACGCCCTGCATGGCCAGGCTGATGCCCACGCCCGCCACGCCAATACCGGCGATCAGAGGTGCGATGGCGACGCCGACTTTTTCCAGCACGACCACCAGCGTGAGCGCCAGTACGAGCAGGCGGACCAGCTTGACCAGGAGTGCCTTGACCGGCGGTTCGAGCGTGCGCTTGGCCAGCGCCCGCTCAACCATCCGCCCGAGCCAGCGGGCGACCAGCAGGCCGGCGACGAGCATGATGACGGCGGCGACGATTTTCGGGCCGAACTCGAACGCCAGATCGATCAACTTGTCGATGATCTTGGCCACGGTATCCGCAGGGTCTGGTGTGCTCATAAACAGTGGCGCTGAGGAAAGCACATCGCGCCGTGGCTGCAAAGCACCGGCGCGTCCGGCGGGAGTGCGGCCGTCCCCGGCCGCAGCGACGTCCACCCGCACGAGCGGTTTGGGATTGGGCAGCATTTCACTGCGCTCCAGCTTGCTGCGCCCGGGGACGCTGCGCTTAATGCGAATCGTCGCAACTCCCCCTCGATCGTCGCGCGGAGCGACGGCCGCGAGCAGACGTTCAGCGAGGTCGCGCAGGCACCGCTTGGTCCGCGCCCATTTCCGGGGCGGACCTCCACCCGCGACCCTCTGCGTTTCTTCCCATCTCTGCGGTGTTCTGATCCGCCGCCGCCCCTTCGCGACCGGACGACTGCCGGGCAGCCCACCCTGAACACCGCAGAGACGGGAAGAAACGCAGAGGGTCGCGGGTTACTTTGGACGGCGGCGGTGAACGCAGCGCGACGCCCCGTCCGCCGTGATTGGGATGCCCGCGCTGATCTCGACAAACGGAGCCAACTACCCCGCTACCA
>BJHT01000249.1 GCA_014193395.1 Verrucomicrobiota bacterium
GCCGTGGTCGCGTTGGTCTGAGTGATGGCCAACTGCGGCGGAGTGAGGGTGAAAAACTTGAGATTCTGTCGCTGCACCGTGCTGTTCGTTGAAGTCCCGCCGAGCAGTCCGAAGAAGAACTCGTTGGTCTTGCCCGCATAGCTCGTCACGTCGATCAGGCGGCTGCTGCCGGTTTCACCATCCGCGAGAAACTTGGTTTCGAGACTAAAGAGCTTGGTTCCGTTGATGCCAAAGACAAGTGAGTCATCCTTCCCGTCGCCGGTCACCGTAAACTCGAAACTCAGCAAGATCGCGTCCGCCGGCACGGCGACGGGCAGCCAGACATAGGCCGGTGAATTGGTAGGTGTGGCAACCGTGGCCGGAGTGCGGGCGGCGACATTGATGCCGAGCGCGTGCTCCGCCCGCAGCGTGATGCGCAGGGTGGTCCGGCTTACCAAATCAATGGTCTGCCGGCCCAACTGGTTCGCCTCGTCCACCACCGCGTTCACGCCATGATAGACATTCACGGCGGTCGTTTCCACCACGTCCACCACGGCGTTGCCCACCGTGCGGCCGAACGCGACGGTCCGGTCCACGACATAGTCTGCGGCGATGGCCGTCGTGACACCCAGCGCGGGTACGAAGCACTCGTAAATGCGGAGCGGGGGAATCAGTTCCAATGCGAGTTGGTCCGCGGCATTCGCCCGCTGATGATAGGCCACTCCCAGCGAGTAATTCGCCTCCACCGGCGGGAATAGATTCGGAGCCGCGCCTGGCACCAAGCCGGCCTCAAACGCCCGGGGGAAACCCAGTGCCGTGGCGCTCGAACGCGCGATGCTGTCGGCATACCATCGCTGCGGATAACTATGCGCCTCGGGAAAACTGCTGGTCAGGGGAATGGCTCGCTCCAGACACACATTCAACGCCTCCGCATGATAGATACCCACCAGCGAGATATAACTGTCCGCCCACGCGGAACGGGCCGGGAGCGGGAGCTTCCAGCCCGCGACCGTCTCCGTTGCCGCCAAGGCCAGTCGCACGCCGTCGGCGGTGATAACTCCGTTGGCGAGATCGAAGAAGACCTCCTTGCCCACCACGCGCGCCAGTTCCGCCTCGTCAAAGAGCGTGATATGGGTGCGCCCTGAACTCCACGCGGGCGAGGCCCGGTCCTGCCGTCCGCTGCCGTGCCCGTGCAGATAATTCGCCGCAGCCGCATTCACCAGCGCGCCGAGACTATGCCCGAGAAAATGTACGTTCGTCGCATAGTCACTGCCAAGCTTTTGATACAACGCCTGGCCCAAGGCCAGACCTTGCTTCGGGGTCTTCTCTTCCGGGGGCAAAAGTTGGTTTGCCGCCCTATTCCAGTCCCAGGCGACGATGTTCACGAACGGTAACAATCCTTTGTCCTCGAGTGCGGTCGCCATGTTTGTAGCCCAGGCCGACGGCGAGGAATTCCAACCGTGAGTCAGCACGATGGTCATCTTGGTCGGGTCCAGCCGCGTCGGCAGGGTGTCTGCCACGAATTGGGTTCCATCGAAGAACAGCAGCACGCTGCCTTCGATGTCCGCGGATGCGGGTGGGAGGAAGGGCGGTACGGTGGTGACGGTTTGCACGACGGGCGGCGCGGCGGCGGGCACGAGCCGGAAATCCTGTCGCGTGGAACCAGCCCCGAAACTCACCACACGCCGGTCCCGCGCGTAGCCAGCTTTGGCGGCGGAGAAGACATAGACACCTTGTGGCAGCGCGGGGATTTGGTAGGTGCCGTTCGCTGCCGTCGTGGCGGTGGCTTGGGTGGTTTCCAATATGGATGCCGTGACTGTGGCACCGGATACGGTCGCGCCGGAGGCATCCAGCACGTGGCCCGTGAGTGTGAAGGTGTTGCCGCCATTTGGGACGTTGAAGAAGTAGCTGACCGGGGCGCTGTTTTGATAGCTGACGTTGGTGCCGAGTGAGTCGAAATACTGGTAGCTGACGATGGGTGATAGGATGCCGCTATTGGTCAACGCCTCACTGCCGAGGTCGTTGTAGTATTGGTAACTCACGACCGGACTCATCACCGGTGAATTGGCGTCCGTCCCCAGCGCCTCCTGATACTGATAACTCACCACCGGAGACATGATGTTGGTTATCACATCATCGGCCCGGAGCGGAGAAGCGAAAGCGAGGGCGCACCACAGAGCCAGGCAGAGGATGGATTTGACGCCCGCCCTCACCCTAACCCTCTCCCCCGGGGAGAGGGGATAGGTGGTCACGCTGCCGTTAAGTTTGGATATTCCTCGCGCCATCACAGCCGCCGGATTGTTCTCGGAAAAAGCCGCGCGACAACCAAGTGCGGTCGTCTTGCCAAAGAGCGGCGAATGTTCCTCCCTCTCCCATCCGATGGGAGAGGGCCGGGGTGAGGGCGCGCTCGCCTTGCCAGAATGCGGCGAACGATTCTCCCTCTCCTGGGGGAGAGGGCTGGGGTGAGGGCGGGCGTTCACGAGACAGCCTGGCTTGCCGCCTTAATTTCCCGTGGCGGCGGTGGCGTAGATGAGGCCGCCGCCGCGCGGCATGTTCAAGGACACCGTGGCCGTGCTGGAGGCCAGCGTGCCGGAGGTGTTGTAGCCCACCGCGCTGATGGCCGCGCCATTGGCCGGCTTCACGGTCACGGTGACGGGCGTGTTCAATGGGAGATTCGTGCAACGCACCACGATGACCACTGGATTGGCCTGCTGGCCGGCGATGACGGCATCGGGAACGGCCAGAGCGCCGCTCGGTGAAGTAGAGATTGGAACGCCACCAATACTAATGACGAACAATTGTGGCGTTTGACCTGCCTGTGGAATAACCACGAACTGTGAGCCCTGAGTGAAAACATCAGAAACATATCCGGCAAAGTTGTTTTCATAGGTATCGAAGCGCACTCGGCCAAATCCACCATTACCTAGATAACCGTATCCTCCGGAGACCGAGATACTTCCATTACCGATGAGTTGCGAGGCAATTAATCTGATCGCTCCACCGCTACCGCCTCCACCGCTGACTATATAAGTTGATGGGTTCCAAACGCGACCACCTCCGCCTTCTGCCAGAATCGCTCCTGACAAATTGATTAGACCTGAAGCCGCAACTGCAATCCCGCCTCCTCCGCCTCCTCCGCCTCCGCCACCAACCGGGGTGTTAGCTCCGCCGCCACCCGAACCGCCGAGGAAAGGCACAAGATACTGGTTGCCATAAACAGGAGCAGCTCCATTTGTAGCTCCATTTAGTGTTGCAGTGGTGCCGTAGGATGCACTCCAAGCAATATTATCTCTCGCCAAACCACCACCTGGACCTTGGCCGCCATTTCCTTGAATCCCACTGCTGCCACCTCAAAATCCTCCGGGACCTCCAGCTCCACCAGTTGCTTCATTTGCGTTTTTTCCCGACACATCTACCGTTCCAGTGATAACACAATTACTCTGCACCAACCACACCACCGGCGTGTTATTCGCATTCGGAATAAATGTCACCGTAACGCCCGCCGGGATGTTGACGGCGGTGTAGTGATAGATGCCAGTAGGGTGGTCGCTCATGTCCACCACCGTGTTCGTCGTGGGGTTGAACGCGCCATCCGCGCCCGTGCTCCCGCTGTTCACCTGCCCCCGCGCGCTCACGCACACGAGCAGCAGCACCAGCGCAGCAATCCAGACGCGTGCCACGCGGCGCCCCGCGGCGGCCAAACTGTCACTCCCGGATAACAAGGTTGTCTTCATAATGTCCTCCCTATTTCTTCGGCGGTAACTCACGGATAAAGGCCCACGAGACTTCGGCAGTTTCGCCGGTATCGTAGCGCACCTCGAAACCGGTGCGGGTTTCCTCGTCCAGCACCACCGCCACGGGCATGGCCTTCGGCGAAATCTTGTTGGCCTTTTTGATGGTGGCATGCGGCTCCAAAAAACTCAGCCCGTCCTCAAACTCCACATCGAAGGCGTCCTCCCAATCGAGGTAACGGACGTGGATGATGTCCACCATTTTGGCGGTGCCGAACGGTTTTTTCAGACGACTGGCGATTCTCATAAGCGGCCTTCGGTTTTCAATTGCTGGATGACTTCTATCAGCTTGCGGTCGGGAAGCCAGCCTTCCAATCCCTGCATAGCTGTGATGTCGAGGCGTCCGAGTTTTCGTCCACTGCTGGTTTTGACGTGGACATGGCGCGGTTCGTGATCGCCCGCCCACCAGACGATGATGTAACCGCCACGACGCACTTTACCCATGTTGCACTCCGATCATTTCTTCGGCGGTAATTCCCGGATAAATGCCCACGAGACTTCCGCCACCTGGCCGTTGTCGTAGTGCACGTAGAAACCCGCCTGGCACCAGTCGTCAATTTCCAACCGCTGGAAGCCGGCCTTCGGGGCGATCTTATTCGCGCGACGGATGGTGGCGTGCGGCTCCAGAATGCACAGGCCATCGGCGAACTCCACGTCGAAAGCATCTTCCCAGCTCAGGTAGCGGACATTTTTGACCTTGGCGAACTTGCCTTTGCCAAAGGGGGCTTTGGCGTTCTTTCCGGCGGTTTTCATAAGCGGCCTTCCTGCTGCAATGCGCGGATCAACTCCGCGATTTTATGGTCCATCTTCCCAACGTCCATAGGCTCCAGAGTTTCCAAGTTTACCCGGGTAATCAAGCGCCCGTTTTTGCCGAACACATGCACATGACGTGGCGAATGGTCACCAATCCACCAAAGAAACATGTAGCCGCCGCGACGCACTCTACCCATGGGCTTCAGCTTTCTGTCACCCGGACAGCCGGGATGTTGACCGAGGTGTATTGATAGATGCCGGCGGGGTGGTCGCGCATATCCACCACCGTGTTCGTCGTGGGGTTGAACGCGCCATCCGCGCCCGTGCTCCCGCTGTTCACCTGCCCCCGCGCCGCCAATGGAGTCAGCCACAGAAGCAGGCAGTCCAGCCCGATTAAAAAAGAAGTTTTCATATTCTTTGGTTTCTATTGTGGTGGGTTCAGTGAACACCAGTGGTCTTACTTTTCATCGCCGGGCAGCGGTGGCACATCGCGGACCTTGGCCATCGCGCGGTCGAATTTCTCCCAGTTTCCTCGCCCAGCGCGTCCGGCGACGGTGTCGCGCTGACGCCAGGCGGAAACCTGATAGGCCAGCGCAATGCTGATGAGTTGATCCACGGTGACCTGTTCCTGTTCGGCGAGTTCGGCGAGCTGGCGCGCTAGAGGGTCGGGAACGTGTGCTTGAATGGTTGTCATACGAT
Organism: Verrucomicrobiota bacterium; assembly: GCA_014193395.1. Lineage (GTDB taxonomy): Bacteria > Verrucomicrobiota > Verrucomicrobiia > Limisphaerales > BJHT01 > BJHT01. The sequence continues at coordinate 5,223 of BJHT01000249.1, forward strand.
GGCCTGTAGTTTAGCGAGAAATTCGGCGGGTGTCAGAAGTTTTATGCCAAAGGTTTCAGCGGGCTGCAGATGGCGCGTGTTACGGCTCACGATGATGGGCACCTGGGCCTCCACTGCCAGTTGCAGGAGCGGCTCATCATCAGGATCGCTCAGGCAGGGAATCCAGGCGGGTTCGAGCTGGCCGAATTCGGCGGCTGCGCAGAGGGCGTCGAGAACATTGTCAATCTCCGTCAGACTCAATTCCATTTCCGCCGCGTTCCGCTTGGCCACTTCCTCATACTCGAAGAGCAAATGATTGCTCAAAACCATCTGCCAGCGACCTTGCCGAAGCAGGGCGAATATCTCAAACGCCGCCCCGCGATTCGACCATTACGCGGCGAGAAAGATGTTCGTGTCAATGATGGCACGAGGTCGCGGGCTTTCTGCCGGGGAGGTCATGCTTGTCTTACTTCAGTTGCGACGAGAATGGTCGCGACCCGTAGGGCGGTCGCTCATGTCCACCACCGTGTTTGTTGTGGGGTTGAACGCGCCATCCGCGCCCGTGCTCCCGCTGTTCACCTGCCCCCGCGCCACCCAGCACAAGAGCAGCAGCAGCAAGAGGGTTGGGACGGTTTGGGAAATACTTCGCGTCAGTTTCATAGGGAGGCTTTGGTGTAAACTGGAACCCACTGCCTTCGGGACATTGGGCATGGAACCCCAAACCGTGGCCGGGTGCAAGCCGGGTCATTTAACCAATTCGGTGGCCAGCGCGGTGGAATGAACTGCGACCCTCCGGTATGCCAACTGACTGCGGCTGTTGCGTAGCACTCCGCCGCGCTCCGACCCTGTCGCGCTCGGATGAGAGTGAATCCGAACGCGCCGTCGCGATTCACAAGCGTTGCCCCCACCTCAAAAACTGGCTCAAGTGTTCCGTATGAAACGCCCAATCCCCCGCCTCATTTTTCTGCCCCCATTTTTCTGCCGCCCCTCCCCGTCTTCCCGCCGCCGCCCCGTGCTGCTCCCGCTCCTCCTCCTTCTGCCCCTCCTCGCGTCCGCCCAAGACCACGACCTCGTCCTCCTCAACGCCCGCGTCCTCGACCCCGAAACCCGCCTCGACGCCCCGCGCCACGTCGGCATCCGCGACGGCCGCATCGCCACCCTTTCCACCACGCCCCTCACCGGCCGCGCCACCCTCGACGCCCGCGGACTCGCCCTCGCGCCCGGCTTCATCGACCTGCACCAACACGGCCAGGACCCCGCCGATTACCGCCTCAAAGCCCTCGACGGCTACACCGCCGTCCTCGAACTCGAAGTCGGCACCGCCGACCTCGACGCGTGGTACGCCCGCCGCGCCGGCACCTCCGCGATTCACCACGGCGTCAGCATTGGCCACATCCCCTGCCGCATTGCCGCCATGGGCGAAACCCCCGTCTTCATCCCCGGCGCCGCCTCCCGCGCCGCCACCAACCACGCCACCGACACCCAGATCGCCGACCTCCTCCGCCTTATCGAAACCGGCCTCCAACGCGGCGCGCCCGCCGTTGGCTTCGGCATCCAATACACCCCCGGCGCGACCCAGTGGGAAATCCTCGAAACCTTCCGCGTCGCCGCGCGCCACCGCGCCTCGTGTCACGTCCACCTGCGCTCCAAAGGCGAGACCGGCCCGCAAAACACCTTCACCGCCCTCGCGGAACTCATCGCCGCCACCGCCATCACCGGCGCGCCCGTCCACATCGCCCACGTCCAGAGCACCGCCAACCGCTCCACCCCGCGCATCCTCCAGCTCATCGCCGGCGCCCACGCCCGCGGCCTCGACATCAGCGTCGAGTGCTACCCCTACACCGCCGGCATGACCGACATTAAATCCGCCATCTTCGACCCCGGCTGGCAACAACGCGCCGGCATCGACTACGCCGACCTCCAATGGACCGCCACCGGCGAACGCCTCACCCCCGAGACCTTCGCCCGCCACCGCGCGACCGGCGGCATGGTCATCGTCCATTCCAATTCTGAAAATCTCATCCGCGAAACCCTCGCCCACCCGCTCACCATGATCGCCAGCGACGGCATCATCGGCCACCCGCGCAACGCCGGCACTGCCTCCCGCGTCCTCGGCCGCTACGTCCGCGAAACCCGCACCCTCACCCTGCTGCAAGCCCTCGAGAAACTCACCCTCGCCCCCGCCCGCCGCCTCGAAACCCGCGTCCCCGCCATGAAAAACAAAGGCCGCCTCCGCCCCGGCGCCGACGCCGACCTCGTCCTCTTCGACCCCGAAAAAATCCTCGACCACGCCACCTACGAACAACCCTCGCTCCCCAGCACCGGCATCCACCACGTCCTCGTCAACGGCGTCTTCATCGTGAAAAGCGGGCAGTTTCAAGAAACCGCCACCCCCGGCCAACCCATCCGCGCCCCCCTCTCGCGGTAGGGACGCGCTGTGCGCGTCCGTGCCCTTTCCCCGCGCCAAGGCGATGTCCTCGCCCACCGTCCTCGCCCATCCCCCAGCATCCGCACGGAAAAAATTGCAGGGCCACCCGCAATGCGGGCCTACCGAGACACACTCCCGCCGCCCCGCACCACGCCACGTTCTGCTCCCGCGCCCCCTCCCGCGTTCCTGCTCCAAATCCCCCCCACCCAAAAACCCTGCTTGCCAACTAATCACGCCAGCGCAAATTGCTCCGCGATGATCCCGGCCCCACAGCCTTCCCCGCCCGACTGCGGAGTCGCCGAAAAGCCATTTCCCCGCATCGCCCCCAGCATCTTCGCCCCCTTCATCGCATTGCTCCTCTCCCTCTCGGGCGTTGCCGCCATCGCCGCCACCACGAGCGCCGACGAGCCGCAGTTCGGCCGCCACGTTGTCCCCATTCTCAGCAAGCTCGGCTGCAACGGCGGCGCGTGTCACGGCGCGGTGCAGGGGAAGGGCCGCTTCAGTTTGTCGCTGTTCGGCGGCGATCCGCAGGCGGACTACGCCCAGGTGGTCCATGCCTTCGCCGGTCGCCGGATCAATCCCATCGAGCCGGCGAAGAGCCTGCTTCTGCGCAAGCCCACCCAAGACCTCGCGCACGAAGGCGGGCTCCGCCTGGAACCCGGCAGCTTCGAGCACCACCTGTTGCTCCGCTGGATCGCCGGCGGCATGCAGCGCGATAATCCCGAGGATCCCCAGCAGGTGGCGCGCTACCGCGTCAAGCAACTGCGCATCGCGCCCGCCGAGCAGGTGCTCGAGCCGGGCAAGACCTACGCCCTGCGCGTCGAGGCCACGTTCGCCGACGGCACGGTCGAGGATATGACACGCTTCTGTTCCTTTGAGTCGCGCGACAAATCCGTGGTGACCGTCGATGCCTCGGGCCTCGTGCGCGGCGTCGGCGTGGGTGACACTTCCCTCGTCGCGCGTTATCGCGGCGAACCGGTCGCGGCGACCGTATTGATCCCGCGCGGTGCCACTCCCGGCGGTGAGCCATTCCCCAAAGTCACGCCGCATAACTTCATCGACGAACACATCCTCGCCAAACTCCAGCGCCTGAACATTCCGCCCTCGGGCCTTGCTGCTGATGAGACCTTCCTGCGCCGCGCGTCGCTCGACATCGTCGGGGTGCTGCCCACACCCGAGGAAATTCGCGCCTTCCTGCAAGCCGGCCCCGCGGGCGACACCGCCAAACGCGCGAAGAAAATCGACGAACTCCTCCTTCGCCCCGGCCACACCGCGCTCTGGACCCTCAAGTTCTGCGACCTCCTCAAGGCCACCGATTTCGGCGTCTATGCCGACGGCATGAAGAACGAGGACGACGCCCCGCGTTTCGCCGCCTGGGTCCGCGCGCGGCTTCAGGAAAACACGCCCTACGATCAACTCGTCGAGCGCATCCTGCTGGCGACCAGCCGCGAGGGCAAAAGCGTCGAGGCATGGGGCAAGGACATCGAGAAACTCTACGAACTCTCCACCGCCGACTGGGGTGAGACCGCCTTCTACAGCCAGCGCAAGTCACTCGATCTCTACTGGCAGCGCAAAGGCGCGAACGGCGTCTCCGGCACGTTGCAGGTGGCCCACGCCTTTCTCGGTCTGCGTCTCGAATGCGCCCAGTGTCATCGCCACCCGCACGATGTCTGGCAGCAGGATGACCTCCTAAGCTTCGCCAACTTCTTCACCCGTATCCGCAAACCCGGCTTCGAAGGTGGCAACGAAAAGAAATACCCCGAGCACGCCAAAGTATTCCAAGCCTACGAAGCCGAGGGCAAAAGCCTCGCCGCCGAAGTGAAGAAGCTGAAAGAAGGCGATCTCAAGGCTCTTACGGATAAGATGACCAAGGCTAAGTCAGACAAGAGTCCAGACTACGACACACTCAAGACTGAGCACGATGCGCTGAGCGAGCGCATCCGCCAGCTCGAGCGCCGGGGCAAATACCTCGTGGATAGTGTCGCCAAGCGCGTTCTGCACACGGACATATTCTGGCAGCAGGATGACAAGGCGTGGGCCAGCGTCGTCAGTCCACTCGGCTCGCAGAAGTCGATGCAGTTTCGCCTGCTGGGCGACGCCGAACCCGCCACCATTGATACCTCCGAAGACCCCCGCCAGCGCGTGATGGACTGGCTCCGCCGCCCCGACAATCCCTACTTCGCCAAGGGAATCATCAACCGCGTCTGGGCACACTATCTCGGCCGCGGCATCGTCGATCCTCCCGACGATCTCTCGCCGCTGAACCCACCGACTCACCCGCGACTGTTCGATGAGTTGGCGAAACAATTCATCGCGCAAAAATACGATCTCCGCTGGCTGCACCGCGCGATTCTCACCAGTCGCACCTATCAGCAGAGCAGCACCCCGACACCCGCCAACGCGATGGACCGCGCCAACTACGCCCGCTTCTATCTCCGCCGCCCGCCGGCCGAGGTGCTCATCGACGCCATCGACCAAGTCACCGGCACCCGCGAGAACCTGGACATGAAATACCATCGCTGGCCCGACAAAGTTACCACGGTGGAGAGTCCATTCCCGCCGCGGAATCCCTACGTCGCCTTCATGCTCGAACAGTTCGGCCAGCCCAAGCGCAACGCCGGCGTCCAGTGCGACTGCGAGCGCGATTCCAACGCCTCGATCCTCCAAGTCATGAGTCTCGCCAACCACCCGCGCATTCTCCAAAAAATCGCCGACCCCGCCGGCCGCGCCGCCGCCCTCACCAAGTCCGCCACCACCGAGGACGCCCGCATCACCGAGGCATTTCTTACTGTCCTAAGTCGCTCACCAAACGAAGTGGAAAAGACCGCCTGCCTTGACTATCTCAAGGGTACGGATTCAGCAGAAAAAGGATTGCAGGGTATAATGTGGGGTCTGATGAACACCCGAGAGTTCCTTTTGCAACATTGACCCGCCCCGCAACCCGACATACAAACCTAACTCACCCATGAACACCGCCTGCTCCTCCTTCCGCCGCGCCAATCGCCGCGACTTCCTCCGCATCGGCGGCCTGGGCCTCTGCGGCCTCGGCGCCCTTGATGTCATCAGCGCCCGGCAGACCGCCCTCGCCGCCGCCTATCAGGGCATCAAGCTCCGCGCCCCCAAAGCGAAGCAACTCCTCGTCGTCTGGATGGCCGGCGGCCCGCCGCACACCGACATGTTCGACATGAAGCCGCAGTCACC
>BJHT01000250.1 GCA_014193395.1 Verrucomicrobiota bacterium
CGTACCAGAGGGGGCGGGTACCGGGGCCGCCGAGGTGGTCGAGGTGGGCGGTGAGTTGGCGCAGGGGCGCGGCGAGGAGGTCGTGGTAGTCGGTGTAGCGGGCGTAGCGGGCGATGGTGCCGCGGGGGGACGGAGGGACGGAGGGAGGGAGGGACGGGGGGAGAGTGGGAGGGGGCGCGAGGTCGGTGGGGGTGGCGTAGGTGGTGGCGAGGCAGAGGAGGGAGCGGGCGCCGGGGAGGATTTGGGCGGGGTCGCGGCGTTTGTGGGCGTTGCGGGCGAGCCAGGTCATTTCGCCGTGCTGGTTAGTTTCGAGCCAACGGGTGAGGTGCGGGGCGGAGGCGGGCGGAGCGGCGGTGGTGACGTGGCAGAGGTCGAAGCCGAGTTCACGGGCGCGTTGCTGGAGGGCGGTTTTCATGCGCCAGAGGGATGGCCGCAAAGAACGCAAAGAGACGCAAAAAGGGGGAGGGGTGGGAGGACGGTGGGGCGGTGGTGTTTCCGACTCTGCGGCTTTCCGATCTCTGCGGTGTGCTGTTTGGTGCTGCTGTTCCAGTTCGGGCGGACTATGAAACACCGCAGAGAGGGGACGAGCGCAGAGGGGGAAAGGGGAAACTGCGAGAGACCAATTAGAACCACGAAAGACACGAAAGACACGAAAGGGGAAGGGACGGGGAAGATTTGGATTCTTCGTCCGGGTGTTTTTGTTCCCCGGTTTTCGTGTCTTTCGTGTCTCTCGTGGTTCATCGCCATTGCCGGTTCTTGCGTCTTTTTGCGTTCTTTGCGGCTGTCGCGGAGCGGCGTCAGTGGCGGGTGTGGGGGTGGCCCTGGCTTTGGTGGAAGTGGTGGATGATCTGGTGGGTCACTTCGCGGAGTCCGCGGTATTCGGTGTTCACGAGGACGTCGGCCTGGCGGTAGTAGGGTTCGCGGGCGGCGAGGAGCGTGCGGATGGTCGCGAGGGGATCGGGACCATTGAGGAGGGGGCGGTGGGATTGGTGGCGGGTGCGTTGCCAGATGGCTTCGGGGGAGGCCCAGAGGCAGATGACGAGGGCGTGTTTTTTCAGGCTGGCGAGGTTGGCGGGGTTGACGATGAGGCCGCCGCCGGTGGCGATGACGCAGTTGGTACGGGATTCGAGATCGCGGACGAGGTCGGATTCGAGTTGGCGAAAGACGGGTTCTCCGTCTTCGGCGAAGATGCGGGCGATGGATTTGTTGGCGCGTTTTTCGAGGAGTTCATCGGTGTCGAGAAAGGTGAAGCGGAGGTCGTCGGCGACATGGTGGCCGACGGTGGATTTGCCGGTGCCCATGAAACCGACGAGGGCAAGGTTGCGGATGGTGGGAGTGGCTTCGTTCACAGGGGAGGTGTAGCGGATCGCGGCGCGGCTGGCACGCCGATTCGGTGGGAGGGCAGGGGAACGGGGCAGGGATGACGCTGGGGAATTCGGGGCACGGGAATTTCGTGGTGAGGAAATCGGGAGGGGAGGTTTTCGGAATTGGTTCTTGTCCCTTGGGCCTTCTCTGGAGCTTTGAGCTTTATGCTTTGAGCTTCCGCGGGGCTCTGCCGTTTGCGGCGGCGGGAAGAATCTGCTTTCAAAAACTGGGGGCGGGAAACAATTATTCATCATGCCCGATCAAAAGCGGACTGGGGAAATTGTTCACCGCGGCGTTCCGGTTTCGGCCGGAATCTGTCGGGGCAAGGTCTTGGTCGTCGCCAAACCGCAGGAGGGCGAGATCCCGCGGCGGGAGATTTTGGAGAGCGAGGTGCCGCAGGAACTGGCGCGGTTTCACGAGGCGTTGGTGCGGACACGGCAGCAGATTCAAGAGGTGCAGCGGCAGGTGACGGCGGGGATCGGGGCGCAGGATGCGAGCATTTTTGACGCGCATCTGCTGGTGTTGGAGGACTCGACGTTGATCGAGGAGGTGAGCAAGGCCGTGGGTCGGCGGCGGGTGAATGTCGAGCAGGCGTTCCGCGAGGTGACCGACAAGTATTTGCAGGCGCTCTCGGCGATCGAGGACGACTATCTGCGCGAGCGGGCGGCGGACATGCGCGATGTGACGGGGCGCATCATGAACAATCTGCTCGGCCAGCACGAGGTGGTGGATCTGCGGCATCTTTCCGAACCGTGCATCATCGTCAGCCACGACCTGACGCCTTCGACGACGGCGCTGCTGGACAAGCGCAACGTGCTCGGGTTCGCCACCGACGTCGGCAGCAAGACGTCGCACACGGCTATTCTTGCGCGGTCGATGCACATCCCGGCGGTGGTGGCGCTCAAGACGATCACGCAGCATTTGTGCAACGGGACGCAGATTCTGCTGGATGGCTACAACGGCGTGGTGGTGGTGAACCCGACGGACCAGACGTTGTTCGAGTACGGCCAACTGGCGAAGAAGCAGCTCAATCTGGATGAAAAGCTGCGCACCATCCGGGAGGATCCGGCGATCACGCTCGATGGCGTGCGGTTGACGTTGTCCGCGAACATCGAGTCGCCCGGGGACACCGTCGCCGTGAAGGCGCAGGGGGCCGACGGGGTGGGGCTGTTCCGCACGGAGTTTCTGTTTCTTAATCGCGAGAAGATGCCGGACGAGGAGGAGCAATATCAGGCGTATCGGCAGGTGGCGGCGGCGCTCAAACCGGAGCCGGTGATCATCCGCACGCTCGACATTGGCGGGGACAAATTTGTCGAGCACTTCGGATTGGAGCAGGAGCTGAACCCGTTTCTCGGCTGGCGGGCGATCCGGTTTTGCCTCACCGAGAAAGCGCTGTTTTGCAAACAGCTCCGCGCGATTCTGCGCGCCAGCGCCGAGGGCAACGTGAAGATCATGTATCCGATGATCTCAGGCACCGACGAACTGGATCAGGCCAACGCGCTGCTGGAGGAGTGCAAGGCGGAACTGCGCGCGGCCGGCGTGGCGTTCGACAGCCAGATCGAGGTGGGCGTGATGATTGAAATCCCGTCCGCCGTGCTGGTGGCCGACGCGCTCGCGCGGCGCGTGAAGTTTTTCAGCATCGGCACCAATGACCTGATCCAGTACTCGCTGGCGGTGGACCGGATGAATGAAAAAATCGCGCACCTCTACGAGCCGACGCATCCGGCGATCTTGCGCCTGATCAAGCTTACTGTGGAGGCGGCGCGACGGCACGGCATCTGGGTGGGCGTGTGCGGCGAGATGGCCAGCGAACCGGCGCTGGTGCCGCTGCTGCTCGGGCTGGGCGTGGATGAATTGAGCGTCACGCCGACCCAGGTGCCGCAGGTGAAATTCCTGATCCGCCGCATGAAAATGACCGACGCGGTGAAGCTGGCGGAGTTCGCGCTGGGCTGCGATTCGGGGGCGGAGATTCTGCGACGTGCGACCACGCTGGCGCGGCAGGTCGCGCCGCTGTTGATGGAGGACCGGGCGTAGGCGGGCGGGCGCCGCGATGGAATGCTCGGCGCGGTGAAGCTGGCGGATCAACGGGCGAAGGGAACGCGAGCGGTGGATGAGCCGGCGGGTTTCGCGTCACGAATCAGGAGCTGTCTCAGGCCCAAGGGAAAACTCCCCTTGCCGTTGTGCGGGCTCGTTGAGCCGGCTGGAAGCCGACGCTCTGCCGGAGGTGCGGCGCACCCGTCATCCGCCTTGCGATTGCACCGTCCGCGGGCTTCACTCGCCGCATGATTTCCTTGCGCCTTTTCCCGGCCATCGCCTTTTGTTTCCTCCTCTCGCCACTTGCCCGCGGTGCTGAGATCACGCTCGTGCGCGACGGCGTGGCGCAGGTCTTCATCCAGGTCGCGCCGCGCGTGCTCGAACCCGACCGCAAGCTCGCCGCCGGTGCGCCTGCCGCGGACACCGAGGCCGAACACGAGCGGCAGCGCCTGCGCGAATCCACCCGCGATCTCGCGCGCTGCCTCGAAAAAATCTCCGGCGCGCCGATTCAAATCGTCACCAATCTGCCGGCCGGCGCGCTCGGGCAATTGCCCATCCTCATCGGTGAACCCGCGACGCAACGCTTCGGCCCGCCCGCGAAAAAATCCCCGCATCAGCAAGCCTGGCGCCTCGTGGCCGGCGCTCAAGGCCTCGGCCTGCTGGGCGAATCCGATGAAGCCACGAGCTACGCGATCTACGAACTCCTCGATCAACTCGGCTGCCGCTGGTTCCTCCCCGGCGACCTCGGCGAGGTGCTCCCCGAGTCGCGCACTGTGCGCATCGCCGCGCAGGATGTGAGCGCCGTGCCCGGCACGATCTCGCGCCACATCTGGTACGCCGACGAAGCCTTCCGCCGCCGCAACCGCCAGGGCGGCTTCAAGCTCTCCGCCGGCCACGCCCTCGAAATCAGCGGCTACCTCACCAAGGAACAACTCACCGCCCATCCCGATTGGAACGCCGAACTCAACGGCAAACGCTCGATCAATGGCCGCTATTGCTGGGGCAATCCCGAAGTCTCCGACGCCCTCGCCGACAGCATCATCGCGCGCCTCGACAAGACGCCCGCGCGCACCGTCTCCCTCTCGCCCGACGACGGCGCGCACTTCTGCGAATGCGCCCGCTGCCGCGCCCTCGACGCCGGCGACTGGGACGAAAGCATGAACCGCTTCTCCAGCACCGACCGCTTCGTCCACTTCTGCAACCGCATCGCCGCGCGTGTCACGAAAAAGCATCCCGACGTGCTCTTCGGTTTTCTCGCCTACGTGCAATACACGCGCCCGCCCGTGCGTGAGCGCCTGCACCCGAACCTCGTCCCGCTCATCGCGCCGATCACCTACTGCCGCGCCCACGCCATGACCGATCCGCAATGCCCGTCGCGCCAGCAGCTCCGCCGCATTGCCGAAGGCTGGGGCCGCACCTCCGAAACCATCGCCTACTACAACTACATGTTTCATCTCGCCGAGGTCGCCGTGCCCTACCCGATGATGCGCCAGATGAGCGATGAACTCCCGCTGCTCTACCGCAACAAGGTCAAGCTCTGGAACCCCGAGACCATGCCGAATTTCGAGTCCATCCTCCCCGGCATGTGGCTCGCCATCCGCATGTCGTGGCACACCCAGGCCGAGCCGCGCGCGGTGCTCGATGAATTTTTCACCCGCTTCTACGGCGCCGCCGAAGCCCCCATGCGCCGCTACTGGCAGCACTTCGATGACGCGTGGAATCAAGTCCCCGACCACGCCGGCTGCGGCTGGAGCTACTTGAAACGCTTCCCGCCCGCCTTTCTGAAAACCGCCCGCGAAACCATGGACGCCGCCCTCGCCGCCGCCCGCACGCCGCTGGAATACCGCCGCGTGAAATTGCAGGACGACGCCCTCCGCCAGTTCGAGCGCTTCATGGCCCTGCGCGAAGACCTCGCCGCCGGACGTTACGCGCACCTCGACCGCGACAGCCTCCGCTGGCAGGGCGCGCAGCTCGCCCTCGCCGACGAACACGCCGCCAGCTTCTCCTTCAACCGCGTCGGCTGGAGCACCTACACCATTGCCGGCGGCTACTTCCGCACCTTCTTCGGCCAGACCTACGACGACGCTGCGAAACTCGCCAAGAGCCACACCTTCCTCGCCCCCGCCATCCGCCAATGGCGCTTCCAGACCGACCCCGAAAAAAACGGCGAAACCCGCGGCTGGAGCGTCCCCGACACCGATGACAAGACCTGGCGCACCATGGATTCCTGCGTGGACACCTGGTCCGGCCTCGGCCTCGACAAATACTTCGGCCACGCCTGGTATCGCGCCACCGTGCGCCTGCCCGCCGTCCCCGCCGGCCGCAAAACCTTCCTCTGGATCAGCGCCAGCGACGGCGCGCTGAGCGCATGGTTCAACGGCCAGCCCCTCACCTTTACCAACCGCAAAGGCGAAACCACGACCGACTACCACGGCTACGCCGAACCCACCTCCGTCGAAATCACCCACCTCCTCAAACCCAGCGCCCCCAACACCCTCGTCTTCCGCGCCAACCGCACCGACGTCATCAACGAACTCGGCACCGGCGGCCTGCTCGGCCCGGTGGGGATTTATCGGGAGAAGTGACCCGAGGAAAAAGCGAAGCGCGCCGACAAACCACACCGACCAACAAGTCGGAACCCACCCTTGCGCAACGAAAGCGCATCCGCGCACCACTCCCCGGAGTGCAGGCGTCCTCGCCCGCAGCGGCGTCGAACTCGCGTGAATCCCAGAATATCTCCAATCCTTTCCCGTCGGCGAACCCGCTGCGACCGGGGGGGGCGGCCGCGCTCCGAAGACGCTGCGCGGATGCGCCCGGCTCCGCATCCCGCCCCAAATTCAGTTTGGATTTCCCCTCCGCTGGTCGTATCAATCCGCCACACAGACCGCCTATGCTGACCGATTACATTCAACACGCGATGCGCCATGCGCACTACGAAGTCATGGAGAACGGGCGTTTTTATGGAGCCATCCCCCAGTGCCGCGGTGTGTGGGGGGAAGGTGCCACCTTGGAAGAATGCCGGGACGAATTGGATGCGGCCTTGGAATCCTGGATCGTCGTCGGCCTGCGCCACGGCGACACCCTGCCGGTGATTGATGGCCTCGACTTGAATTTCAAGGAGTATGCCGAGCCCAATCAAGTGGCGTGAACTCGTCCGGCGCCTCCGGGCGGTCGGATGGGGTCCGCCCGAAGGCGGCGGCAAACATCTGGTCATGTGGCGGGCGGGGCAAAAGCTGGTCATCCCCAACCCCCACAAAGGCGACATCGACTGGTCACTCACCAAACGCATCCTCGTTCAGGCGGACATCAGCCGGGACGAATGGGAGCAGCTTTAGCACGCCAGCGCGGGATGCGGTATCTGGGAGCGGGTGGAGCGGATGTTGGCATTGGAAACTCAAGCTGGCCTTCGCTGATCCTGTCACCACGGCAAAAGCTGGTTTCGATGGAGGCAAGCACCGTATGAGACGAATCCACCCGCGCCGTTCAACGGCCAGCCCCTCACCTTCACCAACTGCAAAGGCGAAACCACGCCCGACTACCACGGCTACGCCGAACCCACCTCCGTCGAAATCACCCACCTCCTCAAACCCAGCGCCCCCAACACCCTCGTCTTCCGCGCCAACCGCACCGACGTCATCAACGAACTCGGCACCGGCGGCCTGCTCGGCCCGGTGGGGATTTATCGGGAGAAGTGAGGGGCGCCGCCGGAGCGCGGGCGTCTCGCCCGCAGCAGCCTCCAACTCGCGCAAGTGCCTGGCCGATCCAAATCCCGTCCGGCTGGCGAATCGCCTGGGGCGCCTCTTGACCCTGCCCCCGTTTGGAGTTCCGCCTTTAGGCGGTTCGGCGGGTTCGAGCACCCGGACCGCATAAATGCGGAACTCCAAACCCAGCACCGTGTTCCTCTGGGGCAGTGTCAAGCTGCGCCCGACCGCCCGACCGGCTTCGTCCCGGACTCCACGCCTTGACCGGTGCGGAGTCTTCTTCCACGCTTCGGCCCATGACCAAGTCCAAGCCCGTTCCGTTGCGGATGTCCGTGAGGTTGCAAAAAGATGTCAGTGCCGCGGCCGCACTCACCCACCTCAAGGATCACGAAGTCATGCGTCAGGCGATGAAGATGGGCCTGCCCCTGCTGATCGAGCGCTTGGGCGTGCCGCCCCGGATTTCCAACGTGAAGCCCTTTCCGAAGGGCACACTGGCGCGCATCTACCGCCGCCCTGATCCCGACTGGGACAAGGTCGAAGCCGCCGCGTATCGGTCGCAGCCCAAACCGGACGTCAACGCGTGAACGCCTGGGACATCGTCACGTTCAAGTTCCCCGGCGCGGACTCCCACCCCGCCGTGATCATCTCCCACCCGGATCGGGTGGATCACAAGTCGCTGGTGAATGTCCTGCTCTGCTTCACCCAGCGCGGCGGACGCAAGCCCGAGGAGCACGAGGTGCTGCTGGATGCCGCGGACGGTCTCGACTGGGCGACGATCGTCAAATGCGACCTGATCTATCTGGCCGACAAGAAGGATCTGTCCCAAAAGCGCGGCAGCGTGAGTGCGGAACGCCGCCGTCAGATCGCCGCCCGAGTGATTCAGTCCACGGCCTTGGGCGGAATTTGAAGTGCCTCTTCCGAGCGGTGCCCAACCCTAGTCCAGCAAGTTGAGGCGGGCCGATGGAAAGTTGGAAGACCCAACGCCCCCAACACCCTCGTCTTCCGCGCCAACCGCACCGACGTCCCCACAGAAACCCGGCACCGGCGGCCTCCGCGGCCCGGTGGGGATTTATCGGGAGAAGTGACGGGTTCGGCCTCATCGCGCGGGCGCGCCGACATTGACCCGCTGTCATAATGTCACTACAAGGTGTTGCATTATGACAAACTATCTTTCGCGGGAGATTACTCCGCGGCTGGAGCGGGCCTTGCGCCGGCTGCCCGTCGTCGTGCTCTCCGGCCTGCGGCAGTCGGGCAAGAGCACCCTGCTCCAGAACGAGGCCGGTCTGGCTCGCGGGCACGCCTACCGCACGCTCGACGACTTCGCCACGCTGGCGGCGGCGCGCTCGAACCCCGAGTCGTTGCTCGCCAACGCGGCGATCCTCGACGAAGTCCAGCGCTGTCCGGAGCTGCTCGTCGCGCTGAAACGGAGCGTCGATGAGCAGCGCAAGCCGGGACGCTTCATCCTGTCCGGCTCCGCCAATCTGGCCCTGCTGGGACACGTCACCGAGACGCTGGCGGGGCGCGCCGGCTATTTCACGCTCCACCCGATGACCCGCCGGGAACAGCGGGGAACCACGGCGCGGGAACCGTTCCTCGTGAAGTTCCTCGCCTCCCCCACCGTGCCGGCTGGCGTCGCGGACCCGGTGACTGAGAAAGAGATTTTGCGCGGCGGACTGCCGCCCGCGTGCCTCGGCCCGGCGGACGACGTGGCGGAATGGTTCCGCGCCTACGTGCAGACCTATGTCGAGCGCGACGTGCGGCAACTGTCCCAGATCACCGACCTGATCGCCTTTCGTTCGCTGGCGCAACTGGCCGCCCTGCGCACGGCCCAGGTGCTCGCCATCAGCACGCTGGGGCGCGACGCCAAGCTCAATGCCGTCACGACGGGGCGTTACCTCGATTTGCTGGAGGCCTCGTTTCTCATCCGGCGGCTGCCGCCATTTTTGAAAAACCGCAGCTCGCGCCTCGTGAAATCTCCCAAGCTGCACTTCACCGACAGCGGCCTGGCGGCCCATCTGGCGGGCATCACGTCGCTGGAACCGGGGCGGGACGACCTGCTGCGCGGCGCGTTGTTCGAGACGTATGTGGCGCAAAATCTCGCCGCGCTGCTGGAGGCGCACCTGCCGGAAGCCCAGCTCGCCTTCTGGCACGAACAGGGCCGGCACGAAGTGGATTTCGTCATCGAAGCGGGCCGCAAGGTGTTCGGATTCGAGGTGAAAGCGGCCACCCGCTGGAGCGAGAACGACCTGTCCGGGCTGCGGGCGTTTCTCGACCGGACACCCGCCTGCGTCGCCGCCGTGTTGGCCTACAATGGTCGCGAGGCCGTGAAACTGGGCGAGCGCCTGTTCGCCATCCCGATGGGAAAGCTGCTGGAGTAGCCCGATCCGCCCGGACATCTCACCCTCCTTTTTTAGCGCAGGCTTCCCAGCCTGCTGGTTCGCGGGTTGCCAAACCCGCGGCGCGTCCGGCGAGGCCGACACCCTGCCGACTTGGAAGTCGGCGACACAGCAGGTTTGGAAACCTGCGCTACCAAGGCGCGCGGGCGGTCCCCGCCCGCAGCGGCCCCGGACCGGCGAAGGCGCAAGAAAACCCAAGCGCCCTGGCTCCGATGGTGCCGCAGCGACCGGGGACCGGTCGCGCTCCACTTCGGTTGCGGCCCCGCCGCACCGTGTCCATCGTGTCTCTGTGGTTTCAACATCCGGTCCGACTGCATAGACAAGGCAGAGAACCATCCGGGCCACGGTCAGGCCCGGTGATGCCGTCGGCCATCCATGCCCTCGCCGAACGCGGCGGCGAGTTCCCGACGCCGTGCAATTTCTTCCGCCGTATGCACCACCATCCGGTCGTGGAGTCCCGACCACTGGGCATCGCTGGGATACAACTCGTCATCTGACAGTTCGCCCGCGGCGGCCCGCTGCCACGCCTCGGCGGCGAAACGGCGCAGCCCGCGCGGCCAGCCGCTGTCGGCGGAGTCGTAGCCGTCGGGATGCAGACCGGGGTGGAGATAGGCAATCGCACGCCACGCGCGGACAAAGGTGGGTTTTGGAAGGCGTTCGGACCGTCAGGGAACGCCCGGACTATTTCACCAGCGGGCCGAAGCTGCGGCCTTCAGCATCGGTGATGACTCCGTCGGGATGCACGGTCACCGGGGCCACGTATTCCTCCACGGTGATGGCCTCGGCGAATTCCCGCTCACCGTCGAGAAACTGTTGCAGACGGATTTTGAGGTCATCCACGATTTCCCGTTGCGCCTCCAGCTCGGTGGCGAACACCACATACTTTCCCTCACCGTCGCTTAACACCGGAATCGGCCCCTGACAGACCGTATCGAGGTAAATGCAAAATCCGTTCCGCAGGCCGGTTGCAGGTGTCTGGCTCATGACTCCTTGCTCGCCGAATCTGCCGGCGTCGGCAAGCGGAGATCTGAAGGTAGAGCAACGCAATGCCATCAGCCGCCGCGGCGATTCTCATCGAACATCTCGACGGGCATCGCATGGTCGAGGCGCCAAACCATCTGGATGGGGCGTTCGGATTGGAAACTCACGAGCTTCGCGGGGCCGAGGAACGTGAACGGAGCCGTGGTTCCGTCCACCTTTTTGCGAGAGCGAACAAAGAACAACATCGTGTAGCCGCGCTCCACGTGATGGATAAGGTTCTGTCCCGTGTCGCTCGCTTGGCTCGTCTGCCCCTGCGTCTCCCAGTGTAGAAGCTCACGGCTGATGGGGTA
>BJHT01000251.1 GCA_014193395.1 Verrucomicrobiota bacterium
GGACTGCCCGTCGGCATGTTCAATTTTCTAACTGGCGACGGGGCCGAGCTGGGCGGCGAACTGCTCACCAACCCGGGCGTGGACGGTCTCGTGTTCACCGGGTCGCGCGCGGTCGGCATGGATATTCTGCACCGCTTCAGCGCCACGCGGCCGCGGCCGTGCCTGGCGGAGATGGGCGGCAAAAATCCCGCCATCATCATGCCGACGGCGAATCTTGAGGACGCGACGGAAGGCGTCCTGCGCTCGGCGTTCGGCATGGGCGGACAGAAATGCTCGGCGTGTTCGCGCCTTTATTTGCACAAAAATATTTACGCACCATTCCTCGATCTGCTGGTCGAGAAAACGCGGCGGCTGAAAATCGCTGACCCCGTGCAGCGCGACGCGTTCCTCGGTCCGCTGATCAACGAGGCGGCGGTCGCGCGCTATCGCAAGACGGTGCAGAAGGGGAAGCGCGACGGGCGGCTGGTGTACGGCGGCGCGGTTTTGCGCGACGGCGATTTCGCGCCGGGGCTGTTTGTCGAGCCCGCGATCATCGACCGGCTGCCACCCAAGTCGCCGATGTTTCAGGAGGAGTTTTTCGCGCCCATTCTGGCGGTGGCCGAGATCGCGTCGCTGGACGAAGGGATCGTGCTGGCCAACGACAGCGAGTACGGATTGACCGCCGGAATTTTCAGTCAGATCGAGGGCGAACAGGAGGAGTTCTTCGCGCGCATCGAAGCGGGTGTGACCTATGCCAATCGCCGTGGCGGCGCGACGACCGGGGCCTGGCCGGGCGTGCAATCGTTCGGAGGTTGGAAGTGTTCCGGCTCCAGTGGCAAGGGCGCGCTCGGGCCGTATTACATCCAGCAATTTCTGCGCGAGCAGAGCCAGACGGTGATTCGTCCGCCCGCCGCTCCGAAGCGCTGATGGCGCCCCGGGTTTCAGAAAATCTTTCTGGCCGCGGCGCATGCGCATCGCTCGCGCATTACGGCCCGGCCAAAATCTCGGCGACGCGTTGTCGGGCGGCCGGGATGACTTCGGCTTCGAGCCACGGGTTCCGCTTGAACCATTGCAAATTGCGCGGGCTGGGATGCGGCAGCGGCAGAAACTCCGGCAGGTATTCGGCGAAGGCCTGCACGGTGGCACCGAGGGAATCCCGCCGGCGTTTCGCGAGATAATAGGCCTGCGCATGGCCGCCCACCAAGAGCGTCAGGCGCACCTGCGGCAGCAAGGCGCGCAGCCGTGGATGCCAACGGGGCGCGCATTCCGGGCGCGGCGGCAGATCCCCATGCTCGCCCTTGCCCGGATAGCAGAAGCCCGTCGGGATGATCGCGATGCGGCTTTCGTCGTAGAAAATATCGTGCGACAGCCCCAGCCACGCGCGCAACCGGTCGCCGGAGGGATCGTTCCAGGGAATGCCGGTTTCCTGCACCCGCCGTCCGGGTGCCTGCCCCACGATCATCACGCGCGCGGTGACCGCGGCACGCAGGATGGGGCGGGGCGGGAAAGGAAGGGAGGCCGCACACACCGTGCAGGCGCGCACTTCACACAGCAGAGCGGCAAGCTGGGTGGCGGGATTTTTCATCGCCCGAAGATGGCCGGCCGGCTGGGTTGAGGGAAGCGCCATGCAGGGGCCGAAGCCCCGCGTAACTTGCATCAATCCGGGAGGGCGACGGGTGGCGGCTGCGGGGTGCGGCCGTCATCGTCCGCAGCGATGCATGAATCCACGGGGCCGATGGTTCGGCGTGAATCGCACCGCGCTCTGCCTTGCTGCGCGGTGGAGCTATGGGCAGTACGATGGTGGCTTGGCCCAAGGCGTATGGATTCCTCCAAGAATCTCCAATTGCACCGTCGCCCCGGCACGGCTCATTTCGTCAGCGGCGGTGCTTGGCACC
The DNA here is from genome assembly GCA_014193395.1 of Verrucomicrobiota bacterium. Lineage (GTDB taxonomy): Bacteria > Verrucomicrobiota > Verrucomicrobiia > Limisphaerales > BJHT01 > BJHT01. Next base: position 1,875 of record BJHT01000251.1, read on the forward strand.
AGCGACTCCCGGTCATGTGGATTGAACTTTATCGTAGTTCAGCCGCTGCCAGCTCCTGATTGAACCAAACAAAAACGGCAGTTCCTTGCGGAACTGCCGTGGCGAAAACTAGCGGAAGACAGTTAGCGGTTTTTCCGGCGTTTGACGTGTAGCTGCGCGAGCGAATGCGCGAGGGCGGCGGTGACGGACGCGGTCTCTTCGTCGCTGAGCTTCTCGGAGAGGCGGGCTTCGGCGCGCTTGCGGGCCTCTTCGGCGCGGGCTTCGTCGATGTCATCCGCCTTCATGGCCATGTCGGTCATGACTGCGACGCGGTCACCGGTGATCTCGACAAACCCTTCGCCAATGGCGAGGTAATGATCCTGCCCCCCTTTGCGGGCAACCAACTCTCCGGAGACTACCTGAGTCATCAGCGGGATGTGCATCGGATAGATGCCCATCTCGCCCTCGCTGCCGGGGATGGTCACCATGTCCACGTCCTCAGAGTAGATTTTCGCCTCCGGGGTGACGATTTCGAGTTTCAGCGTGGCCATAGGATTTATGATCTCGGATTTACGATTGGCGATTCGTGAACTAAGCCAGAAGGAATTCGCCCGCAGTAAATCGCAATGCCAGATTACTCCTTGATCTCGTCGATACCGCCCTTGAGATAGAAGTTATTCTCGGAAACTTCGTCGTGCTTGCCTTCGAGGATTTCCTTGAAGCCACGAACGGTCTCGGCGACGGGCACCTGCTTGCCGGGGCGGCCGGTGAACTGTTCGGCCACCGTAAAGGGCTGGCTGAGGAATTTCTGGATTTTGCGGGCGCGGAAGACGGTCGTCTTGTCTTCGGGCGAAAGCTCGTCCATGCCCAGAATCGCGATGATGTCCTGCAAATCTTTGTAGCGTTGGAGCACCTTCTGCACGCCGCGGGCGACGTTGTAGTGTTCTTGGCCGACGATGTCTGGCGTGAGCGCGCGGGAGTTCGAGGCCAGCGGATCGACGGCGGGGAAGATGCCCAACTCAGCGATGGAACGCTCCAGCACGATGGTCGCATCCAAGTGCGCGAACGTGGTGGCGGGCGCAGGGTCGGTAAGGTCGTCCGCAGGCACGTAAACCGCTTGGAAGGAGGTGATGGAACCTTTCTTCGTCGAAGTGATGCGTTCCTGAAGGTTGCCCATTTCCGCGGCGAGCGTCGGCTGATAACCGACGGCGCTCGGCGTGCGGCCGAGGAGCGCGGAGACTTCGGAGCCGGCCTGGCTGAAACGGAAGATGTTATCTACGAACAGGAGCACGTCCTGATTCTTCTCGTCGCGGAAGTACTCAGTCACGGCCAGCGCGGAGAGTGCGACACGAAGACGCGCGCCCGGCGGCTCATTCATCTGACCATAGACCAGCCCGATGCGGGAGCCGGGTTTGATGATCGGCAGACCATTCGCACCCTTCTTCGGATGACCTTTCTCGTCCTGCTCGACCTTGATGACATTGGCCTCGATCATTTCGTTGTAGAGATCGTTGCCTTCACGGGTCCGCTCGCCGACGCCCGCGAACATCGAGATGCCGCCGTGCAGCTTCGCGATGTTATTGATCAGTTCCATGATGACGACGGTCTTGCCGACGCCGGCACCGCCGAACGCGCCGACCTTGCCGCCCTTCAAGAAGGGACAGATGAGATCAATGACCTTGATGCCGGTGGTGAGAATCTGCTGGCTGGCGGACTGATCCACGAGCGGCGGGGCCGAGCGGTGAATGGGATTGTACTTGTCCGCCTTCACGGGGCCTTGTTCGTCCACGGCGTCGCCGGTGACATTGAACACGCGGCCCATGACACCCTCGCCGACGGGCATTGAGATCGGCTTGCCGAGGTCGAGCACCTCGGTGCCGCGCTTGAGACCTTCGGTGGCGCTCATGGCGACGGCGCGAATCCAGTTGCCGCCGAGATGCTGCTGCGTCTCGAGGGTCAGCTTGGTGGGTGCCGAACCCGGCGGAGTGAATTGAATGGTCAACGCGTTGTAGATGGCGGGGAGTTCGCCGGGGAACTCGATGTCCACCACGGGACCGATGATTTGAACGACTTTACCTTTGTTCATGTGCAAAACTAGTTAACCCAACGCCATCGCGGCGGTGGTGATTTCCAAAAGTTCCTTCGTGATGTTCGCCTGCCGCAGCTTGTTGTATTCCAGCGTCAGGTCCTTGATGATCTGCTTGGCGTTGTCCGTCGCGTTTTTCATCGCGACCATCCGCGCCGACTGTTCCGAGGCCTTGGCTTCCTGGAGAAACTGGAAGACCTGATAGTTCAAATAGTGTGGGAGCAAATTACCCAGCACCGTGGCCGCGCCTGGCTCGAAGAGATATTCGTGCGTGGAATCTTCCAGCTTCTTTCCGGCACCTTCGCCGTCCAAGCCGGCTTCCAACGCGGTAAGTTCACCCAGCGGTAGCAACTGCCGGACTTCCGGCTTCTGCACCAAAGTAGAGATGAAGTTGGTGTAAACCACATCCACCCGGTCCACCTTGCCATCCAAGAATAACTGCTGCGCAAACTTGGAAATTGCCCGCGCCTCGGCGAAATGCGGCGTATCCTTGTAACTGAACTCCGCGCCGAGATCGCGCTTGGTCCGCGCAACCCATTGCGCGCCCTTTTTGCCCGCACAAATGAAGACGCTGGTCTCTTTCTCGAAGCGAGTCGCCTCCCGCAGCAAATTGGTGTTCAGCGCCCCGCACAGCCCCTTGTCGGTGGAAATGATGATGACGGCGCGACGTTTGACCGGGCGCTGTTCCATCAAGGGATGACTGAACTCACCGGCCCCCGCGGTCGCGGCGGCCAAGACCTCGTTCATCAAGGAGGCATAAGGACGCCCGGCCAACGCCGCCAACTGCGCCTTGCGCATCTTGGCCGACGCCACCATCTGCATCGCCTTGGTGATCTGGGCGGTGTTCTTGACCGACTTGATGCGTCGGCGGATGTCGCGTGTGCTGGGCATTTTGACTTAGAGTCTTAAGGTCACGGCTGGTGACTTCCAAGCCGCCTACCGGTAACTCTGCTTGAATTCCGCCGCTGCCGCCTTCAATTCCGCCGCCAAGGCGTCATTGATGGCCCCTTCGACGCGGACCTTTTCGAGCACGGCGGTTTTGCGGGTGCTGAGGAAATCCGAAAACTTGACCTGCCAGTCCTTGATCTTTTCCACGGCGACGTCGTCAAGGAGGTTATTCTGCATGGCCCACAGGACTGCCGCCTGAATCTCGACGGGGAGAGGATTGAACTGAATTTGCTTGAAGAGTTCGACGATCCGCTTGCCGCGTTCCAGCGTAGCCTGTGTCTTGGCATCCAAGTCAGAACCGAACTGCGCGAACGCCGCCAACTCACGATATTGCGCGAGTTCGAGTTTGATCTTACCGGCGACCTGTTTCATCGCCTTGATCTGCGCGGCGGAACCGACGCGCGACACGGAGAGACCGACGGATATGGCGGGCCGGATACCTTGGTAGAAGAGATCGGTTTCCAGATAGATCTGTCCATCCGTGATCGAGATGACGTTGGTAGGAATGTAGGCCGAAACGTCGCCTGCCTGTGTCTCAATGATCGGCAGTGCGGTGAGGGAGCCATTGCCGCTGGTTTCATTCACGCGGGCGCTACGTTCGAGGAGACGGCTGTGGAGATAGAAGACGTCACCGGGATAGGCTTCGCGGCCGGACGGACGCTTCAGCACCAGCGAGACCTGCCGGTAGGCAACGGCCTGCTTGGAGAGATCGTCAAAAATAATCAGCGCGTCCATGCCATTATCCATGAACCACTCACCCATTGCTGCACCGGAGAAGGGAGAGAGATACTGGTTGGCGGCGGAGTCCGACGCGCCGGCCGCGACGACGATGGTATCTTCCAACGCGCCCGCCTTCTCGAGTTCCGCGATCACGCGCGCGATGTTCGACTGCTTCTGTCCAACGGCGACGTAGATGTTATAGACCGGCCGGAACTTCTTGTCGCCCGAAGCGCGGCCGACCTTGTTCATGCGCGCCTGATTGATCATGGTGTCCACGCCGATCGTAGTCTTGCCCGTCGAGCGGTCACCGATGATCAGTTCGCGCTGACCGCGACCCACGGGGATCATCGCGTCGATGGCCATGATGCCGGTCTGCAGCGGCTGGCTCACCGACTTACGCTTCACGATGCCGGGCGCGATTTTTTCCACCGGATAGAATACGTCTGACTTGACCGGCCCTTTGCCGTCGAGCGGGCGGCCGAGCACATCGACCACGCGGCCGAGCAGGCCCATGCCCACGGGCACGGAGAGCAGCTTGCCGGTGGTGCGCACCTCGGTGCCTTCGCGCACCCCGAGATAGTCACCCAGGATGATGGCGCCGACCTCGGTCTCTTCGAGGTTTAGCGCGAGGCCGATGACGCCGTTGCCGAAGTCGAGCATCTCGTTCGCCATGGCGTCGGAGAGACCTTCGATCTTGGCGACGCCGTCCGAGCACTCGCGAACGATGCCGACGTTTTGCTTCTGCACCGACGTCTTGACGCCGGCAATCTGGGCTTCGATTTCCTGAAGGATGGAGCTCATGTCTGAAAAACGCTGGGTTATGGAAAGACTGGTTAAAAGGCGCGGGTTACAAACTCTCCGCCAATGCGGTGAGGCGGGCGGCCACACTGCCATCATACACGTCACTGCCCACCTTGACGCGCAGCCCGCCGACGAGGGCGGGGTTTTGTGAAAATTGAATGTTCAACCCAGCACCGTAACGCTGGGTAAGATTGGCGACCACCCCGGCCTGCACGGCGGGCAGCAGAGACACCGCACTCTCGACGGTCGCCGAGCGCCGCTCGACTTCGAGCCGCACGAGCCGTTGAAAATGCTGGAGAATGGCGACATAGCCGCGGGGCTTCAGCGAAATAACTTGAGTTACCGTCTGCCGCACGCGGGCTTCATCAAGCACACTGTTGTTGACACAGCTCTGGAACAGCGCTTTGCCGTCGCGGCGGGCTTGTTTGCCAATCTTCATGCGGGATTGCGGGAAGTGACTAAGTAGCTACTCAGGCAGCCAGTTGCTTGCCGGCATCATCGGCCAGCTTGTTGTGCTGTTCGAGCGTGAGGATGTTACCGGTTGCATTCCGGCTGGCCGCGACCACCAATCGGCCGAATTCCTTGCGCAACTCACCCTTCAAGCGCGCCAATTCCGCGTCACCCGCTTCGCGGGCTTTCGCGATGATGTTCGAGGCATCGGAGATCGCCTTTTGGCGTTCGATTTCGCCGACTTTGGCGGCGGCGGTGCGGGATTCCTCGATGATCTTGTTCGCCTGCAAGCTGGCCTGATTGAGGATTTCCTGCGCCTTGACCTGGGCGTTGGCGAGTTCGGCCTTGATCTTTTCTGCGTTGGCCAAGCCCGCGGCGATCTTGGTGCGGCGCTCTTCGAGCACCTGCAGAATGGGGTCGTAAGCGAACTTCTTCAGCAGGAACGCAACGATGCAAAAGCTGATGACCTGCGAAACGAACAACTGAGTGTTGAACCCGAACGTTTCGCCGGTGCTCCGGGCGATGTCCGCCAAGCCGCCCCCGCCCGCCGCGAAGAAAAGATGCTGGTTCATATTCCGAATTCCGAAAAATTGAGCGGACGCGGGGCCGAAACCCCGCATCCAAGTGGACGGTTACTTCACCAAGAAGATGGCGAAAAACACGATGCCTTCAGCGAAGGCGGTGCTCAGAATCGCCTGCACGAGAATCTTCGTGGCGGCACCGGGATTGCGCCCGACCGCTTCCGAAGCCTTCATACCAATCATTCCTACGCCGATCGCAGCGCCAGCAGCAGCCGCGGCGACGTGGAGACTTCCACTCATTTCAGCCAACATGGGCATCAACATATTTCTTACCTTTCTGTGTGTTACTCGACGACCCCCGCAGTCTTGCCACGGTCAGACCGCCAAAATTGATCAGTGATGTTCTTTGCCGTGGTCGTGTTCCGCCTCGTCATGCGTGCAGATCAGGAGGGTAAACACCGCCGTGAGCAGCATGAATACGAGCGCCTGCACCAGCCCGACCAGCAATTCCATCGCGTAAAACGGCAGCGGCAGCAGCCAGCCAAAGTATTGCCCGCCCATCAGCGCCATCGTCTCGAGCATGTTTTCGCCCGCAAAAATGTTGCCGAACAAGCGGAAGCTCAACGACACCGGCCGGAACAGGATCGACACCACCTCCAGCACGCCCACCGCCACGAATACCAAAATCATCAGCGCCTTCAACGCACCGGTCGTGTCACCTTTCGGGCCGAACAGGTGCAGGATGAATCCCCCCGCTCCGTTGGCCTGCAGCGCCCAATAGGTCCAGCACGCGAAAAAGACCATCGCCAGCGCCAGCGTCATGTTCAGGTCGGCATTCACCCCGCGCAGCAGCGGATTGGTAATGTGATGCAGATGGCCGGACGCATCCGGAGTGCCCCAGCCGACCGTGCCCACGCCGGGAATCAGGCTGAACCAGTTGGTAAACAGAATGAAGATGAAGATGGTCGCGAAAAACCAGAAGGTCTTCTTCACCAACTCATGACCGATGATGCCCTCCAGAAACCCATACAGACTCTCCACCAGCCACTCCCAGAAATTCTGCGCCCCTTCTGGCACCGTCTTGAGGTTCGCCGTCGCCATGCGCGCAAACACAATCAAACCAAGAGCCACGGCCCACGTCAGGATCATCGAGTTGGTTACCACCAGCGGCCCAAGGTGAAAGCGCGGGGCATCCGGCGTGATCCCGTCGTGCGATTGGCCGGACGCATGGCCGCCCTTTTCGGCATGGGCCGGGGTGGCCTTCTCACCGCGAGCTTCCGCCGCCGTCCCGGAGTGGATCACTCCGAAAAAAAGCAACACTACCAACAGTTTTTTTACCCAAAACATCACGTCAAAATTGCGTTGTGACCACAATTCTCCGGTTGGGAGAACGGGCCTTCCGTTCAAGAGCGCGCAGACGTTGCCGAATTGTGAAATTCTTCACAAGGGTTTTTTAGATTTTTTTTCGGACTCGGACAAAACTCCCGCTGGCGTTGGAAAAACACCCGTGCCCGCCGCATTTTTCGCCCATTCTCCCGCCCATGCTTGCGTTGGTTCCGCGCTTTGTGTTTCATCCGGCGAAACCAAAAACCATGCCACCCACGCCCAGCCAAAGCGCGGAAGACTATCTCGAGCGCATCCACGAACTCATCGAGGAAAAAGGCTATGCCCGGGTCGTGGACATCGCGTCTTCCCTCCACGTCAAGCAGGCCTCCGTCACCAGCATGGTCCAGAAGCTCGGGGAACTCGGTTACCTCAATTACGTCAAATACCGCGGTCTGATTCTCACCGACAAAGGCCGCGAAGTCGCCTGCCGCATCCAGGCCCGCCACGCCACGCTCGAACGCTTCTTCTCCCTGCTCGGCCTCGCGCCAGACGTGCAGCGCCTCGACATCGAGGGCATCGAACATCATCTCAGCCCCGCGACCCTCGCCTGCCTCGCCGACCTCACGCGTTTCTTCAGCGAACGCCCCGCCACCCTCCGCTCCTTCCAGAAATCGCGCCAACCCGTGCCGCTACCGCCCGTCGTTCCGCCGCCCGTCGCCTGACTTGGCTTCCCCATCGCTATTGTGAACTGGGATAAACTCAAGCGCGTCGCCGAAGCGGAAATCACCGCCACCCTCCGCGCCCTCCCCTCGCATCTCCAAGCCCGCACCGACCGCCTCCCCATCACCCTCGAACCCATCCCCAACGACGACCTTCTCGCCGACCACGTCGAACCTGACACCCTCGGTCTCTTCGTCGGCGAAGCCTTCCCCGACGGCGAAGGAATGTCTTTACCCATCCCGCCGCAAATCATCCTCTTCCTCGAAAACCTCTGGGACTTCTCCGACGGCGACGAAGCCATCTACCGCGAAGAAATCCGCATCACCCTCCTCCACGAACTCGGCCACTATCTCGGCCTCGACGAACTCGACCTCGAAGACCGGGGATTGGACTAAAATTGGAAACGCTGATTGCTCGAAAGGTGTTAGTCCAAACCACTGATCCGCACTATCCGAAACTTATGAAAACCAATCCCCGCCGCCCTGCGAAGATTAAGTCGGTTCGGGCCTCTCATTAGCGCCGGTGGGTGCCGGTCATTGGTTTTAACCTATTCGGGTTTCTGTAACCGCTGGACCGTAGTCGCCGGTGTGCGGAGGTGGATACTCCGCAAGTCCAGTGAGTTCCCTCCGCCTCGTCACCTCGACGGCAACTTTTCGCCAGGCACTTCCGATTGCCTCATGCCAAACGGCCATTCCACCCGCGCTTCTTCCAAACAGGGCTTCATTCCCTTGGGGCGCGATTCAGGAAAATGAAACGCCATCCGGCAACTCCCGCCCACCGCGGCGGACGAGGCGGATGATTGGCCCAAGACTGTCGCGAAGGACCCTGGGACCGAGCGATTGCGAGGTTCGGCCAAGCCGGAAAACTGGATGTCTTGAGTGAACAAGCCAAACGGGACGATCTGGTGGGAGGTTGCCAGCGGCTGACTGTGGATGTCGGGGTAAAACGCAGCGCCTCTTTTAGTTTTTTTAGGGGACATCGGTGATTCAGTTTGCCGAAACGCCGGGAGCCGATGGACGCCGTGCGCGGGACTGGCAGTCTGCCGCTGCTTCGAGGAGCGCACTTTCACTGTGCTTTCCTTTCCCACGGTTGTCGGCTCAACACGACCTTCGCCCGCAGCTTCCGCTGTGGGGGCCGAGACCGTGACCTCGGTAGCCATCGCGCTGGCGTGGGCGTCGCGGAGACGCCCGTAAACTTTCATCGCCAAGGTCGGTCGTCCTTGTGACCGAGCCAGTGGGAGACCGTGGGAATATCCACCCCGTTCTTGATGCAGCGCGTGGCAAAGTGGTGGCGGAGTTCGTGGTGCGAGATGCGGCGATTCGAAGCTGCTTGCAGGCACGCGTCAGCGCTTCT
>BJHT01000252.1 GCA_014193395.1 Verrucomicrobiota bacterium
ACGCCGCCCCGATCCCCGCCGCCGCCCCGCACGCCACCAACAGCCGCAGCCGATACGGCTGCCACCCCGCCAGCCGTCCCCAGCCCGACGCCAGCGTCGCCGTCATCTGCGTGATCGACCCCTCGCGCCCGATCGACGCCCCCGTTCCCAAACTCAGCAGCGACGAAAGTGATTTCACCAACCCGACGCGAAACGGCAGCCGCCCATCCCCCGCGACCACCACTTCGAGCAGGTTAGTCGAGAACCTTTCCCCGAACGCCCGCAGCCCGCGATGCAACACCAACCCCGCCAGCAGCGCCCCCAACGTCGGCGTCGCGATCCGCTGCCAGCCCGGCAATTGCTCGGCGATCTCGGTCAAATCTCCGCTCGAACCGAGCACGAGATTTTTCACCGATTCCAACGCGAGAAAAAAAACCAGATTCGTCACCGCCCCGAGCACGCCCACCACGCCCGCGAGCACCAGATGCACCGCCTCCTCACTGAAGAAAATCCGCTCCCGCACCGCCAGCGCCCGCCGCCATTCCCGTCGCAGCAGCACGCGCCCCGCGCGCAACACCCGCTCCACCGAACTGCGCCCTGATTGCACGCGCGCACCCTGCGCCCGCGCCGCGCTGCTTGCGAGCCTCGACTTGGGACGAGGAGACAGGAGGCAGGGAACAAGAGACAGGGGGCAGGGAACAGGAGACAGAAGACAGGAGACAGTAAGCACGCCCCATCCCTCACGAATCACGGATCACGATTCACGATTCACGCCGCCGCGCCCGCCCGAGCCACCCGATGCACGCGAACCCGCTGAGCGCGGTGATCGCCAGGCCCGCGCGGAAGGCTTCGTCCTGATACACGAGCGTCACCCGGCGCGCGCCGGCGGGCAGGGCGACGGCTTGGAAGGCGTGGTTCGCGCGCAGCACTGGCGCCGGCTTTCCATCAATCGTCGCGCGCCAGCCGGGATAGAACGACTGCGCCACCACGAGCATCGTCGGTGCGGTGGTCTCGACTTCGAGTTCGATCCGCTCGGCGGAAAAACGCTGTGCTAGGACGCGCGCTGCGCTGACGCCCGGCGTGGCTGGCGCGCTCTGCGCCGACACCGCGCCGCGCGTTTCCTCCGGCAGAAACACCACGTCACGGGGATTGAAATTCGTCGCCCGCAATCCGTGCAGCGTCGCGTCGGCATCGGCGAACACCGGCCGCTGCCCGAGGGTCACGAGCGGCTGCGCGGTGGGCCGCGCCTGCCAGTGGAAAATGTTCGTCGCCGAGGGCATCGCCGCGACGCCGATGAAATCCAGCAGCCCGCCGAGATTGCAATTGGTCGGCGAGAAATAGAGCAGGGACCAAACCTGATGATGCTCTTTCAAATAGAGGGAATAGAAGCCGTCGGCGAAGGGCACGTTGTCCAGCAGATGACTGTCGGCGAACTGCGCGAGGCGATGGCAGAGATAATCATTGCCCGCGTCCGGCACCATGCGCTTGAGCAGCACCTCGTAGGCGGGCGCGGGCGTCCACGCGCGCATGCCGCCGGGCGCGATCTCGCGCTCGGCCGGGAGCGCGGGCGGCCCGCCCGCCGGTGCCTGGACACCGACCGTGTCCGGCGTGCTCGTGAGGTCCAGCCCCGACTGCTTCCAATGCTCGCGCAGCAATCCGGGCGCGTAGAGGTCCGGCTTGATCCCCGGATTCTGCTGCCCCGTGTGCGTCAGGCCATCACCCGCCACGGCGAGCGCGAGGGCCAGCGCCAAACCCAATCGCTGCACATGCGGCGAGGGCCGTCGCAGCGCGAGCACCAGCGCCAAAATCGCCGCGAGGAAAAGCACGCGCCCCGCTCCGTGCTGCCAGCTCGCCGTGAACGCCTCGCCCCGCAACGGCAGCGCGTACGAGCACGCCACGATCACGATCACCGCCACGCCCAACGCGACGCCGACGCGCAGCAGCGCGCGTCGCAGCGTGCGCTCCGGCATCCGCCCCGGCGCGGTGAGATGCGCCACCGCAAACGCCGCCAGCAGCGGAAAACAAAACGTCGCGAGCACCACGAACTTCACGGGGAACCGGAAGAAACCGATGGGCGGAAAAACTTTGCGCAGCAGCGGATACACAAAGCTGTGGTCGCCGAGCGCGAGCAGCAGGCTTAACGCGAGCAGACCGCCGAGCAGCCATGTCCGCCATTGGCGCACCAACGCCGCTCCGAGCAGCGCCAGCGCGAGCACGCCGATGCCGGGGTAATACGAAGTCGTCCAGTCCTGCCCCGCCTGAAAACACACGCCGACGGCGCTCGCGAACGAGCGGAAGCGCGGCACGACCAGATTCGCCCAGCCCCACGCGGGCATGGACCACATCGCCGCGTCGGCCTGTCCGGTGCTGCGATGCGAGTGACGGATCAATTCGAGAAACGGCAGCAATTGCAGCGCCGCGAGAGCCGCCACGAGCACGCCCACGAGGGTGAGCCGCCCGAGCGCTGTCCAAATGGCGCGGCCGGCGCTGCGTTCCTCCCGGCACCAGCCGAGCGCGAACAATCCGAGCACGGCCCAGGTGAACAGGATCACTTCCGGCGCGCCCGTGAGCATCTGTGTCGCGCCGATGAGCGCGGCCACGATGACGGCGCGGCCATCGCCGCGGAACGCGCGTTCGCCGAAGAGAATCACGAACGGCATCCAACCCAGCGCCGCGATGTTGTTCGGCCACATCAGGCAGTTGAGCGTGAGGCCGTTGAACGCGAACGCGCAGCCCGCGACCGCCGCGGCGAGCCGGCTGCCCGTCCAGCGTTGTGCGAGCAAATACATGCCCGCCCCGGCGAGGACCTGGTGCAGCAGGCAGAAAAGATTCAGCGACCACGGCAGCGGCAGCAGGAGGTAAATCAGCGAGCCGGGATAGAAGACCAGCGTGTTCCACTGCGCGGCGAAGGGCAGGCCCATCATGCTCAGCGGATTCCACTGCGGGATTTCGCCGCGCCAGAAACACTCGCGATGATAATGCGCCAGCGGATAGCCGAAGTAGGCGAAGTCGCGGATGTAAAACGTCTCCCAGCCGAGCAGGATTTTCGGATACGCCACGGCGACCAGCAGCGCGAGCAGCCCGACAAACCGCAGCGGCGTCAGGCCCGCGGGCAGTTCGAGCGCGGGTGTCGCGGCGGGCGCGGACGCAGGATGCGTGGTGATGGTCATGGGCGGGGCGCGGGCGCGGGGAGTCGCGTCGCGCGGCGTGACGGCGGGCGCGGCGGGCGCGACGCGAAGGGGTCGGGGCGAAGCAACAGCATCCCTGAACTATCGGGACTTTGGCGGGGGAACTTGACGGGGAATGGCGGACGGGAGCGACAGGAGCGCGCCTGTAGCGCAGGCTTCCAAGCCTGCTGTGTCGCAGGTTTCCAAACCTGCGAGCCGCGGAATTGATCGTAGCGCTCGAACCGTCCGTGGCCCTGCCGACTTGGAAGTCGGCGACACAGCAGGCTTGGGAGCCTGCGCTACAGGTCTGGCGTGCGGCGGCGACGGCCCGCGACCATCCACCCAGCCGCGCAGGCGGCGAAGGTGATCGCCGAAATCCCGAGGCCCGCGTGGAAGCGGTCGTCGCGGTAGGTGAGCGCGAGGCGGCTTTTTCCGGCGGGCACGGGGACGGCGCGGTCGTTCACCGTCGCGCGCCAGTTGGGATGAAACGTTTGCGCGAGCACGACCACGGTTGGCGCGCTGGCTTCGACTTCGAGATTCGCACTGGCGGCGCTCCATTGTTGCGCAAGAAAACGCACGATCGCGGCGTTGGTCGCGGAGATTTCTGCGCGGGCGGCGGGCGGTAAAAATACTGTCTTGCGGCTGTCGAACGCGGGGTTGGCGAGCGCGGCGAGGATCTGTTCGTCGGGGGCGAATGCGATGCGTTGTCCGCCGGTGGCCGTGGGCTGCCAGCCGGGGCGCGGGGTCCACTCGACGAATTTGCCGGGCGCGGTGAGATGCGCGATGCCGAGGAAATCGAGCAGGCCGGCGGGCGGCGCGTTGGTGCTGCCGTAGAGCAGGCGGTGAATGTCGGCCTGCGGACGGAGATAAAGCGAGAAGACGCCGTCGGCCTTGGGCAGGGCGTCGAGCACGTTGCAGTTGTCGTAGAGCGCGACGCGTTTGAAGAGGTAATCGCGGGACGGATCGTTGATCGAGCTGGTGTGCATTTCCATCAGCGCGGCGCGGCTCACCATCGCGCGCGATTCGCCGTGACGCGGACGCGGATCGAGGGCGACCTCGCGCGGCGCATAGACCCACGCGGCGGCGGTGGGGTTTTGCCACGGCATGTGGGTGAGGATGTCGAGGAGCAGGAGGAGAAGGAGCAGGAGCGGCGCAGCGCGTTGGAGCGCGGCCTTCAGGCCGCGGGGACGGGCGTCGGCGAGAGGTGTGGGGCAAACTTGCGGGCGGGCCGCCCGCGCTCCGGGGCCGCTGCTGCGCCGCAGCGCCAGGCACGCGGCGAGAATCAATCCGAGCAGCACGGCGCGACTGAGGCCGTTCTGCCACGTTGCGGACCACACGTCGTCTGCGAGCGGATGCAGGCGAGCAATGAGGAGAATCACGGCGATGAGCGCGAGCGCGGCGGCACCGATGGCGAGCAGGGAGCGCGCGTCAGTGCGCGAGGTGGTCGGACTTGATTCCAGCAAATGTGCCACGCCCAGCGCTGCGAGAAGCGGCAGCGCGAAGTCGGCGAGCAGCACAAATTTCACCGGATAGCGCATGACCTCGATGGCGGGGAAGACGCGGTGGACCCAATCGTAGAGGTATCCGGCGTCGCCGAGCGCGAGGAGCAGGCTCGTAGCGGTGATGATGGCCAGTAGCCACGCGCGGCGGTCGCGCACGCGCACGGCGGCCCAGAGCGCCAGCACAAGCACGCCGATGCCGGCGTAATACGAGCTGGTCCAATGCTGCGTGGTTTGCGCGAACACGCCGTGATGCGACGGGAACGCGCGGAAAAGCGGCACGAGCAGGTTCGCCCAGCCCCACGCGGGCATGGGCCATTCGCTCCCCGCATAGCCGCCGCTCCCGCGCTGCGACGCGCCGAGGAGTTCCAGGAAGGGGAGCAGTTGTGCGGCGGACAGCAGGGCGACGAGTCCCACGAGCGCGAAGGCACGCGCCGCGATTGTGAGGACGCGGCGCGCGGCCGCCGCGCCCGGAGTGCGCCCGTCCTCGGGCGCAGCGGGATTGAGCGCAGTGTGGCGTTGGGAAATTTCCAGCGCTTCCGTGCGGGCGGACGCTGCTGCGGCCGGGGACGGCCGCACTCCAGGAGTGCGCCCGTCCTCGGGCGCAGCGGGATTGAGCGCAGTGTGGTGCTCGGAAATTGCCAGCGCTTCCGTGCGGGCGGACGTCGCTGCGGCCGGGGACGGCCGCACTCCGAGAGGCAGTGCTGCAACCAGCCACAGCGTGGCGATCAGCGTCCAGGTGAGCAGGATGACCTCGGGCGCGCCGGCGAGCATTTGCAGCGCGCCGACGAGTGCGGCGAGGAGCAACGTGCGGCCGCCTTCATTTACGGCGCGGCTGGCGAGCAGGACGAGCCACGGCATCCAACCAAGCGCGGCGATGTTGTTCGGCCACATCAGACAGTGGAGCGTCAGGCCGTTGAAGGCGAAGGCGAGGCCCGCAACGGCCGCGGCGAGCGGGCGCGCGGTCCAGTGCGCGGCGAGCGCATACATGCCCGCGCCCGCGAGCAGCAGGTGCGCGAGACAGAACACATTGAGCGACCACGGCAGTGGGAGGAGCAGGTAGATCAGCGAGAGCGGGTAGAGCGTGAGCGTGTTCCACTGCGCCAGGAACGGAAGGCCGAAGTTGTTGAGCGGATTCCACAGCGGCCATTCGCCGCGCCAGAAGGCCTCGCGATGAAACTGCGCCAGCGGATAGCCGAAGTAACCGAAGTCGCGGAAGAAGAACGATTGCGAACCGACGAGCACGCCCGCGAACAGCACGCCGATCAGCACCGCGAGCAGCGCGGTGAAACGGCGGGGCGTGAGCCAGTCGCCGGGTGCCGATGGCGAGCGACTGGCGGGTGGGTCGGAGCGCCGAGCATTGCTCGGCAGGGCGGGGTCAGGGCCGTCGCTGCCGAGCAATGCTCGGCGTTCCGGGGTGGCATTTTCCTCAAGCTTTGCGCCGGAATCCCGATGCAACACTGGCTCCATTTTCTCCGCCGATGGTTTTGGTTTGCGCCGCGTCAGCGGGAAAATCCAACGCAGCCACGCCGGTGGGCGCGCGGTGGTGATCGCAATATTTTTGAAGCTCGTCATCAGGCAGTCGCTTGGTATATCGGTCGAAACGCATGACTCCTCGCCAGGAATTCTACGAACACCGCGCGCCCTACCGCGCGCTCGAAAGCGGGAGATTTTACCATCGGCTGGTGAACCGTTTTTTCTCCTACCTCGTGCCGCCCGGTCAGCGCGTGCTAGAGGTGGGCTGCGGCCTCGGGGATTTGCTCGCCGCCGTGCGGCCGGAGCGTGGTGTGGGCGTGGACTTCAGTCCGGCGACGGTCGAGATGGCGCGGCAGCGGCATCCGCAGCTCGAGTTTGTGGCGGCCAGCGCCGAGGTGTTCACGAGCGGCGAGGCGTTTGATTACATCCTGCTTTCGGATTTGGTGAACGATCTGCCGGACGTGCAGCTCGTGCTGGAGCGGTTGCGCGCGGTGTCGCATCCGCGCACGCGGCTGGTGGTGAGTTTTTTCAACAACCTCTGGCGGCCGGTGCTCGACCTGGCGGCCAAGCTCGGCTTCAAAGCGCCGACGATGTTGCAAAACTGGCTCTCCGCCTCGGACATGAAGAACCTGCTGCGGCTGGCGGGCTGGGAGGTCATCACGCAGCAGACGCGCATCCTGTGGCCGGTGCGCACGCCGCTGCTCGACACGCTGCTCAACCGCTGGCTGGCCCCGGTGTTTGCGCCTTTCTGCCTGTCGGTCGTGCTCACGGCGCGGCCGCGGCCGCTGGCGGCGGTGCGGCGCGAGTTCACCTGTTCGGTCGTGATTCCCGCGCGCAACGAGGCGGGCAACATCGAGGCCGCCGTGCAGCGCACGCCGGAGATGGGCCTGGGGACGGAGATCATTTTCATCGAGGGCCACTCGAAGGACAACACCTGGGAGGAAATCCAGCGCGTCGCGGCGAAGTATCCGCAGCGCAAAATCCGCATCCTGAAACAGCAGAGCAAGGGCAAGGGCGGCGCGGTGCGCGAGGCGTTCGCGGCGGCGACGGGCGATCTGCTGTTCATCCTCGACGCGGACCTGACGATGCCGCCGGAGCAGTTGCCGAAATTTTACGAGGTGGCGCGCTCGGGGCAGGGCGAGTTCGTGAACGGCGTGCGGCTGGTGTATCCGATGGAAGAGGAGGCGATGCAGTTCCTGAACATGATCGCGAACAAGCTCTTCGGCATCGCGTTCACCTGGCTGCTGGGCCAGCCGGTGAAGGACACGTTGTGCGGGACGAAGGTGCTGTTT
This sequence comes from Verrucomicrobiota bacterium, assembly GCA_014193395.1. Taxonomy (GTDB): domain Bacteria; phylum Verrucomicrobiota; class Verrucomicrobiia; order Limisphaerales; family BJHT01; genus BJHT01. The sequence goes on from BJHT01000252.1 coordinate 7,414, forward strand.
CGCGCCGATTACGAAGCCCTCGCGCGCAACCGTAGCTACTTCGGCGACTTCGATCCGTTCGGCGATTTCGATCTGCTCTTCGGCGCGGCGAAGCTGAACCTGCACATCGTGGACCTGCCGATCCGCTACCAGGCGCGCACCTATGGCGAGACCAACATCCAGCGCTGGAGCCACGGCTGGCTGTTGCTGAAGATGGTCGTGTTCGCGGCCAGGCGGATGAAGTTCATCGCATGAGGCGCAGAGGATTTATTGCGCCAAGTATTTTGTCGTGCGGCCATCTCCGCGGGGAACGTCGTCTTGCCGGGGTTGTGGGTCGCCGATAACCTTTTCCCATGAGCACACTGGCCGAAATCGAAACCGCTACCGACGCACTCCCACGGGAAGAACTGGAGAAGTTGCTGCAATTCGTCGCCATGCGGCTCCGGACGGTGAATCAACCAGCGGCGGCTGTTGCCAAAAGCAAAAGGAAGAAGGTGTCGCGCAAACCGCGCGCCGCCGCAGCGGTTGCAGTCGTGTGGCACCCGCCGGCACCCAAGGCGATGGGCATGTTTCTGGCCCCGGAATCGGAGTGGACCGACCTCTGTCACCGGTAGGCGTACGACCTCCGATTCATGCTCTCGTTTGACACCAACATCGCCGTTCACGCTGCGAACAGCGACTCACCGCAGCATGAGGTTGCGGCGGAATTCATCGCATCACTCGCCGCGAATGACGAAGTGGTGATCTGTGAACTGATGCTGGTGGAACTCTTCCTGAAACTTTGTAACGAGAAGATTCTGCCCCGCCCAATGAAACCCGCGCAGGCGGCGGCCCATTGCCACGGCTACCGGCAAAATCCCCACTGGCGCTTGGTCGAAAACGCGCCGGTCATGGCGACAGTCGGGCGTTGGGCGGCAACTCCCAATTTCGCCTTCCGCGGGATTATTGATGTCCGGCTTGCCGCGACGTTGCGGCATTTTGAAGTCACCGAGTTTGCCACCACCAATTTGAAGGATTTTCGCGGGCTGGGTTTTTCCAGGGTTTGGAATCCGCTGCTACCATGAGCACCCCGCTCGCGCAGCATCAGGTCGAGATCCATGCGAACCTGAAAGCGTGGCAGGGCAAGCCGTTGTTGCGCGAGATTTATGCGGGTTTTTACGAGCGGATCGTGGCGCAGATCGACACGACGATCCCGGGACGCATCGTGGAAATCGGCTCGGGCGTGGGGAATCTCAAGTCGCGGCTGCCGGCGGCCATCGCGACGGATTTGTTTCCGAATCCGTGGCTGGACCTGACATGCGATGGCTACGAACTGCCGTTCCGGGACGCGAGTTTGTCGCACCTGATCCTCTTCGATGTGTTTCATCATCTGCAAAAACCGGCGCTGTTTCTGGAGGAGGCGAAGCGCGTGCTCGGGCCGCGGGGACGAGTGATTTTGTTCGAGCCGTTCATCAGCCTCGCGAGTTATCCGGTGTATGGGCTGCTGCATCACGAGCCGGTGGCGATCCGCGCGGCGATTGACCGCTCGGCCACACCGCCGGTGCCGAAGAATTATTACGCGGCGCAAGGCAATGCGACGCGGCTGTTCTTCCGTGGAGAGATGCCGCCGTGGCCGCCGGGTTGGCGCATCCGGCACGCGGAGGTGTTCGCGGCGTTCGCGTACTTGCTGTCGGGCGGATTCAGCAAACCGGCGATGTATCCGGCGGGTGCGCTGGCGCTGTTGCAACGGTGCGACCGCTGGCTGTCGCGCTGGCCGGGGGCGTTTGGCGCGCGGTGTTTGATCGCGTTGCAGCGGGATGCGGGGCGGGTGGAGCGCGAGAATTGAACCACGGCTGGACACGGATGGACATGAATGGGGAGGGCGCATGAGCGCGGGCGGCGTGCGAGTGGTCCCAGCCTTTGGAGTGCGGTGACTTGTCACCGCTTTCGCGAGGCGACTTGTCGCCGTCGAATTGCGGCAGGCGTGATCGGCAAGTGCGGCATTCACGGCTCGCGCCAGCGGAAGCGTGCGCGCGTGAACGGAGCCGCATGGAGGTTCGACGGCGACAAGTCGCCTGCGCAAAAGCGGTGACGAGTCACCGCACTCCAAACCGCCGCGGCGGAAATCAAGGGCGTTGGCGGCACCGCGTGGCCCGGAGGTTCATCCGGGATTTGCCAATTCTGACTGCGGCGTTCGGATTCAAGCGGGCCTGAGGTTCTGCCGATGGATTGGCCAAGGAAAACTCATGCCGGTTTTTTCACTTCATTCCACCGCCGATCATTGGCGCAGTCGCATTCGTGTCACGCGGACGTCCCGCGCACCGTTCACTCGCGCGGCATGAGAACCCATCGCTCCACCGCGCCCGCGGCCGCCGAACGCGGTTCGGTGATCGCCTACTTTCTGCTCGCGGTGGTCATCATCGGGTCCATCGCCGGGCTGTATGGCTACTCGATGCACAACCTGAGTCTCGCGCAGCGGCGGCAGGATTTGGTGGCGGCGTATCAGGTGGTGGAGAGCGGTGCGATCCTGGGCTGTGTCGATCTCGAGCGGGCGGGGACGAACACCAGCGGCACGCTCGCCGGCGGGTTGTTGAACAACGCCCCGCCCTACGCGTTGAACGCGACGCTCAGCTCCTCGACCGAGGTGGTGTACGAGCGGGTCGTGACGGCTCCGTTCACGAACCAAAGCGTTACGGTGAGAATTCATCTGACCAACTCGGCGGCACCGGTTGCCGGCGCGAAAATCATGGCGCTGACGCAGCTCGGCACCGTGCGGCAGACGGCGGTGATGCACGCCGAGCTGGGCTTCGGCTGGGGCGCGGCGATCCTCAGCGATGCGCCGGGCGACAGCTCGACCTCGGTCACGAAGGCGGCGGCGGTCGCGGGCAACGTCGTGTGCGTGGGCGGCGGGATCGGGCCGCTTGTGGTGGAGGGCGGCGTGCTCGCCAACGGCCGCGTGAACACGAGCGGCGTCCAGGTTTTGGCGAAAGCGGGCGTGAGCAATCTGCGCGCGGGCCAGGCGGTGCGGCCGACGGTTTCGATGGGCAATCTTTCCACCGCGGCAGAGCTGCCCGATTACACGGTCAACGGCGCGACCGACCAGCTCTTCGATTTCAACCGCTACCTCGCCGTGGCCGACGCCTGCGGCACGCATTACGCCAGCCTCGTGGATTTCGTGACTGCCGCGGCGGGCGGCGCGGTGCTCGAGGGCGTGATCGCGGTGGACGTGGCGAAGAGCGATCCGACGGCGTTGAGCACGACGAATCTGCCGGCGGGGATCAATGTGCGCGGGACGTTGCTGTTCAATTTCAGCGCGGAGTTCACCGCCGCGGACAAACTCGTCATCACGGCCCCGCTCTTCATCAACGCGGC
>BJHT01000253.1:0-7898 GCA_014193395.1 Verrucomicrobiota bacterium
CCCATGCTGCGCCTTTTATTGGCGGCCGATCCGCCTCCTCGCGTCGCCGGCTACGCGCGGGCACGGGTCAACTTTCACCGCCGTCGTCGCGGGCGCGGGGGTGGAATTTTTGGTGGACCTCGCGCAGGCGTTTGCCCTCGACGTGCGTGTAAAGCTCGGTGGTCCCGATGCTCGCGTGGCCGAGGAGTTCCTGGATCGCGCGCAGGTCCGCGCCGTGTTCGAGCAAGTGCGTGGCGAAGCTGTGGCGCAGCATGTGGGGCGTGATGTTGCGTTCCAGTCCGGCGTGTTCGGCGCGTTTCTTGATGCGCAGCCAGAGGGTGACGGGCGCGAAGGGCGTACCGCGTTGGGTCAAAAAAACATTCGCGGGCGAGCGTTTGGTCACGAGTTTCGCGCGGCCGCCGGGCGAGTCGAGGTAGCGCTTGAGCGCGGCCACGGCGGCGCGTCCGAGCGGGACCACGCGCTCTTTGTTGCCCTTGCCGATGACGGTGACGAAGCCGGCGTCGAGGTGGAGTTGTTCGAGGCGGATGTGGCGGAGTTCTGCCAGGCGCAGGCCGGACGCGTAGGCCAGTTCGAGGATCGCCTGGTCGCAGAGGGCCGACGGGGTTTCGAGCGAGAGCGGTTGGAGCAGCGTTTCGATTTCTTCGGCGGAGAGGGATTTGGGAAGACGTTTCCAGCGTTTCGGCAACGAGAGGTTTTCGGCGACGTTGGTCGGGAGAAATTTTTCCGTCTCGGCGAAGCGGTAGAAGGCGCGCAGGGCGGCGATCTGGAGGTAGAGGCTTTCGGAACTGAGTTTGCGGGTGGTGGGTTCGGGTTCGGACTCGAGGCCGCGCAGGCGTTCGTGTTCGAGGAAGGCGGTTAAATGCTGGAACTCGACGGCTTTCCAATCGCGCAGGTTTTGCGTGGCGGCCCAGGCGACGAAGCGGTTGAGCAGCGAGGCGTAGGTCTTCTGGGTCTGCTCGGAACGGCCGCGTTCGTGGCGGAGGTATTGGAGGAAATCTTCGACGAGGTGGTGCATCGCGGGGAAGACTCAGCAGCGGCTGAGGCGGAGCGCGACCGGTCCCCGGTCGCAGCGTGTGGCGAAGCAAGGGCGCGGTTGAAACTCCCGATGCCCTGCGCCGGGCGTACCCGCTGTCAACCCGGAGGGACATGCGTAATTTGGTTGGCGGCGCTGGGCGGAGCCGCTCGGAAGCACGGCCCAGTTTGGCCGGGGAATTTGGGGCAAGGGAATGGGAAAAGCCGAATTGTCGGCGGGGCGGACGGGCGATTCGTAACACGGCGAAATCCTTACGGCGCGCGGAGATTTTGGAGTGCGAGCGGTCCGGTCCCGCAGCGGTGACCGACCTGCGGGGGCGAAAGAACCTCCCGGCATCTCGGCCCCGGTGTTGCCGCTGCGACCGGGGACCGTTCGCGCTCCATTCTGGTTGCAGCTCACAGCTTCCGGCCGGTGAGGCGCTCGTAGGCCTCGAAGTATTTGGCCTGGGTTTTCGCGACGATCTCGGGCGGGAGCGCGGGGGCGGGCGGGGTTTTGTTCCACGCGAGGGTCTCGAGGTAGTCGCGCACGAATTGTTTGTCGAAGCTCGGCTGGCCGCGGCCGGGGCGGTATTCGGCGGCGGGCCAGAAGCGCGAGGAGTCGGGCGTGAGGACTTCGTCGATGAGGATCAGTCGGCCGTCGAAGAGGCCAAACTCGAACTTGGTGTCGGCGATGATGATGCCGCGCTGGCGGGCGTAGTCGCGGGCGAAGCGGTAGAGCTGAAGGCTGTAGTCGCGGGCCTGCGCGGCGAGGTCCGCGCCGACGAGCTGGGCGGCGGTGGTGAAAGGAATATTTTCGTCATGGCCGGTTTCGGCCTTGGTGGCCGGGGTGAAAATGGGTTCCGGCAGTTCGGAGCATTCGAGCAGGCCGGCGGGCAGCGGAATGCCGCACACGGTCTGGCTGGCGCGATATTCTTTCCAACCGGAGCCTGCGAGGTAGCCGCGCACGACGCATTCGATCACGAGGGGCCGGGCTTTTTTCACGATCATGCTGCGGCCGGCGAGGCGTGTGGCGAAGGGCTGGAGCGCGGCCGGCAGCGGATCGTCGGCGCGGGCGAGGCGGTGGTTGGGGACGATGGCCGCGGTCTGGTCGAACCAGAAATGGGAAAGCTGGGTGAGCACTTCGCCTTTGCGCGGGATGCCGTTGGGCATGATGCAGTCGAAGGCGGAGATGCGGTCGGTGGCGACGAAGAGGAGGCGGTCGCCGAGGTCGAAGACTTCGCGGACCTTGCCGCTTTTGAGCCGGGTGAGGCCGGGCAGTTCGAGGTGGTGCAGGGGCGCTGAGTTCATGCGGTGGTGGCGCGCGGGGAACGGTCGAGCGGTCCCGGCGGGCGCGCGCATCTTCCGGGGGGCCGCGCCGAGCGCCAACAAAAAATGATTCGCGCCGGTCAGTAGGAAAATGGCGCGCGGGGTGAATTTCAAAGCGCAGTGGTAACCGGGCTGTGGGAGCGCGGTCGTCATTGCGTGTGTGAAAACGTCGCCACCGACGTGAGGAGATTCCGGGCGCCGAGACGCCGCAGCTTGAGGCCAACGTATCCGAATTGCGGAGCAATGGTCATCGGCGGGAAGTTCCAGCGGAGACTGGAGTGACCCGCAAAATCATGGGAGCAGTGAATGGGGGCGGTATGTTGGCGGGCGGATTTCTTCGTCCTTGGTGTGAGTTCCATCCGCCTGCCAGCGTATCCCCCTCCGCTTTTCCTCACGTTGTCTGCGACCAGCCGCGCGCGCTCTTGAAGTTGTAGGAGTCGAGGTAACGAGACTCTAACCTCTTTCTGCGAGAGGCCCGCCCACCCACCTCCCGCGGCGTCGTGAAACCGCACTCCGGTTCCATGCGCCTTGGCTAATTCTAATGCGCGTTCAAGCTGAGGCTAATTGGCTGTTTTTTTTCGCCGCTGGCGACGTTGCGCGTCAGTAACAGACCCCGTTTGGATAGGCTCCTTCCTCGCGCCTTGCCAGCCGCGAAAATCCCGGCGCGAGTTAATGAAATGCTAATCCGCCGACACACTTTACGCCCCGGCGCTCGTGTTAGCGGCGCGCCTCACAGCTTCGAGAGCTGGGCTTTGGCGACGACGTTTTCGGGGTCGAGGGTGAGGATGTCGTTGAAGACCCGCTTGGCATCAACGCCCTGGTTGCGGGCGACTTTGATGAGGGCGTACTCGGTGAGGAGACTGATGTCGGTGGGATAGAGGACCAACATGCGGTTGAGCAGATCTTCGGCGGCGTCGATTTTTTTCAACATGCGGTAGGCAAAGGCGAGGCGGAGGTTCGCGAGGTAATTGCTCGGGTCGATGCGGAGGACTTGTTTCGCCGCGATTTCAGCTTCGTCGTAACGCTCCTGCGCCATGAGCGGCAGCGTGTGGCCGAGCTTGGCCTCGAGGGAATCGGGAGCGGTCTTGATGGCGGTCTCGTAGTGGACGCGCGCGGTGGCGTAGGAGCCGATGAGGTAGTTCAGCCAGCCGAGGCGGAGATTCACGGTGTAGCCTTGGGGAAAGGCGGTGACGACGGGCGAGAGGGCCTTGATCGCGTCGGCGTAGCTTTGCGAACGCTCGTAGCGATAGGACTTGTGGTAGGCGTCTCGGATTTCCATTTCGGTGAGGGCGGCGGCGCGGGGCGGGGTCGGGGCCGCGGGCGCGGCGGGAGCGAAGGGCGCGAGGCTGAGGAGGACGAGGAGGACGAGGAGGAGCAGGTTTTTCATGTCAGGTTTTCCGGTGGGTTTTAGAAGCTCACGGCAAGGGTGCCAAGGAAACTGTTCGCCGCGGCGGTGTTGGCCGCGCCGAGTTCGCGGAATTCCTCGCGCGCGTAACGGAGCGCGAGCGCGGCGCGGGGGGTGAGGGCGTAACGCAGGTCGCCGCCGAAGCCGGCGAGGTGGCGCTCGGCGAGATTGAAGAGGGTGTAGCCATCGTTGCGCAGGGCGAAGGATTGGTTCCCGGCCCAGCCGAAGAGGCCGAGCGTGCAGCGTTCCCAAGTGAGCGTGAGGCGGGGTTCGATCGAGAAGAAATCGGTGCGGCCCGCGGTGACTTTTTCGCCGAGATGAATCCAGTGGGCGCGCAGATCGGCGCTGAGGCTGCGGTCCAGATCGCGCCAGAGCGTCGCGCTGAGGCGGGGCGTGAGCTGCACGATTTCGAGGCGCGGCGAGAAATCGGTAAAGCGCGTGTAGGCGAGCTGCGCGCCGGCGAGGAAGCGCTGCGGGAAAAAGTAATCCGCGCTGCCGAAAAGCGACCAGCCGCCGTCGGTGGGCGCGTCGTCGGTGGCAACGTAGTGGCCGCCGAGGCGGAGTTTCAGGCCGGGGATGAAGTAGTTGGCGTAGGCAAAGGTGGCGTCGGTCTGGCGCAGGTGCGGGAGGAAACGGCGCGCGATGTCGATGTGATCCACGCCGCCCTCGAAGACACGCGCGGGATCGTGCGAGAGAACGCCCGAGGCGCCAAAGAGCGTGGCGTGGCGCTTCAGGGCGGCGCGCTGGTACGCGAGGTAGCCGCCGTAGGTCGAGAGGTCGAGGCGCAGGGTCGAGGGCGGGCGCGGTGGCGGCGCGGGGCGGGCGAAGGGGCCGGTGGATTCGGCGAGGTCGCGGAAGAGCTGGGGGTTGGTGAGCTGGGCGAAGGCGGGATCGTTGTCGGGGTCGAGGGAGAAGGCTTGCGTGTAGAAATCGCGGGCGGCGGGGAGATTTTTTTGCGCGGCGTGGACATGGCCGAGTTCGTTGAGCAGCGCGGGATCGCTCGGGTGCGCGGGCAGGGCGCGTAGGAGGACGCGGCGGGCTTCGGCGAGGTTGCCCTGTAGGCGCAGGGCGATGGCGAGGCGGAGCGTCGCGGGGTGATTGTGTCGGTGGTCGTGAAGGATGGCGCGGGCGGTGGTCTCGGCGTCGGCGAAGCGAGCGTGCGCGAGGAGCGGGAGGAGAATGGCGAGGCGGGCCTCGAGCGAATGCGGCGCGGCGGCAAGCGCGGCGCGGTAGTGGGTGATGGCGACGGCGTGATTGGTTGCGAGATAGTGCAGCCAGCCGAGGCGGAAATCGACGGCGTAGGAGCGGGGCAGGGGAGTGAGCAGGGCGCCGGCTTGGACAAAATCGCCGGTGGATTCGAGGCGGAGAGATTCGCGCCAGGCGGTGCGGGTGGGGGCATCGGTGGGGACGGCGGGAGCCGCGGCGGTGGAAAGGATGGAGAGGAGCAAGACGACGCCCGCGCAGAACCTTCGCAGTCGACGACGTGAGGAGGCGGAGCACGCGGAGCACCGCCCGATCCGCCTCCTCACGTCGGCGGCTACGTCACGGACGCGCGGCAACGCGTCCCTACCGGGATAAGGAAGACATGATTCAGTTCGCCTCATCTTTTCTCCTCAGTTCCCAGCCGTCGAAGGTCAGGGCGGCGATGCCTTTGTTGCGGTCGAAAAGGACGGTGCCGGATTTGCGCAGGCGCAGGGCGGTCGATTCGATCACGGTGTCGAGACGGTTCTCGCCGGTACAAGTTTGGGTGACGCGGACTTCGGCGAGCTTCGGCCAAAAGCTGCTGGCCACGCCAACGAGCGCGCCGCGCAGTCCGCGGGCGACCGCGCCGACGGGGACGTGGTCGCGCCATTGGATGCCATCGCGCAGCCCCAGCGGCAGCCGGGGCAAGGCGAGGAACATCGCGAGCAGGCGCGGGTCGCGGCCTTCGTAGCGGTAGGAATAGTAAGTACCCTCGTGTCGGCCGAAAGCGAGCGTGGCGCGGCCGGAATCAAAGTAGAAGGTGCCGTCGAGACCCATGCGGACCTTGAGTCTCAATTCGTCGTAGTCGCGCCCGGCGCGGCGCACAGAGTAGCGATACTCTTCGTCGAGGACGAAATTGGTCGCGGCGTCGAGGCGCTTGTTGGCGTAGAGCGGCTCGATGACTTGCTTCTCCTTAGGCAGGTCGTTGGCGTGGAAGACGCCGTCAGCGAGATAGCTGACAAAGCTGAAGGGAACGGTGGCGCTGCCGGGTGTCTCTTGTAGCTGCGCCTGGACGTGGATGTGCGGCTGCGGCGAGTAGCCGGAGTTACCGCAGAGACCAAGGACGGTGCCGCGTTCCACCCAGTCGCCCACTTTCACACGGAGTGACTTGCTGGCGAAATGGGATAGCTCGACACAGAAACCGCGCGGGTCGGCGATCACGACTAGGTTGCCCCAGTTGTTGAGTTTGTCGGGCTGGTTGATGGGACTGTCTGGCAGGTCATCGACGATGTGAGCAATGCGGCCGCGGACCGGGGCCATGACGGGCTTGTTGAAGCAGAGATAGTCTTCGAGCCGGGTGCCGTCGTTGGTGTGCGTCTTGCCCTCGTCGTTAGTGAGTACGAAATCGTAGGCGTAACGCCACGCGCCCTTGTGGGTCCAACCGCCATCGAAGCCCTGCCAGACGGTCCATTTGCCGGCGAAGGGCGGGAGCAAGGTGCGCTCGGTGCCAGGGTAGCGCAAGCGGTTGGCGAGATGGGTCTCGAGGGTTTCTTCGGGAGTCTTTCCTATCCGCTGGGCGACGAGTGGATTGCCGACTAATCCGAGCACATAGACCACGCCGAGTGTTACCACGGCGAAGGGTAGAGTAAAAGCCGGGATACCGTAGTAACTCCAGAATCCGGCGATGGCATCCATGACAATGGTGGACAGTGCGACGGCGATGGCGGCGATGCCATAGCTGCGGATGGACGGGATCAGGAACACCCCTCCAAGCGCCATGGCGATTAGCAGAAAATTGAAATTCAGCGGATCGGAAAAGGCTTTCGCGGGTGAACCCAACATGCCGTAGCGGACGGATGCGCCGACCGCATAGCCGAGCGCGGCGAGAAGGAATAGAATGCGGGAGCGGATTAGGATGAGTGCGGCCAGCGCGCCGCCCACCGCGACGCTGGGAGTGAACAGGAGTGAGCCGAAGGATTTGAAGAAACCGGCAAGCCACGCAGGCAGGCCAAAGTCATCGTTGAGAAAGGCGGGGGAGTGGGACCCGGCAGTAAGGAGGTTGCCGTAGCGCAGCGAAGCCATGTAGGCGAGAGAGCTGACGACGACGAACGGAAGGCTCAGGAGCGGCAGCCGGAAATAGATGGAGAAGACATTGGCCAGAGTGACAGTGACGAGCAGGGTGAGCACGCCGGCGGCGATGCAGAAGAAGACGGCGAGCGGGGTAAGTTGGAACAGGTGGCCGATGGAGAGTCCGACCAGGAGCGGATTACAGGTGTAGAAGCCGGATTCGAGGAAGACTTTGCCCAGCCCTATGAAACGGGCGAAGGCGTAGGCGGATAGCACGGCGATGATGCCGGCGATGCCGAGGCGGGGATTGAGAAGGGTAATACCGAAGAGGGCTGCGCCGACGAGGCCGCCTTGGAGGAAGAAGACTTCAGCGTAGGACCGGAAGACGGCGTGGTAGAGGTCCTTCATGCGAAAGGTAGGGCGCGCCAGTCCTCAGCGCGCCGCCGCGATGTGCGGACGGTCTGGCGGCGCGCTGGGGACAGACGCGCCCTACCCGAAGACTTGTAGGAGACGACGTTAGGAGACTCTAACCTTTTCCCCGAGGGGCGCGGGCTTGGGCAAAAGGAGGTTAGAGTCTTCTCACGTCGTCTCCTACAAGGGGCGGGGAGGCGCGGCGTTGGATCGGACGCGCCTTTCGTGGAAGAGGTTAGAGTCTCCTTACGTCGTCGCCTACAAGGAAGGGGGGTCATGCCTTCTTTAGTAATTCGAGGTGCTTGGGGAGGCGTTCGCGGCGTTGGATGTCGGAGAGATCTTCAGCTTCGCGGATAACTTCGACATCGCCGTTGGTGGTGACGAGGACGACGTTGGGTCGATACTCGATGAACTGGAGCCACTGGGTGTTGTTGTAGGCGCCGACGGGCGAGAAGATGAGTCGGGCGCCGCGTTTAAGGGGCGGGAGTTGGATGCC
>BJHT01000253.1:7908-10724 GCA_014193395.1 Verrucomicrobiota bacterium
GGCATCAATGTTCATGCAGAGGGGGCCATAGATGACGCTGGTTTCGTTGACGCCGCCGACTTCGCGGTCCAGCTCGACGTTGAACTTATACCAGAAGGCGGTGAAGAGGAGGTTCACGCCGGCATCGGCCACGTAGGCGCGGGTGCCATCGACAAGTCGCTTGGTGGCCACGATGCTCGTCACGAGATATCCGGCTTCGTCGATAAGGGCGCGACCGGACTCTATGATGAGTTTCGGAAAGTCGCCGGGCTTGAGGGCGTGGGAGAGCGCGGTGGTGATGGTCTCGGCGAACTCATCGATATTGGGGATCGCTACTTCGGGCGGGAGATAGACCCCCTTGAGGCGGCTTTGGGAGGGGAAGCCGCCGCCGATGTCGAGGTATTCCATGCCGAATCCGAAGGCATCCTCAATTTCATAGCCGAACTTTACCATCTTCTCGACTTCGCGGGCGTAGGCCTGCGGGTCCATGATGAAGGTGCCGATGTGACAGTGGAGGCCGTTGAGCTTGAGTTTGCCGCCGCTGGCGATGCGCTTCACGGCGTCGAGGGCCTGGCCGGATTCGAGGTTGAAACCGAAGCGGGACCATTGCGGATAGATACCCGCGTCGAGGTTGAGTCTCATGCCGATGTGAACGGTGCGGCCGAGTTTCTTGGCGATGGTTTCTAAGTCCACGATTTCGTCGAGGTGGTCGATGTTGATGACCGCGCCTTCGGAGACGGCTTTTTCGAGAGCCGCGTAAGGTTTGTGCGGACCGTTGAAAATAATCTGGTCGCCGGGCATGCCGAGGGCGCGGGCCTTGTCGTATTCCATCGCCGAGACTACTTCGGCGATGGCACCTTCCTGGTGCATGAGCGCGCAGATGGCTTGGAGATAGTTGGTTTTGTAGCTCCAGCCGAACTGGACATTTGGGTAGCGGGTGGAAAAGGCGTTGTACATCTGCCGGTAGCGCTGGCGGGCGGTGCGCTCGGAATAGACGAAGAGGGGTGAGCCGTAACGTTCGACGAGGTCGTCGATGGAGACGCCGTCGATGCTGGTGCGGACCTTGCGGGCGTAGGCGGGGTTCCAGCCGAACTTGTTCATCAGGCCGGAGCGGAGTTTGTTAATTACGGGTTTTTCGTAGGCTAGTTTCATGGGGAGGGTCTAGGGTCTAGGGTCTAGGGTCTGGGGGAGAATTGGGGGATAGGGTTTAGGGTCTGGGGTCTGGGGTGGGAAAGGGGATGGGGAATGGGGGGTGAAATGGGGTGTGCTGAAGGGTTAAAGAGTGGAAGGGATTAGGCGGCGGGAGTTGCCAACTAAGAGGGAGAGGTTCGGGCCGGTCTCATTAGCACCCGGCTTTAGCCGGGTGTTCAGGGCGGCGGATTGTGGAAACCGTTTTAACGGTTTTCCACACTGAGACCGAGAAGCCGTTGAAACGGCTGTGATTCTCTTTGGCGCAAACACCCGGCTGAAGCCGGGTGCTAATGAGAGGGGGAAGCTAAGATCCGAATCAATCTTCGCGAAAGTTCGTGGAGTCCGCCCCGAGGCCTCCGGCTTCGTCGCCTCCGTTCGGAACGGAGGAGAGGGTCGCGGAGAGGAGGCGCTCCGCAAAGTTGGGCCGCCCGCCATGGTGGAGCACCCCTCTCTCCGGCCCTCTCCCCGTTCGTGCCTCACGGGGCGAGGGAGACGGACGCGCTTCGTGTCAGAACGGTTCCGCGACATTTTTTCGCAATGATTGATAATGGTGGCCATGGGTGAATTACGGCGCTTCGCCGCGGGTGATGGCTTTTTGGAAGGTGCTCATGTCGGTCACTAACTCATAGGTGTAGCGGACGAAGAGTTTGCCGGCGTCGTAGTCGGGGGTGGGTGGGACGGGGAGGCCGAGGCAGTGGCGGACCATGCGGGCGGGGAGGTTGACGCCGACACCGGTGGCGAAATAGACCCAGGCGGGGAAGCGGGGATTGATCTCGATGAGGAAGACATCTTCGTCGCGGACGATGCACTCCAGTTCGAAGGGGCCGCGCCAGCGGTATTCGCGGATGAAGCGCTGCGTGGCTTCGAGCATGGCGGCGTGTTTGATGGTGACGCCGGTCCAGATTTTGCCGAGGGCCGTCACGCTCATTTTCTTGATGCCGACCAAGCCGAGCGAGCCGCCGGCACCGTCCCCGACGCCGATGACATTGAGTTCTTCGCCAGTCACAATTTCCTGCACGATGATGGGATAGCCCCATTCGGCGACAAGGGCGTGGTAGTGGCCGATGGCTTCGGCATAGGTATAGGCGCGGTAAGCTTTGTAGAAGCTGCCTTTGACCATGACGGGTAGCTTGATTTCTTCGATGGCGGCGGCGAATTGGTCGAGGGAACTGACGACGCGGGTCTTGGGCAGTCCAATGTCGATGCGTTCGGCGACTTCGATGAGCTTGTCTTTGCCGCGCAATTTGAACTGTTCCATCGTGGGCAGGAAGGTCTTGAAGCCCGCGTCGGCGAGCTTGCCGGCGCGCTTGATGTAGAGGGGTAGCTCGGCATCGAAGTTAGGGATAAGGAAGTCGATGCCTTGCTGGTCGCGGATGAAGGCAAGGCGGTCGAAATAGGCGTCACCATCGCCCGAGGGGTAGGGCATGATGTAGGACTTATCGACCACCCAGTCCATGTAGATGCCGGGTTCCATTGCGTCGTAGGAAAGGCCGAGGATGCGGGCGTGGAGGTCGGGGTCTTCCTTGAGGCTGCGGGCGACGCCGACGCCGGGACCGGGGTTGTCGATAGCGTTGCTGCCGGAGAGGGCGATGGTGAGGGGGGAGTTGGGCATGGGCGGGGGCGGGGGGCGGGATGCGTGATCCGTG
>BJHT01000254.1 GCA_014193395.1 Verrucomicrobiota bacterium
GAAACCGCGGGAATTGCAGGTCTGGCGGGCGGTTTATGACGCACTTGAAGCTCGCGAGATGCCGCCGAGCGATGCGAAAACGCGGCCCGCGGAGCCTGAATTCGCCCCGGTGATGCAATCACTCGCGACGGCGATGCGCGCCGCGGGGGTGACGCCCGACGAGGGTAAATGGCTGGCGCCGATCAAAGGGAATTACGTCGATCATCGGGCGTTGTTCTCCGGCACGGCGACGGCGGAAGCGAGGGGCACCAATCCGCGTTTGTGGCGGCTGACGGGGCAGGCTTACGAGAATTACTTCGACAAGCTCATCAAGCACTATCGGCTGCCTTTGCGGAACTACGGCGAGCACAAGCTGACGGCTCCGTGGAACTTCACCCCACAGCGGGACTTTGTGGATTACGTCTCGGAGCACCGGGTGGGCGAGGCGGAGATCGAATTCTTGCTGCGCAATGCGTCGCTCGTCGCGGCGGCGATGGTGAAGCGGCACGCGGGGAGCGTGGCGAGCGTCGGCGGATACATCAAGGAACTGGCGACGCTGATCAAGGCGGGCGGGGCCGCCACCGCGGAGCAGGCGGACGCCGCGTTGGCTCCGGCATTCGAGGGGCTGTTTCAACGGCCGCCGACGGCCGACGAGGCCGGGCGTTACGGCGTTTTTTTCCGGAACAACGTCGCGAAATTGGGCGGCCCGGGCGCGGTCGAACAACTGCTCACCGCCCTGCTGTGCAACACGGAATTGATTCACCGGGTCGAGATACCAGCCGGGCCGGCGAACCGTCTCGCGCCGCGCGATCTGGCGCGGGCGATCGCGTTCGCACTGACGGACGACGGGCCGGATACGGCGCTCGCCACGGCCGCCGCGCAGGGAAAACTCGCCACGCGCGAGGAGGTGGCGGCGCAGGTGAAACGCATGCTCGACGATGCCACGATCGCGAAGCCGCGCGTGCTGCGGTTTTTCCGCGAATACTTCGCCTACGCGTCGGCGCCGAATGTGTTCAAGGATGAGGTGACGCTGAAACAGGAACTCGGCGTCCGCGGAGCGCGAGGGTGGAACGCGAATTACTTCGTCAGCGACGCCGACCGGATCGTGCTCGCTGCGCTTGCCGAGGACAAAGACGTGCTGCGGCGCCTGCTGACGACGACGAAAACCCATGCGATCACGGTGGACCCGGACGATCAGGTTCACACCAAGCGGGACGACTACCGGCTGAAGAAAACGAGCTTCGAGGCCGATGAGCAAACCACCATCAAGATTTACGAAGTCTCCATCGCGACCCGCGCGGACTGGGATCCCCATCGCCTCTACGACCTCCCGCCCGAGCACCGGCTCGGCTTGCTGACGCATCCCGCGTGGCTGGTGGCCCAGTCGGGCAACTTCGACAACCACGCCATCCATCGCGGCCGCTGGATTCGCGAGCGCCTGCTCGGTGGCCGCATCCCCGAAGTGCCGATCACGGTCAACGCCATGCTGCCCGACGAGCGGCATCGCACGCTGCGCGACCGGATGCGGGTGACCCGCGAGGAATACTGCTGGAACTGCCACAAGCAGATGGACCCGCTCGGGCTGCCCTTCGAGCAATTCGATCACTTCGGCCGTTTCCGCACCGAGGAGATGGTGGTGGACCCGGAGGCGACGTCGGCCAAAAAAAACCTCAATATGTATGGCGTGCCCCGGCAGACGCTGTTCAAACCGATGCCGCTCGACACGAGCGGCGACGTGAGCGGCAGCATCGATCCATCGCTCAATGGCCCGGTGAAGGATCCATTCGAACTGATTCGGCGGCTCGCGGCGTCCGAGCACGTCGAGCAGGTTTTTGTGCGGCACGCCTTCCGCTATTTTCTGGGCCGCAACGAAACACTCGCCGACGGACCGGCCCTCGTGGCGGCTCATCAGGCTTATCGGAAAAACGGTGGCAGCATGAGGGCGCTGATAACCTCGTTGCTCAGCTCGGATCCCTTTTTGTGTCGCACCCGCCTCGCAGAGAAACCATCACCATGAACCGCAACATTGGCCGCCGCACTTTACTCAAATCGCTGTCCGCCGGAGCCGGTGGACTGGCATTCCTTCCGCTGCTCAACAAATTGGCCGCGCTGGAAGCGGGGACTTACAAGACACCGAAGCGCGTGGTCTTCGTCATGTTCGGCAACGGCTTCCACGAAAAGGGCTCGGTGCCCCTTGAATTGCCTGCGCCGGGACTGGAAGGGAAGGACACGAAATCGTATCCGCTGAAGGCACTCACGCTGCCGTTCGACATCGAGCCCTTCACGCCGTGGAAGGACCGCCTGACAATCGTCCACGGCCTGCGGGCCGGCCCGGTGCATCCCGATCACGGCGCCGGCTTCGGGGCGCTCGCGGCGGTCAATGTCGGCGTGGGCGACGACAAGCGGCGCAACGTGGTGGCTGAGACCATCGACGCGGCGATCGCGCGCAAGCTGGGCGGCATTTTTCCGCTGCTGAACCTGGGCATCGATCCCGGGCAGCCGGCGACGAAAGCGATTCGTTGTTCGTCCGCCTGGGGACCGGGCCAGCCACTCGCGGCGCAATGCCGGCCGGAACTGGCTTACGAGTCGCTCTTCGGCGGCATCGGCGCGACGAAGAACGACTTCGCGCTTCGCACGAACCTGCTCGACCTGCTCAAGAGTGACGTCAAGGCACTCCGGTCGCAACTGCGCGGGACCGAACTGACGCAACTCGATTATCAGATCGATGCGTTCGAGTCGCTCAGCCGCCGCGAAGCCCAGCTCGCCAAAATGTTCGACAAAGGCGAGCTGTCCAAGGCCGCGCCCAAACTGCCGACGCCGTATCCCGTCAAGTTTACCGACACGGTGACGGCCCAGTTCGACATCGCGGCGTCGGCGATCGTCACGGGGCTGACCAACGTGGTCACCATCACCTCCGAGCTTTGCACGATCCGCGGCAACTACACCGGCATCTCCGAGATGGGCACGCACGGGGTGGGCCACAACGAGACGGACGTGAAGCTGAATCTCAGCGGCCTGGACATTCTGCCGAAGGTGCGGCGGCACATGGCCGACCGCACCGCCGCGCTGCTCAAGCGGCTCGCGGAGATGCCCGAGGATGGCGGCACGATGCTCGACAACACGCTCGTCGTCTTCACAAGCGACAGCGCGAACCGTCAGCACACCCACGGCGAGAACTGGCCGTTCGTCCTCCTGGGCAATCTCGGCGGCCGCATCAAGACGAACCAGTTGGTCGTCTATCCGATCAGGACGGACAGCCCGACTTACAGCGGCACCCAGAACCGTATCATGACCGCGGCCGCGGAGAATCCGACGCTCAACGCGCTCTACAACACACTCCTGCACGCCGTCGGTGCCCCGCGCGACCACTTCAACCTGGTCGGCGCAGACCAGAAGAATCCGACTCTTGCCGGCCCGCTGCGGGAACTGCTCGTTTAGCCGAAAAGGCCGTCTTTTACTGCGGCCTCTTTGACCTGCGCAACGATCTCGATGAGAAAGCCGATCACTCCCGCTAAAGGCCAGCCATCGGTGCAATGATGAAGTCGCGCTTCGACTCATGGCGCAAGGAGATGGACGGCAGCGCGCCGCACGGTCCCTTTCGAAATCCCTGATTCAAATTGGCACCTCATCGAGCGTCCCCGAGAACGATGAATTGAGCGACCCGGCTCCGATTCAGAGCATCCTGTTATGCCACCTGCTTATTCGCTGCTCCCCGCCTTGTTGCTCCTGTTCTCGAATGTCTGGCTCCATGCCGCTGAAATAACGGGCGAGGTGGTCAATCCCACCAAGCAATTCGGCAAGGACATGAACTACCGGCTCGCCGGTGATGCGACGTTCGGCTGGATGACCGGGGCGCAAGGCGGTGCCATCGACCTCAACGGTCACGCTTTGATCGTCGAGACCGGGGGCGGCAACCGGACCATTTTCAGCGGCGCGTTCTCCGGCGTGGGTTCGGTGGAATGGCGGGGCGGCCGTGTGCCGCAGGTGGCGCCGTCCATCCTGGCCGGCACCGCGCCGAACACGTTCAAAGGCCGCTTCACGCTGGTCAACGGCGTGCTCGATCTCGACAAGTCGGCCGGGGTGGATGCGATTCCGGGTGACTTCATCATCGGCGCCAAGGGCGATGCGATGGCGAAGCTCAATCGTGCGCACCAAATCAATGACGCCGCCCATGTCACGCTGGGTGGGACCGGCGTCAGCAGCCTCGACCTGCACGGGCACGACGAGAAATTCGCTTCGCTGACACTGGCGACTCACGGAGTGATTTCGATGGGAGAAACGCCGGCCACGTTGCTCATCGGCGACAGCAGCGGTTGTCCGTGGAACCTCACCAAAACGCTGACGATTCGCGGGTTCAAGCCCGGACGGGACAAGGTGATCTTCGGCAAGGATGCGAAGGGATTGAGCGCGCCGCAGCTTGCCCGCGTGGGGTTCGCGTCGCCAACCGGTCTGCCGGAGGGCCTCTACACCGCGCAGATCGGCGCGGACGGACAACTGGCTCCCGGCACCGTGGTGAAGGCCGCGCAGCCGCCGTTCGATGTTTCAGCCGAAGCCGTGGCGGCGCGGAAGAGACTCTACGACGTTCCCGGACTCGTCGCCCTTGCCGCCGCCGACAGTCCGCTCCGGGACGGGATGACGGTTGCGTTCTTCGGCGATTCCATCACCTGGCAGAATGGTTTTGTGGGGCTGATCGACAAGGCGCTGAAAACGAGCGACGGCGCGAAAGGACGCAGCGTGAAACTGGTGAATCGCGGGATCAATGGCGGCGGCGTGTTGCAGATTCGCGACGGATCGACCAACAGCGCCTATCCTGGCAGCAGCGCGCAGAAGTCTTTCGCGACGGTCATTGCGGCGGAGAAGGCCGATGTCGCGGTGGTGTTCATCGGCATCAACGACGTGTGGTGGCGCAAGACGGAGCCGGAGGTTTTCGAGAAGGCGCTGCACGAACTTCACACGGCGGCGAAGGCGGTTCGGACCCGGCTCGTGCTAGCGACGCTGACGGTTCGTGGCGAGTTGCCCGACGGCAAGAACAGCGATGACGCGAAGATCGAGCAGTTCGCCGAGCTTACGCGCAAGGTCGCGGCGGCGACCCGGACGACGCTGGTGGACCTCCGTCGCGCTTACCTGGCCTACCTGCGAAACCACAACGCCGAACTGCGCGTGGACGGCAGTCTCTACTTCGTGCCCGCCGGCGTGCTCACCTACGATGGCGTTCACCCGACCGGGCGGGGCAATGAATTGCTCGCGAATCTCATCAGCGACGGCATCATCCGGGCTTTACGTGCGCCTTGAACCATCGCGCATCGCGGTGATCAGTCCAAAACAGACATGAAAATGAAATCACTTCTCAGCCTGATCGCCGCATTGGCGTGCGCCACAGGCAGCGTCCTCGCGCAATACCAGGGCTGGCAGCACTCGGGCGGGCTCACGATTCTCACCACGCCGGACGGCGCGAACTTGCCGGCGGGCGCCGTGGTCGAGGGCTTCCCGTTGCTCGTGCGGTTGAACAAGGACTGGTTCGACTTCAAGCAGGCCAAGCAGGACGGCGCGGACGTGCGCTTCGCCGACAGCGCGGGCAAGGCGTTGGCGTTCCAAGTCGAGGAGTGGGACGCGGCGCGCGGCGAGGCGAGCATCTGGGTGCGCGTGCCGCGCATCGAGGGCAACGCGCGGCAGGCGATTCGGATGCACTGGGGGAAGGCGGATGCGGCGAGTGAGTCGAATGGCAAGGCGGTGTTCAACGAATCGAACGGCTTCCTCAGCGTGTGGCATCTCGGCGACACGGTGCAGGATGAAGTCGGGACACTGGAGTCGAAGGACACGGGCACCTCGGTGACGAATGGCATCATCGGGCGCGCGCGGCATTTTCCCGGCAAGGCGGGCGTGTTCGGTGGCGACAAGATTCCCAACTATCCGACCGGCGCGAACTCGCACAGTTCGGAGGTTTGGTTCCGCACGCGCTCGGCGAACTCCACGCTCGTCGGCTGGGGCAACGAGCAGGGGCAGGGCAAGGTCGTAATGCAGCTCCGCAGCCCGCCGCACATCCGCATGGACTGCTACTTCTCTGGCGGCGACGTGGGCGGCAGCCGCCTCCCGCTCGGCGACTGGACGCACGTCGTCCACACCTATCGGCAGGGCGAGTCGGTCATCTACGTGAACGGCCAGCCCGACGGCACCAACGCCACCAAAGGCTCGCCGCTGAACATCCGGACGCCCGCGCGGCTCTGGCTCGGCGGCTGGTATAACAACTACAACTTCGTCGGCGAACTCGACGAAGTCCGCATCTCCAGCGTCGCGCGCCCGGCGGAGTGGGTGCGGCTGCAATTTGAAAATCAAAAGCCGCTGCAAACGCTCGTCGGGCCGCTCGTGCAGCCGGGCAACGCGTTCAGTGTGTCGGCAGAGAAAGCCGTCGTGGAGGAGGGCAAGAGCGCCGAGTTCACCGCGCAGGCGGGCGGGGCGCAGAAAGTTTTCTGGCTGCTCAAGCGCGACGGGCGCGAGGAAGTCGTGGCGGTGGACCGCTTCAAGTTCACCTTCGCCGCCGGGCGCGTGACGGGCGATGCGACGGCGACGCTGCAATTCAAGGCCGTCTTCGCCGACGGCGTGAAGACCAAGGACATCGCCATCACGGTGAAGGAAGCCATCCCCGAGCCGGTGTTCACGCTCAAGGCTCCGGCGGCGTGGGACGGGCGCGCAACCATTGAGGTCGCGGCGCAAGTTGCGAACCTCGCGGCGATGCAGGCGCGCGGCGCGGGAGAGTTGAAGTTCGAGTGGAGCGCGGGGCCGCTCGCGGTCATCAAGGAAGTCGCGCCCGGCAAGCTCTTGCTGCTGCGCGCACAAAACAGCGGTCCGCTCACCGTCACCGCGACCGTGAGCAACGGCGGTAAACCCACGACGCAATCCGTGACCATCGCGGTGACCGAGCCGAAGCGCGACGCGTGGGTCGCGCGCGTTCCGGCGAAGGACGAGCAGCCGGAGGACGGGCAATTTTACCCCCGCGACGACAGCGGCGAAGGAACGCTCCATTACAACGGGACGCTCGCCGAGCCTGCGGACACGGTCTTTCTGAAGCTCTTTGCCGACGACAAGCTCGTGAAGACCGAGACGGCGAAGCCGGGCGCGGACAAGACCTTCGCCTTCGCCGTGAAGCTCAAGCCGGGGCTGGTGAAGTATCGCGTCGAGTTCGGCACGCGCGCGGGCGGCAACGAGACTGTGCTGCGCCGCGTGGGTGAACTCGTGTGCGGCGATGCGTTCCTCATTGATGGCCAGTCGAACGCGCTCGCGACGGACACCGGTGAGAAATCGCCACCGGAGACGAGCGAGTGGATTCGCAGCTACGGCGGGCCGACGGGTCGCGCGGATGGCGTCGCGTGGTTGCGCGACCGCCAGAAGGCCGCTGAGGCCGCCGGACTCGCGCGACCGAATCTGTGGTGCCGTCCCGTTTGGAAACGCAGCGCGCCAGAGCACCAGGCCGAACTCGGCTGGTGGGGCATGGAACTGGCGAAGCGGCTCGTCGCGAGCAATCAGATGCCCGTGTGCATCATCCAGGCGGCCATCGGCGGCTCGCGCATTGACGAGCATCAGGCGTCGCCCGCCGACCACGGCGACCTCAGCACGATGTATGGCCGGATGCTCTGGCGCGTGCAGCAGGCGCGGCTCACGCACGGCATTCGCGGCATCCTCTGGCATCAGGGCGAGAACGACCAGGGCGCGGACGGCCCGACCGGCGGCTTCGGCTGGGAGAGTTACCATCGCCTGTTCATCGAGATGGCCGGCGCGTGGAAGCAGGACTTCCCGAACGTGCAGCACTACTACGTTTTCCAAATATGGCCGAACTCCTGCGCGATGGGCGGACGCGACGGCGCGGGCGACCGCCTGCGCGAAAAGCAGCGCACGCTGCCGCAGCTCTTCTCGAACCTGAGCATCCTCTCCACACTCGGCGTGCGTCCGCCGGGCGGCTGCCACTTTCCGCTGGTCGGCTGGGGCGAATTCGCGCGCATGGCGCAGCCGCTCATCGAGCGCGACGTGTATGGAAAGACCGCGTCCGCCCCGCTCACCGCGCCGAATCTGCGCCGCATGGCCTACACCACCTCCGCGAACGACACGCTCGCGCTGGAGTTCGACCAACCCGTCGTGTGGACCGACACGCTGGCGGGGCAATTCTATTTGGATGGAGAGAAGGGGAAGGTCGCCACGGGCAGCGTCGCGGGAAATGTGCTTACGCTAAAACTGAGCGAAGCATCTGTGGCGACCAAAATCACCTACCTCAAGGAGATCGCGTGGAATCAGGACACCTTGCTCCTCGGCGCGAATGGACTCGCGGCGCTGACCTTCTGCGAGGTGCCGATTGCGGCCTCGAAAACCGCGCGGTAGCGGCGCGCTCTTTGTTGCAATGACACGAGCCCTGGCACTCCTCGCCGCCCTGCTCGTGACTGCGCAGGTCGTGGCGCACGCCGACGAGTTGGTCGTGTATCCGCCGGTGCCGGGGCTGGCGGCGTCGGGGCACTACAAGGTGCGCGTGCGCTCGACGGCGGAGGGCAGCGAGTGGCGGAGTGCGTTCGCGTGGGAGACCGAGTGCAAGTCCGTAGAGAAGAAGACGGAAGCCTACTTCGACACGCTGGCGGGCTGGACGCACACCTACGTCAACTTCGAGACCGCCGGGCCGGTGGAAGTCGAAATCGCCCGCGCCAACGGGCAGCCGATTCGCTCCGCAGCGGTGCATCCGCAGCGCCAGGCGTCCGCGTGCTCGGTGAAGGACGGCAGGGCTTTTGTCCGTCTCGACAAGCCCTGCCTCGTCGCCGTGGACATTGACGGCCAGATGGACGGGCAGGACACGGGCAAGGGCTACAAAGGGCCGCCGTTGCACACGATCTCGCTCTTTGCCAATCCGCCGCTGGTCGACAAACCCAAGCCCGGCGACCCCGGCGTGCGGACTGTGAAGCCCGGCGAGATGCCGCCCTCCGACGGGCCGTGGACGACGCTCTACTTCTTGCCGGGCGTTCACGATGTGGGGCTGGCTTTTCCGCTGCGAGCGAACCGCCAGTATTACATCCCCGGCGATGCGATGGTTTACGGCACGTTGTCCAACACGAAATGGGGCGACGCGCATCACGTCCGCATTTTCGGCCTCGGCACGTTGTCGGGCGCGCGGACGAAGCATCCAAAGTATGTGGAGCCGAAGATTTCGGAGAAGGAACACGGGCGCTATCGGCCCATTGAAGTTGTCGGCACGACCGACACGCGCGTCGAAGGCATCACCATTGCGGACTCGGCGACGCACTCGCTCATGCTGATTCACCCTTACAAACCGGGGCATCCCAACGAGGTGAAGTGGACGAAGATTTTTACGTGGCGCGCGAACGGCGACGGCATCAATCCGTTTGGCAACACGCTCATCGAAGACTGCTTCCTCCGCACGCAGGACGACTCGCTTTACGTGAACGGCCTCGGCATCCGGCGCTGCGTGCTGTGGAACGACGCCAACGGTTCGTCGTTCGTCCTGAGCGCCGTGCCGCAGCTCACCGACCGCCAGCTCGTCGTCGAGGACTGCGACGTGATTTACGCGCGGGCGAAGTGGCATCGCTGGAGCGGCGGCCGCGTTTTCAACATGCGCGGCGAAGGCGGGAAGCCCGCCGGAGCCGGCGTGATTTTTCGCAACATCAACATCGAGGACCCGCGCCCGACGCTGCAACAGTTCTTCGTCTGCATGACCGTGCCGGAGCCGTATTCGAAGGACGGCGGGAAACGCGGTGCCGGAGACCTCTCGGGCATTCTCTTCCAAAACATCGCCATCGCCGCGCCCAGCGTGCTCGGCGAGCCGCAACTGCTCTGGGGCCTGCCTGACGCCCGCATTCGCAACCTCACCTTCGAGAACCTCACTGTCGCCGGAAAGCCCGTGCGCGACGCGGCGTTTTTCAAAACGAACGAGTTCGTGGACGGACTGAACTTTGCGCCTGCGCCCGCTGCCAAGCCATGAAACCGATTTTCACACTCGTCGCGCTGCTGGCACCGCTGTTCGCGGCGCAGGCGGCGGAAAACTTCTGGGATGCGATTCCCGTTTCACCAAGCACCACGCGGCCTGCCGAAGTTCAAGATGGTTACTGGAACAGCCAGTTTCTGCGGGTCAATCGCGAGGTCGCTGCGGCGAAGGAGTGCCAGTTGGTTTTCTTCGGCGATTCGATTACCTGGTCGTGGTCGCTGGGCCCGGCCACTGGCAAAGCGATTTGGGAAAAGCACTTCGCCTCCTACAACCCAATCAACATGGGCAACTCCGGCGACATCACGCCGGTCATGCTGCATCGCGTCACGCGCGGCAATCTCGACTTCCCCGCCGGCCGGCAGCCCAAGGTCGCGGTGCTGCTCTGCGGCATCAATAACTTCGGCGTCACCAAAAGCGCCGGTGGCAAAGAGGTGTGGGACCTTGGCGCGAAGTGCCCGCCGCAGGAAATCGCGGACGGACAGCGGGCCATCGCGCAGGTGTTTCGCCGGCGGTTGCCGCAAACACGCCTCATGATGCTGGCCCTGCTGCCCGTCGCCGACCGCGCCAAGTGGGAGAAGTGCCAGCAGGTCAACGCCCTTCAAGCCGCCGTCAGCAGGAATCCCGACGAGGTCGACTTCATCAATCTGCAAGAC
>BJHT01000255.1:0-6095 GCA_014193395.1 Verrucomicrobiota bacterium
CGCTGTAGAAACTGCATGGCGGGTCGCGGAAGGAGAAGTTGGGCGCGTCGTCTTCGGTGAAGCCGTGGATGGCGGCGGGGTCGCGGTCCACAAGCGCGCGGAGGTCGGTGTGAGTGAGGTCTTTCTCGACGCGCGTCGCGGGAGCGGTGCGGGTCTTACCCACCGTCGGGGCGGAGATTTTCGCGCCGGAAAAAATGCAGCCGGAGGAAACATGGCCCCACGGAATCTCAGCGACGGCGCAGGCGTGCGCGATGGTTTGCGGCAGCAGGGCGTTGCCGAGCAAGGTGTCGGCGCGGGCGATTTCGCACGCATCGACGTTGGGTTTGCCGGTGTAGCCGGCGGCGTTGATCACGAAGGCGGGGCGCTCGCGGCGCAAGTAAGCGAGCAGGTGCTCGAAGCGCGTGTAATCGAGCTGGGCGCGGGCGAGCGGGATGAAGGGGATTTGGCGACGGTGAAGTTCGGTGGCGAAGGCGCTGCCGATAAATCCCGAAGCTCCGAGCAGGAGAATCATGCGAAGATTTGTTCGGGCGGCATTTCAGGGTTGTCCGTGGCCGAGGCGGCGGGCTTCGGTGACGACGCCCTCAAGGTAGTCGCGATATTCGCAGTGGGGCATCCGACCGATGGCGGCGGCGAGGGCGGGCAGCGTGAGGAAGCCGCGGCGGAAGGCGGCTTCCTCGGGGCAACCGACCTTGATGCCCTGCCGTTTCTCGATGGTTTGCACGTAGGCGGAGGCTTCGTGGAGGCTGCTGCTGGTGCCGGCGTCGAGCCATGCGAACCCGCGCGCGAGCCGGCAGACGCGCATCGCGCCGCGGCGGAGATAGACGTTGTTGACGTCGGTGATTTCGAGTTCGCCGCGCGGCGAGGGTTTCAACGCGCGGGCGATGGCGACGACTTCGTTGTCGTAGAGATAAAGGCCGGGGACGGCGTAATTGCTGCGCGGTTGCTTCGGTTTTTCCTCGATGGAAACGGCGCGGCCCTGGGCATCGAACTCGACGACGCCGTAGCGCTCGGGGTCGTTGACGTGGTAGCCGAAGATGGTGGCGCCGGCGGTGAAATCCGCGAAGGCACGGGCGAAGGTGTCGCCGCCGTAGAAAATATTGTCACCGAGAATGAGCGTGACGGAGTCGTTGCCGATGAAGGTGTCGGCGATGAGGAAGGCCTGCGCGATGCCGGCGGGCCGGGCCTGTTCGCGATACTCGATGCGCACGCCGAACGCGGAGCCGTCGCCGAGGAGTTGCTGGAAACGCGGCAGATCGTGGGGCGTGGAGATGAGGCAGAACTCGCGAACGCCGCTCTCGATGAGCGTCGTGAGCGGGTAGTAAACCATCGGTTTGTCGTAAACCGGCTGAAGCTGTTTGCTCGCGACGAGCGTGAGCGGATAGAGCCGCGAGCCGGCGCCGCCGGCGAGGATGATGCCTTTCATGGGGCGCGGTTATTTCACAATCGGGAGGGGAACGCACGGAGATAAGCGGCGGGCGTGCGGGCGTGGGACGAGGGAAGGGATTTGAGATTTGAAATTTGAGATTTGAAATCCGACATCCGGCCGCGCCTCCTCTCCTGCCTCCTGTCCCCTGCCCCCTGCCTCCTCCCATCGCCGTCACCGCGGACCCCTCATCCCGCAGCTGGCGCGACGGGCTGGACGTCGATGCCGGGATGCACGGCGCGGAGGATTTTGCGGGTGCTGCTGTAGTGGAACAGCTCGGCGTAGCGGCCCCAGGCGATGATGGTGCGCAGGACGCGGTGGGGACGCTCGTTGGGGAAAATCATCGCGAGTTCGCCGAGGACCAGCTCTTCGTGCAGCTCGTGGCTGTCCGAGTGTTCGAGCATGCGGAGGATGAGGTCGAAGACGAAAATCTGGCGGAGCCGTAGGTTGAGCAGGCGCTTGCGGACGTTGATGCTGGCGGTCAGGAACTTCCGGCCGTCTTCGGTCATCTGCACGAGCTGTCCGGGCGTCTTCACCCAGCCGAGCATCTCGGCGGCGTTGACGAACGGGAGCAGTTGCGTGAACTCCTTCTCCGCCACCCGCGCGAGCGCCGAGAGCTGGAGGTCGCCTTCGTTCTCGAGCAATTCCAGCACGCCGATCGTGGTGACAAGCGAAACGTTTGGAATGGTTTGTACCACGAGCGGGCGCGGAGCGCTGCCGGCCGGAGCGGGCGCGGCGGGCGCGGGTTCGTCGGGCATGACGGCCTGCGTGATGAGCGCGTGCAGGCGCTGGCAGAGCTGGAGGAATTGCGGGTGATGCTCGTCGCGCGGATAGGGCAGGTCATTGTCGAGCACGGCGCGGATGGCGCCGGGTTGGGCGGCGAGGACGACGATGCGCGTGGCCATGAACACCGCCTCGGGGATGCTGTGCGTGACCATGAGGACGCTGTTCACGGGCGAGTCCTTGTTCACGAACAGGTCGATGACTTCGTTGCGCAGGGTCTCGCCGGTGAGCACGTCGAGCGCGCTGAAGGGTTCGTCCATCGAGAGGATTTCCGGCTCCACCACCAGCGCGCGGGCGATGCCGACGCGCTGTTTCATGCCGCCCGAAAGCTCGCGCGGATACGCCTCTTCGAAGCCCTCGAGGCCCACGGCATCAATCACCTGATCGACGCGCTGCTCGCGGTGCGCGGGGTCGAGCGCGGACTGGGTGAGGCCGAGGGCGATGTTTTGGCGGACGTTGAGCCAGGGGAAGAGGGCGAAGTTTTGAAACACCAGGGCGGCGGACGGATTCAGCCCGTGCTGCACTTGGCCACGGTAGAGCACGTCGCCGGACGAGGGTGCTTGCAGGCCGATGAGGATGCGCAGGAGCGTGGATTTGCCGCAGCCGGACGGCCCGAGCAGCGCAACGACCTCGTGCTCGCGGACTTCGAGACTGATGTCGCGCAGGATTTCGATGCGCTTGCCGTCGGCGAGCGCGAAGTGTTGGAAAACATTTTTGGCGACCAGCAGGGGTGTGCTCATGGCTCAGGCAGTGAGGCTGTAGCGGGTCTGGGCGGTTTTGCCGAGCGGATGCCAGACCAGCCGGTTGAAGCCGACGACGAGCAGCGACATGACGCCGACGGCCGCGGCGAGTTGATGGAAATTTCCCGTTTCGGTGGCCCGGCTGATCAACGCGCCGAGGCCGACGGTGCTCAGCGTGGCGCCTTGGTATTTCATGTATTCGGCCACGATGCTGGCGTTCCACGCGCCGCCCATCGCGGTGATCCAGCCGGTCAGGAGCGAGGGGAAAATACCGGGCAGGATCAGCGCGCGCCACCGTGCCCAGCGCGAGAAGCGCCCAAGCCGCGCGACCTCCCACAGTTCCTGCGGGATCGCGCTGCTGCCGGAGATCACGTTGAAGAGGATGTACCACTGCGTGCCGAGCATAAGCAGCACGACGGAGCCGAGGCCCAGGCCGAGACCGCATTGCAGCGCGAGGGCCACGACGAGCGGATAAATCATCGGGGCCGGAAAGCTCGCGACCATCTGGATCAACGGCTGGAGCGCCCGGGACCAGCGCGGATTGCGGCCGATGGCCACGCCGACGGGAATGGTCCACAACGACGCCAGCGCGACAGCGGCCAGCACACGTAGAAAAGTCATCCCGGCCCTGGTAAGAAGCTCGGCCCACTCGGCGGCCTTGAGATCGTGCAGCAGGTCCACGTAGCGCTCGGCGGCCCACGCGATGCCGACGAGGAGCACGACAAGGACGACGCGGCGGCCCGTTTGCCCGGTCCGTGCCCAGACACGAGCGAGCGGCTGGCGCCCGACCGCGACGGTGCGTTGGAGTGGTCGGTGAAACAGGCGGCCCGCCAGCCCCGCGCTTTTTGAGAGGACATTCCAGAGCTGCGAGCGGCGTACCATTTCCCACAACCACGACTGCTGCGGGCCGCGCGCATCGGCTTCCTCTTCAGTGAAGCGCTGGGACCACGCGACGACGGGACGCCACACCAATTGATCGAGCAGCACGATCATCGCGAGCATGGCGATGACGCCGAGGACCTGCGCACGGGCGTCGCCGCGCTCGATGGCGAGGCTCATGTACGAGCCGAGACCCGGCAGGCGGAAGTCGTGGTCACCGAGCACGAACGCTTCGCTGACGGTGAGAAAAAACCAGCCGCCGGCCATCGACATCATGCTGTTCCACACAAGGCTGCTGGCGCTGAACGACAGGTCGAGCCGGAGAAAGCGCTGCCAGCGCGTGAGTTTGCTCAACTGCGCCACGGCCACGAGGTCCGGCGGAATCGCCTTCAACGAGGCGTAGAACGCGAAGACCATGTTCCACACCTGGCCGGTGAAAATCATCAGCACCGAGGCGATTTCCAGGCCGATGTTTTGGTGCGGAAACAAATGGACCAGGCTGATGACGAAGCCCGGCAGGAAGCCGAGCACGGGGATGCTTTGCAGAATGTCGAGCAGCGGCAGCAGCACCTTGTCAGCGCCGGTGATGCGCGCCGCCGCGAGTCCGTAAACGAGGGTGAACGCAAACGAGATCAGGTATGCGAGCACGCCGCGCGCGAGGCTGTAGAGGAAGTAGAGCGGTAGATAGCCGGCTTCGAGATGAATCTCAGCGACCGGTTGGAGCGGGCCGGTCCATTCACGGGCCACGACCGTCACGCCGTAGATGACGCCGCACAGCACGGCCAGGCCGAGGAGATCGGCCCAGCCGAACATTCGCGGGAGCCGGATGGATGAAGTCGTGACGGTCATGAAACTAAGCCGCGGACCGTGCCGCCGCGGCTGGCGCGGGAAGGGTTAGGGACGGGGATCGGCGGGCGCAACTGGCAAAATGGAAATTGGGGAGAGAGATGCGAAAGGGAGAATGCAGGGAAACGTTGGGGAGAGATTTTTTCTGATGGCAATTTCGTGTCTCGCGAGAACTCCGCGCCGAGGTGGCGCGCCGTCCAGACGGTGCGCCAAGCCTCGTGTCGCTTGAGCGGGCCGGGACCGTTCGTGCCGAGCAATGCTCGACGCTCCGCCCCTTGGCTCAGGACATGAGGCGATTCGGAACGCCAAGTTGGCGCCGCATGGAGCCATCGTACCCGAAAAGTGGATGGGGGCGTTGGCAGGCTCTAAACTTTTTCCGCAAGAGCAGCGCGGTTGAAAAAGCCGGCCTCGACCGCACCGATTTTTCGACCTTTTGAATGTCAGACGAAACAAAACTTCCCTCGCCTTGCTCCCGGCCTTTTGCCTACTCTCCGCGCCTGATTTTTGGGGCTGAAATGGAAAGGGTTGAAGCGTTGAACATTGGAAGGGTTGCCGTGTGCCGCATCCCGGCGGTCCCGCCCCTTCACTCTTTGACCTTTCAACCCTTCAACCCAGTTTAACGTTTTTATTTTTCAACACATGACCTCGACCCAGATCCGCCAGTCGTTCCTCGACTTCTTCCAGTCGAAGCAACACACCATCGTGCCCTCGTCCTCGCTCATGCCGGACAGCCCGAACCTGCTGTTCACCAACGCCGGCATGAACCAGTTCGTGCCCATCTTCCTCGGACAGACCAAGTGCCCGTACACGCCCGGTCGCGCCGCCGACACGCAGAAGTGCATCCGCGCCGGCGGCAAGCACAACGACCTCGACGACGTCGGTCTTGACACCTACCACCACACGTTCTTCGAGATGCTCGGCAACTGGAGCTTCGGCGACTACTTCAAGCGCGACGCGATCAACTGGGCGTGGGAACTCGTCGTCGGCATCTGGAAATTCCCGCCCCAGCGCCTCTACGCCACCATCTACAACCCCGACAAGACAAAGGGCGACCCGAGCGAACGCGACGAGGAAGCCTGGAATTTCTGGGCCGAAAAATTCCGCGCCGTTGGCCTCGACCCCGCCGTCCACATCGTCAACGGCAACAAAAAAGACAACTTCTGGATGATGGGCGAGACCGGACCCTGCGGCCCCTGTTCCGAACTCCACGTCGATCTCACCCCCGCCGGCGACACCCGCGGCCTGCTCGTCAACAAAGGCAGCGCCGAGTGCATCGAGATCTGGAACCTCGTCTTCATCCAGTTCAACGCGAACCCCGACGGCACCTTCACCCCGCTCCCCGCCCAGCACGTCGATACCGGCATGGGCTTCGAGCGCGTCACCAGCATCATGCAGCGCACGCAGGCCCTGACCGATTTCGCCAA
>BJHT01000255.1:6105-10585 GCA_014193395.1 Verrucomicrobiota bacterium
GAAACCGACATCTTCCGCCCGATTTTCGATGAGTTGGAAAAACTGAGCGGGAAGAAGTACGGCAGCACACTCCCGAAATCCGGCAGCGCCGGCGACACCGAGCAGGAAAAAATCGACGTCGCCTTCCGCGTCATCGGCGACCACATCCGCACGCTGAGCTTCGCCATCGCCGACGGCATCCAGCCCGGCAACACCGACCGCAACTATGTTCTCCGCCGCATCCTCCGCCGCGCCGTGCGCTACGGCCGCACGCTCGGCTTTCACGAGCCGTTCTTCTACAAGCTCGTGGACGTTCTCACTGCGACGATGGGCGAGGTGTTCCCGGAAATTCGGACGAAGAAGAAGCAGGTCCAGGAGGTGATTCAGCGGGAGGAAGAGGCGTTTAACCGAACGTTGGATCGAGGAATCATGCTTTTTGAGAATGAGGTTCTCGGAAATGCTCTTACGGCAGCAGCGAGCGCCGAAGGCCTGACGATGATGAAATCTTCGCACCTTTCCTGGGGCAATCAGGAGCCCGCTGAGGTTGCGATGTTCAACATGCGATTCTTCCGCGGTAGCGAACACATTGCCGAGTTTTCGTTCGACGAACTTCGCCGAGGTGCATGGAAAACGGTGCTCAAGAGAACACCAGTCATATCGGGCGATGACGCCTTCAAACTCTACGACACCTACGGTTTCCCCCTCGACCTCACCGAACTCATGGCCCGCGAGCGCGGCCTCACCGTGGACACTGCGGGCTTCGAGAAGCTCATGGAAGAACAGCGCGCCCGCGCCCGTGCCGCGCAGAAGAAAACCGTCATCTCCCTCTCCCAAATCGAGACCACCACGCCCACGAAATTCGTCGGCTACGACCAGCTCACCACGCCCGCGCAGGTCCTCGAAGTCGTCACGCTCAAGGACAAAACCGCCGTCATTCTCGACACGAGCGCCTGCTACGCCGAGATGGGCGGCCAGCTCGGCGACACCGGCGAACTCACGGGCTCCGGCCAGCTCTGGCGCATCGCCAATACGCAGAAATCCGGCAACACCTGGCTGCACCTGCTGGAATCTCCAATTTCAAATCTCCAATCTGAAATTCCCGACGCCCCCGCCCTCGGCGCCGCCGTCACCCTCACCGTGGACCGCCCGCGCCGCGACGCCATCCAGCGCCACCACACCGTCACGCACCTGCTCCACTGGGCGTTGCACGAAGTCGTCAGCCACGAGGCCTCGCAGAAAGGCTCCTTCGTCGGCCCCGACAAGCTCACCTTCGACTTCAACAGCGCCGCGCTCACGCCCGCGCAGCTCGCCGACATCGAGCGCCTCGTCAACGAACGCATCCTCGAAAACGCCGGCGTCTCCTGGACCGAAGTCCCCCACGCCGACGTGAAGTCCCGCAAGGACGTGATGCAGTTCTTCGGCGACAAATACGGCGACACCGTGCGCGTCGTGCAAATCGGCGGCCACGCCGCGCAACTCGACGGTTACTCGATGGAACTCTGCGGCGGCACGCACACGCGCGCCACCGGCGAGATCGGCCTCTTCCGCATCGTCGGCGAAAGCGCCATCGCCGCGGGTGTCCGCCGCATCGAAGCCGTCGCCGGCCTCCCCGCCTACGACCTCGCCAACCAGCAGCTCCGCCTCCTGCGCGCCGTCGCCGGCCAGGTCAATTCCCCCGTTGGCGAACTCGAGAAGAAAATCGAGAGCCTCCTCGCCCACCAGAAGGAACTGGAGCGACAAGTCCGCATCGCGCTGCAACGCAACGCCTCCAACGCCGCCAGCGAACTCCTCCTCCAGGCCCACACCCACAACGGCATCCCGCTCATCACCCACAACCTCGGCGACGCCGACGCCGACCTCATCCAGGCCACCGCCGACGCGCTCAAAGGCCGCTTCAAAGGCGTCGTCGTCCTCGGCGGCGGCAGCTCCGGCGCGGTCACGCTCCTCGCGACGGTCTCCGCCGAATTCACCGCCAAAGTGCAGGCCGGCAAAATCATCCAGGCCATCGCCCCGATCGTTGGCGGCAAAGGCGGCGGCAAACCCGACAACGCCCGCGGCGGCGGCAAGGACGCGACCAAACTCGACGAAGCGCTGGCGAAGGCGAAGAGCCTGCTCGGCTAGAAGCCTATGACCGCCGGCGAAGCCTTCACCTCCATCTCGGGCAGCGGCGATGACTTCGCCGCCATCGTCGCGCTCTGCGAGGGGCTGGGGGATTACTGCCTGATCGACGGCCTCGCCATCAACGCCTACGTCGAGCCGGTCTATACGATGGACGCCGACTTCGTGCTGGCCGCCGGACAACTGGCCCGCGCCCGGTCCGCGCTGGTCGCCGCGGGACTCACCCTCGAGGATTTTCCGCACTCGCTGAACGCCCTCCGACCCGGCAGCCAACTGCGCATCCAATTCACGCGCGACCCGCGCTACGACGCCTTCCCCGCGCGGTCGCAGCGCCGCGACATCCTCGGCCGCTCCCTGCGCGTCGCCTCGCTGCCGGACCTGTTTCAAGGAAAAATCTGGGCGTGGAGCGACCCCGCGCGCCGCCTGACGAAGCGGAAAAAAGACGAACTCGACCTGCTCCGCATCGCCGAGAAGTTCCCCGAGTTTCTGCCCCAACTTCCGCCGCCGCTGCGGGAGCAGATGGGGAAGTGAGCCGCCGCCCGCTACCGATGCGGGCAGGCTCGACGAGGCGCTCGCGAGGGTGAAAGTGCTGATGGGCGCACAGCGGTTGGGCAGCGGAATTTGAGGCAAAGGAATGGAGGCAAAGGAATGGGGACGGGAAAAACTTTTTTCTTCATTCCTTTGCCCGCATTCCTATGCCATATCGGGTTCGGGGCTTGGGGTTCCGCAGGTTCGGCGGGCGGGTTCGCCAGATCGTAGCCGCCGGCGCGAGGAGAACCCGAGCGCCCAAAAATGGGAGCGGCATGGGGCCACCGTACTCGAACTGCGGAGCGAGGGACGCTGGCGGGAAGTTCCGGCGGCGATTCGGGGTGACCCGCAGGATCTTCCCCATGATTCTGCCTCTAATGATTCTGTTCCAATCCCCATTCTGTCCTTTCTGTCGGCGCTCGCGGGACGGGGAGGGCTCAGAATCATTAGAGGCAAAATCATGGGGAGCAGTGAATGGGCGAGGTGCGTTGGCAGGCGGATTTGCCGGGCCGTTTGCGCAAGCCGCCTCCGCCTCGTCACCTCGGCGGCTACGTTTCGAAAACGCTCTCCATCCCGCAACTCGGCTGCCGCCCCACCGCCGCTCCGCGCTTCCCCTCTGCCCCGCCTTCGCGCACTCTCCGCGCCATGAACAACACCTCAACCGCCTTGTCCCGCCGCGTACGTAGCTTGCTCGGATCGGCGGGCGCACTCCTGCTCATGAGCCTCGCCGTCTTCACCGCTTCCGCCGCCGACAGCACCCTGCAACTCAACCTCCGTTCGCGCACCGCCAGTTTGCGTGGCGACCCGCTCATCTTTGAAAAGCCGGTCGCGTGGGAGGCGAAGCACACCGCGCTCATCATCTGCGACATGTGGGATGACCATTGGTGCAAGTCCGCCTCGCGACGCGTCGGCGAGCTGGCGGGCCCGTTGAACGAAGTAGTGAAACAAGCCCGCGCCCGCGGCGTGTTCATCATCCACGCGCCCAGTTCCGTCACCGGCTTCTACAAAGACACGCCGCAGCGTCGCCTGGCGCAGAGCGCGCCGTTGGTGAAGACGCCGGTGCCGCTGGCCACCGCCGAGCGCTGGGGCACGGCGTGGTGCTGGCCCGATGCGAAGCGCGAGAAAGTTCTGCCCATCGACGATTCGGACATGGGCTGTTCCTGCACCGGCGCGAAGTGCGTGATCCGCGAGGCGTGGACGCGCCAGATCGCCACCATCGAACTCGCGCCGGGCGACGCGCTCACGGACAACGGCCAGGAGACGTGGAACCTGCTGGCCGCGCGCGGCATCACCAACGTGATCCTCTGCGGCGTGCATTTGAACATGTGCGTGCTGGGCCGGCCCTTCGCGATCCGGCAGCAGGTTTATCTGGGCCGGAACGTGGCCCTGCTGCGCGACCTGACCGACACGATGTACAACCCCGAGCGTCCGCCGGGCGTCGATCACTTCACCGGCACGGACCTCGTCGTCGCGCATGTCGAGCAGCACTGGTGCCCGTCATTTACGAGCACCGACCTCACGGGCAAGCCGGCCTTTAAGTTCACGGAGGACCCGCGTTCGCCGGGACGCCCGGTCGCTGTTCCCTAAACTTGGCAGAGGCGGCGGGCTTGCCGTCCGCCACACGCCCGCGCACCTTCCCGCCATGCTTGCCGATGAACAGACCAGCCCCGAGCAATTCGCCATCTTCCGGCGGATGACGCCGGAGCAGCGTTGGTGGGCGGCCAGCCGGCTTTACTGGACGTGCCGTCGCCACAAGACGGCGTTCCAGCGCAGCCAGCATCCCGAGTGGAGCGACGAGCAGTTGAACCACGAAGTGCGCCGGATTTTCTCCCATGCCCGAACCTGACCTGATTGA
>BJHT01000256.1 GCA_014193395.1 Verrucomicrobiota bacterium
GCTGGCCAAGGCCCGGCTGCAGGTCGTCGGGAAATCCGCGAGCGAGGAATTGATCAAGATCGACGCGCGCGAACTGCCCGACTGGGCGGGCGTGAGCGGCATCGCGGCGCGCTCCGGTGCCGAGGCCGCGGTGATGGCCTATCGCTATCTGCGCCCCGGCTACAAGCTCACCCTCGACGTGCGCCGCTACGACGAAGCCGCCGTGCTGCAAGCCCTCGTGGACAACGCGACCCTCACGACCGTCGTCGCCGACGACGGCCAGATGATGACCGAGATGAAGCTGGCCGTGCGCAACAACGGCCGCCAGCACCTCGAGATCAAACTGCCGCCGGGCGCGCACATCTGGTCCGCGTTCGTCGCCGGCCAGCCCGTGCGCCCCGGCCAGCGCGACGGGAAATTGCTCCTGCCGCTCGAACGCTCGGGCGCGGACGAAGCGCCGGTGCCGGTCGAGTTGGTCTTCGTCGGCACCAACAAATTCCCCCGCGCCCGCGGCGAGGTGAATCTCGCGTCGCCCGAGCTGGACGTGCCGTTGAAGAACGCGCGCTGGGATTTGTATCTGCCGCTCGATTACGAGTATCGCGATTTCGAGGGCAGCATGACGCACGGTAGCGAAGTGGCGGCGGCCGTGGCGACTTCCTACACGCTGGCGGATTACACGCGGCAGGAGCAAACCGCGCGGGTGGTCAATCGTGACAATTTTGTCAGCTCGCTCAGCAACGCCCGCAGCCAGTTGAGCGTGGGGAACTTCAAGGACTTCAACGGGGCGCTCAAGCAGGCCGCTGCGAATTCCTACCGCGATGAATCCACCGTGCAGGAGTTGAAGAAACTCGAGGACGACGTGCGCAAGGTGCAGGGCAGCAACCTGCTCCAAGCCCAGCAACGCTACGTGGCCCGCAACAACGAGCAGGCCGACGCGCCCAACGCGCCGCAGGGTGGGTGGGCCAGCCAGCAGCAGCTCGCCCAAGCCGCCCAACCCGCGCAACTGGCCGGCGAATACGATCTCAAAGTCGCTGAGCAGCAGTGGGGCAAGCTCCAGCAGGCGCAGGAAATCGCCGAGGTCACCGTGCAACCGCTGCGCGTGAACCTGCCCACCCGCGGCCTGCGCCACTCGTTCACGCAGGTGCTCCAGACCGGCGTGCAAAAGCCCATGACCATCAAGTTCGCCGCAACGAACACGACGCGGCCCGGTTGGTTCAAGACGCTCCTCTTCGCCGTCGGCGGCTTCCTCGTGCTGTGGATCATCGCGGCGTCGCTGCCCGAGCGCCGGCGAAGCTGATCGTAGGCGTCGTGGGTAGGGCCGCGTTGTGCGCGGCCGTAGCCTTTCCCCCTCCCCGCCGTGCGCGTTCGATCACGCCTGCGAGAAAATGAGCCGCGCGGGTTGTCGTGCGCTTGAGTCGGAAAGCCAGGGATGCGCACAGCGCCTTCCTACCACGTCCCGGTAAGGCCGGAATGTGCGGCCCTGACCTTTCCAGCCTCCCCGCCGCAGCGGACGGTCGTCAGCCGACGATGCCGCCGGTGCTGAGAAAGATGCCGTCGAACATCATCTTCACGGCCTGGGCGTTGTTGGCTTTTTCGTAGGCGACGTCGCGGGTGATCTTGCCTTCCTGGGCGAGCTTGTACACGGCCTGATTGAAGCTCTGCATCCCGTCGCCTTCGCTGGCCTCGATGATCTGCGCGAGCTTGCCGAGCTGATTTTCCTCGATGGCTTTCTTGACGGTGCCGGTGTTGATCATGATCTCCTGGGCGGGGGTCATGCGGCCATCGACGGTCGGGCACATGCGCTGGCAGATGACGGCCTTGAGCGTGCCGGCGAGCTGGCGGCGGATGGTGTCGCGCTCGTCCTGCTTGAAGAATTCGAGGATGCGGCCGACAGAACTGGAGGCGCTCGTGGTGTGCATGGTGGACATGACCATCGTGCCGGTGTCGGCCGCGCTGATGGAGGTCTGGAAGCTGATGGCATCGCGCATTTCGCCGACCATGATGATGTCGGGGTCCTGGCGCAGGGCGCTCTTCATGCCGCGGCTGAAGCTCATCGTGTCGAGCGTGAGTTCGCGTTGCTCGATGATGCACTGGTTTTCCTCGAAGACGAATTCGATGGGGTCTTCGAGTGTGACGATGTGTTTGCGGAAGTTGGCGTTCACATGCTCGAGCATGGCGGCGAGCGTCGTGGATTTACCGGAGCCGGTGGTGCCGGCCAGCAGGATGATGCCGCGCGGAGATTCGGCGATGGTGCGGAGGATGTCGGGCAGGCCGAGCTGTTCCATCGACGGGATGGTGTTCTTGACCAACCGCATGACAATGCACCAGCGGCCGAGCGACTGGAATACGTTGGTACGAAAGCGGCCCACGCCGGGGCACAGGTAGGAATAGTCCGTCTCGCGGTCGGCTTCCAAGCCGGCCTTCATGTGCTTGGGCGTGATGTTGTCGATGAGTTCGGACATCCACGCTTGGTCGGGAATGAACTCGCCGGAGTGCAGCTTCCGGCTGATGCGGAAGGTCACGGGGCTGCCCGCTTTGATGTGAATGTCGGAAGTGCCGCTTTCGGCGGCGGCCTTGAGGATGTCGTTGAAATAGCTGACGGCGTCGGACATGCGCGGGAAACTAGCGATGGCCTTGCAGGTGGCAAGGGGTAAGCGACGAAAGTGTTTTGTTTGTCATTTTTCGAGGAGTGAGAGGGAGGTCAAAGCTCAAAGTTCAAAGTTCAAAGTTCAAAGTTCAAAGCTCGAAGCTCGAAGCTCGAAGCTCGAAGCTCGGAGCTCAGAGTCTCGGGGAAGGGCCAGGGGCGGGGTTCAATTCCTTGTGCCGGTTGGATAATCCGGTTTGGGGCTCCGCGTTTACGCGGTTCAGGAGGTGCTGCAACGGCGGGCCGCGAAAACGCGGAACCTCGAGCCGGCTCTCTCTCGCCTCGGGGGATTTTTCCAACTGAGCCGAAGCCCCCGATGAGCGGGCGACAGGCACATGCTTCGCCGCAGTCGCGGTCTCAGAGCTGCACGCGGGGCTGCTGCTTGGGCTGGAGGAGATGGCTCAGTTCGCCCTGGGCCTGTTTGGTCAGGTTCATGAAGACCATGGTCACGGCGTAACCACTGTGGCGGTTGCCCCGGCATTCGACGACGATGCCGTTGGCGTTGATTTTTTTCTGGTCGGCGACGGTGGTGACTTCGACGACCATTTCGCCCCACAGGGCCAGCGGTTTTGGGGAATGAAACTCAATGCCGCTCTGCCAGAGGGTGTATTGGCCCGCGCCGAGGGACAGCGTGGTTTCGGGGGATTGAACGTTGAGGGGATTGCGGTCCCTTGTGGAAAGAATTTTTTTGGCGCCCATAGGGTTGATAAGAGATTACCACAGTCTCTTTTTCCCATCGGCGGAGATGCTCCGCTGCTTAACTTTTTTTTACCATTCGATCACCGCGGCGCCCCAGGTGAGTCCGGCGCCGAAAACGACGAGCAGAACGAGGTCGCCGCGCTGAACTTGGCCGGAGGTGACGGCTTCATCGAGGGCGATGGCGACGGAGGCGGCGGAGGTATTGCCGTATTTGTGGAGATTGACGAAGACCTGGCCGGGCTTGGTCCCGAGGCGGTCGCCCACGGCGTCGATGATGCGCTGGTTGGCCTGGTGGGGGATGACGAGCTTGACCTGGGTGATGTCGATTTCGCAGCGGCGGAGGACTTCGTTGGCGGCGCTGCACATGGCGTTGACGGCGCTTTTGAAGGTTTCCTTGCCTTCCATGCGGAGGAAATGCAGGCCGTCGGAGACGGAGGCGACGGTGGCGGGGCAGCGGCTGCCGCCGCCGGGCATCGAAAGCAGTTCGGCCTTTGCTCCGTCCGCGCCCATGCAGGCGGTTAGGAGGCCGTGGGAATTGGGGCGGCTTTGGAGGATGGCGGCTCCGGCTCCGTCGCCGAAGAGGACGCAGGTGTTGCGGTCTTTCCAGTTGATGATGGAGGAAAGCTTCTCGGCCCCGATGACGAGCACGGTGTCATAGGTGCGCGACATGATGAACTGCTGGCCGACTTCGAGCCCGTAAATGAAGCCGGAGCAGGCGGCTTCGAGGTCAAAGGCGGCGGCGCGGGTGGCGCCGAGTTTTTGTTGCACGAGACAGGCCGTCGAGGGGAACGGCATGTCGGGGGTGATCGTGGAAACGATGATCAGGTCGATCTGGTCGGCCGTGATTCCTGCTTTTTCCATCGCGCGCCGGGCGGCCTTGGCCCCGAGGTCGGACGTAAATTCATCCGCAGCGGCGATGCGGCGTTCCTTGATGCCGGTGCGGGAGGTGATCCAGTCATCGGTGGTATCGACCAGCTTCTCCAGTTCGGCATTGGTGACGATGCGATCGGGAACGTAGGAACCCACGCTGGCGATGGAGCAGGTGCGGCCTTTGAAATCGTGCTTGGCGCGGGGGTTGCGGAATTTCCGGGCCGGGAGGGTGCTCATGCGGTCGCTGGGGCTGGGGGTTGGGCCGGGGTGGACGCGAGGCGCGCCTTGGCCTGGGTGACTTCACGGTGAATCACCTGGTTGATCTGGTTTTTGATGGCGTCCACGCCTTGTTGGATGGCGAGTTGGATCGATTTTTCGCGGGCACCGCCATGGGCGATGATGACGTTGCCATTGAGTCCGAGCAATGGTGCGCCGCCGAAATTCTCGGGGTCCATGCGGCGTTTGATGGTGCGGAAGGCTCCTTTGGAGAGGGCGGCCCCGAGCTGGCGCTGGAGATTGCTGGTCAGCTCGCGCCGGAGCCAGCCGAACATGGCGCTGGCCAGGCTCTCGCAGGTCTTCAGCACAATGTTGCCGGTGAAGCCGTCGCACACGACGACATCGACGTGGCCGGCGAAGAGGTCGTGGCCCTCGACGTTGCCGAGGAAATTCAGATCGACCTGCCGGCAGAGCTGGAACGCGGCGAGGGTGAGGTCGTTGCCCTTGGTGGGTTCGGTGCCGACGCTGAGGATGCCGACGCGGGGTTTTTTGCAGCCGAGAATTTCGCGCGAGTACACACTGCCCATGATCGCGAAATCCAGCAGATGATGCGGCTTGCACTCGACGTTGGCCCCGGCGTCGAGGAGGACGAAATCGTTGTGCGGCGTGGGGATGACCGTGGCGATGGCGGGGCGGTCCACATGTTCGATGGTGCGCAGGCGCAGAGTCGATGCGGTCACGACGCCACCGGTGTTGCCGGGGGAGACGAGGGCGTCGCCTTTTCCGGCCTTGAGCATCTCGACGGCGCGGGCGATCGAGCAGTCCTTTTTCTTGCGGAGGCCGACCACGGGCTTGTCCTCCATGGTCAGGACCTCGGAGGCGTGGACGATTCTCAGGCGGGGATCGCGGCAGCCGTTTTTGGCCAGCGCCGCCTGAATCTCCGGCTCGCGGCCGACGACATGGAGTTCCGTGATCTGCGGGATGTTGGCGAGGGCGAGTTTGACGCCATCAAGCACCACGCCACACCCGTGGTCGCCGCCCATGACATCCACGACGATTCGCATAAACGGAAAGAGCGCGGAGGGTGATCTTCCGCGCTCTCAACTGCTGAAATCAGGCTTTGACCTCGACATTGATCACCTGTCGGCCGTTGTAGAATCCGCAGGCCGGGCAAACCCGGTGGGAGACGTAGGGCGCCGCGCACTGCGGGCAGGTGGTCAATTGAGGCAGGGTCAGCACGCTGTTATACGCGCGCCGTTGCCGCTGGCGGCTGTGAGAGGGTTTACGCTTGGGTACGCCCATAAATGACTTTCTTAATTACAACTTCAGTTTGTTCAGTTCGTCCCAGGCAGAAACTTTTTGGAGCGTCTGATCGGAACCCAGAGGCTGCTTGCCAATGCCAGACGCCTTGAGGGGCAGCCCGGGGCAACCTTGTTCACACAGCGGATGCTGCGGAATCCCGAGCAGAATGTCTTCGCGCAGGTACGGCGTCAAGTCCACACAGTCATTCTCGACCGAAACCTTGTCTTCGCCCGTCAGCGGCAAGTGAAGGGTCCAGTCGGGAATGGCGAACTGGATCGTGAAGGGCTTGAGACAGCGCACGCAATCGCAGTGCAACGGCAGGGAAAACGAGCCTTCGACGAGCACCGCGTTGTCGAGGAGCGTCGCGGTCAGTTCGTAGGTCAGGGGTTCCTTCAAGTGGACCACCTCGTCTGAGTCGCCGAGGTCCAGTTCCGCGACGGGCACGGTGCCTTGCAGTTCGAGGGATTCCTCTTCGAGTTCCCGGAGATTGAGCAGGAGTGGCATAAGTCACGGGGGGTGAGGGACGTTTAGGTGCGTTGGGGTTTGGCCAGGCGCGCGCGCAGAGCCTGCTGGACATGGCGCGGGACGAATTCGCCGATGTCCCCGCCCAGCGTGGCGACCTCCTTGACGAGGCGCGAACTGATGAACGTGTACTGCTCCTTGGGCATCATGAAGAGCGTCTCGACCCGGTCGGCCAGCTTGCGGTTCATGAGTGCCATCTGGAACTCGTATTCGAAATCGGAGATGGCCCGCAGCCCGCGGATGATCGCCTGGGCTTTACGGCGCAGCACGTAGTCCACGAGGAGGCCGGAGAAGGTGTCGGCGGTGACATTTTTCAAATGGCGGGTCGCCTGGGTGATCAACTCGCAGCGCTCTGGCAGGGTGAAGAGCGCCTTTTTGCTCTCGTTCTCCGCGACGCCGACGATCACCCGGTCGAACAGCTTGGCGGCGCGCTCGATGACGTCGAGATGCCCGTTGGTGATGGGGTCAAAACTACCGGGATAAATCACCGTTCGCATGTGCATAGTCTTGCGCTGGCGTGGCAAACTTCAAGGTTTTACCCCGGAAACTGCGGATTTTGCGTGAGGGCGGAGCGCTGATTTCCAAATCGGCGCGTTGCCGCGGGGAGGGGCGCACGCCGGTTGGGAGACCGGCGTTCCGGAAGCAACGTCAGCCTGCGCTTCCGGGTGTGAGGGCGGCGGGCGGTGGTGCGGCGGGCGCGGTTGCTGGCGCCGGTGCGGGCACGGGCGCGGGCACGGGTGCAGGCGCGCCGGCTGCTGCCGTTGCGGCCGGAGCGGCGGTCGCCGGCGGAGTTTCTTTCCACGGCACCTCGTAAATCCTGACCTGCCCTTTGAAGCCCTTCACGGCGACCGGCGGCAGTTCGACGCACTTCGCGCCGAGCGCCGGATCGTCGCGCAAAACGCCGCGGTAAGTGGCCTCGCCGATGATGATGCGGCCTCGACCGGACACGCCCTCAAGCCTGCTCGCCAGATTCACTTCGCGACCGAACACCGTGTAATTCAAAATCGTGTCATCCGAACCCATCAGCCCGACGATGCAGGTGCCCGAGTTGATGCCCGTTCCCAGCGAGAGCAAGGGCAGGGGTGGCAACGGCTGCTGCCCGGCGGCGACGCGGGCCGGGTTGGCCGCTTCACGGCGTTTGTTTTCCTCGGCGCGGCGGACATTCAGCGCGTAGAGGGACCGCTGCGTGTCCACCGCAGCGCGCACGCAACTGAGTGCGTGCTGCGGATTCGGCGTCGGCGCGCCCCAAAACGCCATCACGCAATCGCCGATGTATTTGTCCAGCGTGCCCGCGTGTTTCTTGATCTGATCGGCGATGGTGGCGAGGTAGGTGTTGACCGTCTCGAGCGTTTCGCGCGCCTGCTGATCGTAGTAGGCGTCGGCCGCCGCGCCGGTGAGCTGCTGCTGCTTCACGTAGGCATCAGCCTTCGAGGCGTTGGTGTCGGTCAATTCGGTGAAGCCGCGCACGTCGGCGAAAAACACGGTGATGTCGCGCAGGCTGCCGTTGAGGTTGAGCTTCTCGGTGCTGAGCAGTTCGTTGACGACATTGGGCGAAACCAGTTTGGAAAACACATCCTTCACGCGCCGCTTCTCGCGTTCTTCAAAGAGCAGTTGATAAGTAACCAGGCTCGCGTGGTTCAACAGCAGCCCGCCCCCGACCGGCAGCACGATCGGCAGCCAATACCGCTCGCGAACAAACCAGAGCGTCGCCACCACCACCCACGCCGCCGCCGCCCCGAGCACCGCCACCGTCGCCCACGGTGCCCGCAGCCGGCTGGTGACGAAGAATGAAAGTCCCGCCAGCACGAGGATTGCGAGCCATTCCGTCAGCGCCGAACTGCGCCGGATGAACCGCCCCGTCAGCAGCGAATTGGCCACGTTCCAATGTTTGCTCAACAGGTACGTCTCCTTCTCCAGCGGCGAAGCGCCGACATCCGAGATGTTGTTTCCCGACCCGATCGAGCCGATGAAAACCAGCTTGTCAGTGAGCGCGGGTTCGATCGCGGTGCCGCCCGCGCGGCTTTCCTCCAGTTCGATGACATCTTCAAACGACGCCTTGAACAGCCGCTTGTCATTCCACGCGA
Source organism: Verrucomicrobiota bacterium (assembly GCA_014193395.1). Taxonomy (GTDB): domain Bacteria; phylum Verrucomicrobiota; class Verrucomicrobiia; order Limisphaerales; family BJHT01; genus BJHT01. Next base: position 8,317 of record BJHT01000256.1, read on the forward strand.
TGTGCCAGTCGATGTGGAAATACCCCTGGTCATCCACGGGAATGATCCGCTCCACGCCGCCTTTGCCCCGCAGGATAATCCGCCCTTTCTCGACCGTGGCGGCCTCGAGATCAAGACCCAGCGACTGCGCCGCCATGCGCAGGCCGAGGTGCCACACGCGGCCCGCCTGCGGATCGTCCTTGAACGCCTTGGCCCGCCGCAGCACGCCATCCGAATCCCGGTCGCTCGTCGCGTGCGCCAGCACCAGCGCGTTCGTGCGAAACAGGTCCGCCGGCGGCAGCAGCCGCCACTGGTCCGCAGATGTCTCGCCCGGCGCGCCGAGGATCACGTTGCCGGCGGCCTTGATCTGTGCGGCGAGATAGTCATCCGAACTGACCCTTCCCTTGCCCGGAACCAGCACCCGCGTCTCGGTGAAGTCCGGCTGCAGCTCGATGAAGAAAATGTCGAAACCGATGACTTGCGCGCCCTCCAGCGCAAGCTCGCGCACCAACCGTCCGTGCAAATGCCGCGGCCACGGCCAGCTATAACGGAACTTTTCGTTGAAAACCTTGAGGCTGTCGTTGTCGATGAAAATGGCCGCCAGATTGGTCGCCACCGGCGCGGGATGCCCGAAGGCCTGGCGCACCCGCCAGTCGTAGGTGATCCACTCCAGCCGCTGCGCGACATCGAAACCTGGAAACCACCGTGGCAGGAACTGCACCAGCGTCACGACCGCAACCACCGTCAGCGAGAGCAACAACGGCGTGAGCTTGTGCGGTGCGAATTTCACTTTTCCGAAGCAAAACAAAACCCCCGCGCCAACTCAAGGCTGCTCTCCAACGGTCTGCGTCCGGTAACGGTGTTTACCCGTTTGCCGCGTTGCCGCCCGATGGCGCGGTGCCTATTTTTCTGGCATGAGTACGGTTGCAGAAATCAAGGCGGCGATTGACCAACTCTCGCTGCCGGAGCGGTGCGAGTTGGAGGCGTTGTTGCATCCATTTGAGGACGATGCTTGGGATGTGCAGATGAAACGCGATGCCGCCGCCGGTAAATTCGAGGCGTTGAATGACGAGGCAGAGGCTGGACACACAGCGGGCATGACGAATCCGCTCGCCGAGATTCTACGCGAATAGTGACTACTCCAGTCAGGAAACACCCGAATTTGGGCGGCAGTCTCTCGTGCTGCTTGTTGGGTTTCCGGAAGTTGCGGAATCATGGAGTAAAGAAACCACTAACCGGCACTAACTGGCACTAATAAGAAGACCATTCGGACAATTCTGCCTTGGTGTGGCTTGGTCTGGTTTTTATTAGTGCAGGTTAGTGCTGGTTAGTGGTTTCCACTTAGCCTGCTCCCGAGGAGTTAGGCTGAGTCTCGTTACCTCGACGCCTACAAGTGAGCCGGCCTTGTTCACCGTTTCATCACCACTTCATCCAAATTCAGCAGGACGTTGGCGACGGTGGTCCAGGCGGCGAGGTCGGCGGGGTCCATGGTGGCGGGCAGCGGGCCGAGGGGATCGGTGGCCATTTTCTTGGCGGCTTCGGGGTCGGCCTTGAAGGTGGCCTGGGCGCTGTCGTGGAGTTTCACGAGGCGGGCGACTTCGGGTTCGGTGGCGGGGCGGCTGAGGCAGAGGCGCACGCCGTGGCGGACGCGGTCGGCGGCGGTCGCTCCGCCTTCGGTGACGAGGCGGCGGGCGACGGCCTGGGCGGCCTCGACATAGACGGGGTCGTTCAGGGTGACGAGGGCCTGGAGGGGCGTGTTGGTGCGGGTGCGGCGGACGGTGCAGACCTCGCGATTCGGGGCGTCGAAGGTGGCCATGCTCGGGTAGGGACTGGTGCGGCGGACTTCGGTGTAGAGGGCGCGGCGGTAGCGGTCTTCGCCGGGGCTGGTTTCCCAGTCCATGTTGCGGCCGAACGCGGCGTTGAGTCCGAGGGCCGGACGCGGGGGGCGCACGCTGGGGCCGAGCATTTTCGGACTGAGCAATCCGCTGACGGCGAGTGCGTGGTCGCGGATGACCTCGGCGCTCATGCGCACGCGCGGGCCGCGCGAGAGGAGGCGGTTGTCGGGGTCGCGTTCGAGCAATTCGTCGTTGAGTTTCGAGCTTTGGCGGTAGGCGGCGGAGGTGACGAGGAGTTTGAGGAAACCTTTGGTGTCCCAGCGCAGGCGCAACATTTCGGTGGCGAGCCAGTCGAGCATTTCGGGGTGGCTCGGGAGTTCGCCTTGGGAGCCGAATTCCTCGCTCGTGCGGACGATGCCGGTGCCGAAGATTTGTTCCCA
>BJHT01000257.1 GCA_014193395.1 Verrucomicrobiota bacterium
CGCCAGCCCGGCCGCGTGCAACTTCGCCAACAAAAACGCGTCGATGGGATTGCGAATGCCGAATTGCGAATTGCGACTGGCGAATTCCGCCTGCCGAACCTCCGGCACCGGCGGACGCTTCACCGGCTGAAACGCCCAGTGCGCCCGATCCGCCGCACTCACCGCGAACTCCCGCCCCGCCGCCCCCGCCGCCCGCCCGTCCACCACTGCGCACACGAGCAGAGCCACACCGACAAAAAATGGAAGACAACGCGATTGCATTTCTGAAAAACCATCCTGCCAGCCGCCCCCACCGCCTGCCAGCGCAACCTGCCAGCGGGCAAACCAAGCGCCGCGCGACACTGTCTCCGCCGGAGTTCGGGCGCCCCGTCCGTGTCGCTGGAGCACGGGCGGCCCGCCCGCAAGTCGCGGCTGCGTTCACGGTCTCGGTTCTGATTGTGTAAGCATTGGGAGCATCGTTGGCACTCGCGGGCGGGCCGCCCGCGCTCCGGCCGCGCTCCGGGTAATGGTCCTCGACGCCCCGCCCGCACCCGGTAGCTTCCCGCCCCCCAGCGCATGAACAACCCCTCCCCCTATCGCACCGGCCGTGAGCTCGCCCGGGGCGGCATGGGCGCGGTGCTGGACGCGCGGGATCACAAGCTGGGCCGCAGCGTGGCGATGAAGGTGATGCTGCACCGCAACGCCAGCGCCGAGGAGCAGCAGCGCTTTCTGCAAGAGGCCCGCGTGCTGGGGCAGCTCGCGCACCCGAACATCGTGCCGGTTCACGACGTGGGCACTGATGAACAGGGGCGGCTTTTTTACACGATGAAGCTCGTGCAGGGCGGCACGCTGCACGACGTGCTCGGCAGGCTGAAGGCCGGCGACCAGGAAACGCTCGCGAAATATCCGTTCACCACGCTGCTCACCATTTTCCAAAAAGTGTGCGACGCCGTGGCGTTCGCGCACTCGCGCGGGATCATCCATCGCGACCTGAAGCCGCAGAACATCATGGTCGGCGAGTTCGGCGAAGTGCTGGTGATGGACTGGGGGCTGGCGAAAATCTTGCCCGGCACTCCGGCGGCCGAGGAGGCGGCGAAGACGTTGCCGTTGCCCGTGGCGATGGGACCGGGCGGCGCGAGCAGCACCTCGGCGTCCGCGAGCCGCACCGCCGCGCCGTCACCGAGCACGCTGAATCCCGCCGACGCCGCGACGTTGCCCCTGATGCCGAACCCACCGCCCCCGGCCGCTGCCGACGCAACCACACTCCTCCGTCCCGCTGCGGCCGACACGGGGGCCGCAGCCGCAGCCACGCTCGTCCACGCGCCCGCCGCGGTTCCGTTGGCCGCTGCACCGGCGGCCGCGAACGACAACCTCCCCACACACGACTCCGCCTCCCCGGGCAGCACCTACGCGACCCTCGAGGGCGCGGTGATGGGCACGCCTCACTACATGTCGCCGGAGCAGGCGGAAGGGCGCGTCGGCGAGCTCGACGCGCGCTCCGACATCTTCTCGTTGGGCGGCATTCTCTACGCGCTGCTGACCCTGCGGCCGCCGATCGAGGGCGCGAATGTCTCCGAGTTGTTGTCCAAGGTGCAGCGCGGCGAGATCACCGCGCCCACGGCCTTCAACACGCGCGGCTCGGCGGCGCGCGGGGCGTTACCGTCCGGCGACCCGGTGGCCGCATCGTCGCGCGCGCCCTCGTTGCCGCACCTGCCGGGCGGACGCGTGCCCGCGGCGTTGTCCGCGGTGGCGATGAAGGCGCTGGCGTTGCGGCGCGCGGACCGCTACCCGACCGTCGCGGCGTTTGCGGCGGATCTCACTGCGTTCCAGGGCGGCTTCGCGACCAGCGCGCAGAATGCCGGCGCGTGGACGCAGTTCACGTTGTTCGTGCGGCGGCACCAAGTCGTATCCGTCGGGGTCGTGCTGCTCGCCCTGCTAACCGCCGGTTTCACTCTGCGCGTGCTGCACGAACGAGACGTCGCCGTCGGCGAACGCCAGCGCGCGGAGACCGAACGGGGGCGGGCGGAAACGGAGCGCAACCGCGCGCAATCCGAACGGGCCCGGGCCGAGACCGCGCTCCGCAATCTCGCCCGAACCGCGCCCACCTTTTTGGCGCTCTCCAAGACGCTCGTCGAACAGGGGAACGTGGACGACGCCTTGGAAAAGATTGGTTACGCCGTGTCGCTCGACGGCCGCAACCCGGATTATTTGCTCCAACAGGCCCATCTCTGGCAGGCCTCCCAACGCCTCGCCGACGCGGCGGACGGCTACCGGGCCGTGCTGGCCTTGCGCGCCGACACGGCGGCGAAACTGAATCTGGCACTGTGCGAGAAGCTGCTGCGGGACTTGGCGGGCGGCACGGAACTTCCGCGAGCCAGCCAGGGTGAATTAGTGGATGCGATGATCAAACAAGGCCGCGCCGTCGAGGCCGCGCCCTTGAGCCGCCTCTTGGGCCGGGGAGCGGACACGGCGCTGGCGGCCATCCGGGCGCGGCTGAAACCGCTCGCCACCATGACCGGTCCGGATGGCGGGGTGTCGCTGCTGCCGAACGGAACCTTCCGCCTAGGACTCGCGGGCCGGCCGGTCGTGACGCTCCCTCCGCTCACCGGGCTGGCGATCACCGAAGTTGATCTCAATGGCACCCAGGTCTCCGATCTCACCCCCCTGAAGGACCTGCGCCTCCGGTGGCTGAACCTGACCTCATTGTCGATTTCCGATCTAAGTCCGCTCGCCGGGATGCCGCTGGAATGGCTCCGCGTGTCGGGGAACCGCCGGGATGCCCCGCCCCCCAACGCCCGCTACCTCTCCCCCTTGCACGGGATGCCGCTGACGGAACTGGAGCTATCTTTCAACCGCGCCGTTTCCGACCTGTCACCCCTGCGCGGGATGCCACTGAAAAAGCTGGGCTTGCGGGAAACCTCCGTCACCGATCTCCGTCCGCTCGCGGGCCTGCCCCTTGAAGCACTGGAGGTTTCTGATACGGCGGTGAACGACCTGCTTCCGCTCGCCGGCATGCCGCTGACCTTTCTGAACGCCGGGAGCACACGGATCACCGAGCTCGCCCCGTTGCGGGGCCTGCCGTTGCAGTTCCTTTCGGTCGCCAATACTCCGGTGAATGGCCTCCGCCCGCTCGCCGGAATGCGGATCGAGGAATTGCATTTGTCGGGCACGAAAATCACCGACCTCAGCGTGCTGCCAACCCTGCCACTCAAGCGCCTGGCGGTGCGGTGTGCGGTGACCGACCTGCGTCCCCTGGCCGCCTGCAAGGCGTTGGAACGACTCACGATTCCCACGGTCGCCACCGACATTTCGTTTCTGCGGGCCCTGCCGAATCTGGAGCGCCTTTCCGCCGACGACAATCTGGGTGTCGGCATGAACAATGTCTCCTCCGCCGAGCAGTTCTGGCGCCAATACGACGCCGAGCGAGCCGCCGGGAAGAAGTGAGTGCAACTGGCGCGCGGTGGGTGCGCGCCCACCGCGCTCCCCCGCGCCGGCGGCCGAAAGAATGAAACGGTTCTCGACATGCGCGCCCGGCACCCCCTGCATGGCACCCACCCATGAACACCCCCTTCACCCACACCCTTGCCCGGCTGCTCGCACCCGGCCTCGCGCTCGCCTTGTTCGCCGCGGGTTGCGGTGAGAAGGCGAAACCCGCTGGCTCCACACCCTCCGCGTCCTCGCCCGCTGACGCCATCGCCACCGCCGCGCCGCCGCCCGCCTTCACCAGCGGGACCGGTTCGCCCGCCAGCCTCGTGTCGGCCGACCCGAAGTCCGGCATCGTGGATGTGCGCGTGCTGTCGGACGTGTGGATCTGCGTGGTGATCGATCCGACGGCGGAGTTGCTCGCCGAACGCGACCGGCGCTTCGGCCCGGTTCTCAAGGCTGACAAGGCCAAGCACGACGCCAATCCGCAGGACTGGTATTACGAGAAGTCCGTGACCTACCACACGCTCGCGGTGGTGAATGAAATCCATCCGCAGCTCGTGAAGAAGTTCGACAGCACGGCTCACTGGCGGGTGAATGGCAAACCCCCCGCCACCGCGACGTATTGGCCGCAAAGCGTGGACGGTTTCCCCGAGAGCGATCCAAGTTTTCCCGCGCCTTCGCACACGACATTGCTGCCGCGCATCGCCGACTTCATCTACCTCAAGCTGGCCGAACCGCTGAAACCCGGCGCGACCGTGAATGTCGAGGGCGCGGACGGTCGCAAGGCATCGTTCGCATTCAATCCCGGCTCGACGGTCTGCTGGGCGCTGAAGGTCAACCAGGTCGGCTATCTGCCAGATGCACCGCGGAAATTCGCATATCTCGGAATCTGGCTCGGCGCAGCGGGCGCGGCGGATTTTTCGCGCTTCGAGGTCCAGGCGTTTCAGATTCACGCGTTCGAGCCGGGCCGCAACTGGCGCGACGGCCAGGCCACGGGACCGCCGGTGTTCACCGGCAAAATCAAGCTCCGCGCCAAGGAGGCGACCCAGAAGCACAAAGACCAGCCCATCACGGGCGAGGACGTGTATGAGCTGGACTGGAGCGCGTTCCAGCAGCCGGGCCGCTACTGTATCGTGGTGCCGGGGCTGGGCCGCTCATGGCCGTTCAAGGTCGGCGCGGACGTTTATGGCGAGGTGTTCTACACCGCGATGAAGGGGTTGTACATCCAGCGCTGTGGCGTGGAGCTGGCCGCCCCGTTCACCCAGTGGCCGCGCAAGGCGTGTCACCTCACGACCTATCAGGGCGGCTTTCCTCCCGAGTCCGACCGCTGGTACGACAATGACAAATACGACGCGCCCGGCGCGGATGGGAAGGCGGCCTTCGGCTTTCGCGACGTGAGCGGCAAACCCGTTCGCATGAACTCCTTCACCGCCGTCGGCAGCACGCGCACGGCCAAGGTCGTGCCGGGCCTCAAGGGCGGCTGGCACGACGCGGCGGACTACGACCGGCGCGTGGGCCACTACGACGTGGTGTGGGATTTGTGCGGCGTGTTCGAAATGTTCCCCGCCAAATTCAGCGACGGACAGCTCAACCTCCCCGAGTCCGGTAACGGCATTCCGGACGTGCTGGACGAGGCCGCGGTGCAAGTGGACGTCTTTCGCAAAACGCAAACCCCCGCCGGCGGCGTGAGCAGTTGGATCGAGCAGAACAGCCATCCGCACCACTCCGGGATGCCGGACAAGGACACGAATCCCTTCGTGATGTCGCTGCCCGAGCGCAATGCGTCGCTCGATTACGCGGCGGCGGCGGCGTATCTCGGCCGGCTGATCGCACCCTTCGATGCCGCGCGCGCGAAGGACTATCTCGAGTCAGCCAAGCGGGCGTATGCGTGGGGCGTGGACCCGAAGAACACGATTCGCGGGGTCAAATTCACCACGACCGCCTCCTATTATTCCGGCGGCAAAGGCGGCCTGCCGGTGCTGTTCGATCAGCGCGAACAACTGCCCGGCGTCAACGGTGGCAAGGTCAGCCGCCCTCACATGCTCGCCGCGATGCAGCTTTTCGCCGCTACCAAGGAGCCGCGCTATCTGGATGATTGGAACGCTGGCAACGGCGCGAACGACGTGCTGATCCGCGGCCTGCCCGACGCCATCACGCCGTTCATCTATGTCACGCCGCTGCTGCATCCCGAGCTGTTCGGCAAGGAGACGGTGAACCGCCTGCAGGCAGCGGCGGAGCGCGAAGCCGCCACGTTCATGCAGGGCCAGACCGAGCTTGCCTACCGGCTCCTCTGGCGGCCGGCCCAGCACGGCTACTTCAGTTTCATGGCCTGGGGAGCGATTCACGCCGGCCGCCGCGCACGCTTCCCCCTGCTGCTGTGGCGTGTGACCGGCGCGGAGAAATACCGGCAGGCCGCCCTCCTCGGACTGGACTGGCAGCTCGGCTGCAACGAAATGGGCCGCTCCATGGTCTCCGGCCTCGGCTCGACGCGGCCCGTGATCTTCCAACACATCATGTCGGAAAAGGACAACCTGCTGGAACCCTATCCCGGCATTGCACCCATCGCCTTCAGCTACGGCGTCGCTTATCCCGCCTGGCAATACCAGTTCGCCCTCGTGGACGGCGGACACGACAGTGCCAAAGCCTACTTCCCCGGTGCGGCAACGTGTCTGCTCCCCGCGAGCTTGGGCCGCGACAAAATCCAGGGCGAGTTCAACGCCATCGCGCGCACCGGCAACTGGCAGAAGACGATGATCGACAAGCTCCGGCCCGCGCTCGAAGTGACCTATCCCATCCTGCGCCGCCTCTACACCCATCCCGCCGCCGTCCCGTCGCAGAACGAATTCACCGTCAACGAAAACATCTCGCCCCTGGCCGCCTGCGCCGCCGCCCTGCTGCCCGCCGGCTGGAAACCCGACGCCGCCCTGAAAAACCGCCAACCCATCACCAAGGCCCAAGACCTGCCGATCTATCTGCAACCCTGAGTTGCCGCCGCCGTCCGCACCCCGGAGCGCCGACCTCCGATCCGGCGCGAGCTGGAGCCGCCGGGAAAGCGCCGGACCGGAGATCGGCGCTCTGCCAACAAATAGCAACAGCTACGCTCGATAAAACTCCACCGTGCGCCGGATACCGTCTGCGAGGGAGGTGGTTTGCCAGTCGGGATAGAGAGTAGAGATGAAGTGTGGACTCGGTGGCAGATGCGCGGGAATGGGTGGACCACTTACCGATAGTCTCGGGGCGGCGTCTGGCACCACGGCGACAATGGCCGCGATGATCTGAGTGACATCCGCTACCTCGCCGGAGAGATCGACGACGGGTGCGCCGGGCGGAGTTTCCAGTGCGCCGCGCACGAAGGCCCGCGCCACGTCCTCGACATAATCGTAACCCACGCGGCCGGTGTAGCTGATGCAGTAACTCTCGCCGCGCGCGGCGGCGCGGGCGGCCAGCGACGGTCCGGCGGTCAGGCCGACCTCGCGCTCGGGTCCGTAGGCCACCTGCGGGCGGATGCCGACTGAAGCTATCTGAAACTGCCGCCAGTATTGCGCGGCGATGAGTTCCACGGATTTCTTGAAGGCACCGTAGAAGGTCAGCGGCTGACTCTCACCCGCCGCGAGACTCTGGGCGTGGTCCGGCTCATCGCCGAATACGGCAACTGAGCTGGCATAGGAGAAGCCTTCGATACGGATGGGAGACAGTCGGACTTGTTCCATCAATGCCACCGTGCCGAGCACATTCACGCGGCAACCCTCCCACGGATCGGACTGACATGCGGGCGTCAGCAGCGCGGCCAGATGAATCACATGAGTGACCTGATACTCGGCAAATATCCGCGCCAGTAACTCCCGGTCCAGCAGACTACCCTGCACGAGTGACACGTCTTCGCTGCCCGCGCCGATGACGCGTCCCCAGCGCGCCGGGCGCTCTCCGGCATCCAGCACGACCACGCGCAGTCCGCGTCCCAACAACTCGCGCACCACCCATGTCCCGATGAATCCGCAGCCGCCCGTGACAAGGACGGTCTTAGTCTGGCCCGGTGAGGTTGTGACTCGAGTTATGCGGGCGGCTGTCTCGCCAGTGACGGCGGCCCGGATGTCTTGCTCTCGGATGCGGCCGGTCCGACCCGTGCCAGTCACCTTGGTCCAATCAACACCCAACTCCCCCGCCACGCGCAGCGCCCGCGGACTGATGGTGGGACCGGCGGTGACTCGTGGCGCGTCTTGTCTCTCACTCTCTACGCCGACTGTCTCAGCAGGGGACTTAGTCTTTGTAACTTCTGGAGTGTGACTAGCCGCGACCACCGGTTTCGCCGGAGCTACTGTCGGCGGAGGAGTGACAGCAGTCTCCGGGTACAGATGGCCCAGCAGATCACCCACGCGAATGGCGTCGCCTGGCTTCGGTCCGCCCGGCGCGATGCGCAAGATGCCGCTGTCGATGGATTCGATTTCCTGAACGGCCTTGTCGCCTTCGATGCTGAACAGAGCTTCACCGGCCTTGACCAGTTCTCCGTCCCGCTTGTGCCACGCGACAAACGCGCCTTCTTCCATGGACCAGCCAAGGCGGGGGATGATGATTTCAATGGGCATTTTAGGAACGGGTTAACCACGAAAGACACGAAAAGGGGACCCTGTTTTGAGGCGATCTTCGCTTTCGTGTATTTCGTGCATTTGTGGTTCAGCGGACGATGCGTTCGTGTTGCAGTTTAGGATAGTGACCAAAGTTGATCAGCAAACCCAGATGGTAGCCGGTTGCCTTGAGGTAATTGTGAACTTGCGCGCGATGCTCGTCGCCCAGTTCCCGGAGGGCCTTCAATTCCACGATGATTTTTTGGTAGCAGAGCAGGTCAGGCACATATTTCGACTTGAGCGGCCGATCCTTGTAACTCAGGGCCAGTTCGTGTTTCGGCACAAACAGGATGCCCCGCATCTCCAATTCGATTTCGAGGCACTCCTGATAGACCTGTTCCAGAAACCCGGGACCCTTCTCCTTATATACCTCAAAGCATGCGCCCATGATCGCATAGCTCTCAGCTTGGTAGATAATGTTCACCTTGGTTTCCCTTTTCGTGTCTTTCGTGGTTCTACTCTTCCATCAAATGGCGGATGGCGCTGACGATGTCATCGACTTGCGGAATCACCGCGCGCTCCAGCGGCGGGCTGTAGGGCGTGGGGGTGAAGACGCCGTTGAGGCGGCGGATGGGCGCGTCGAGATCATCGAAGCCCGCGTCGGCCACGCGGGCGGCGATTTCTGCGCCGAGACTACAAGGGGAGAAAGCTTCATCCACGATGAGCAGTCGCCCGGTTTTCTTTACGGAAGCGAGAATAGTCCCGGTGTCCAGGGGCGAGACGGTGCGCGGGTCGATGACTTCGACGGAGATACCTTCCTTGGCGAGTAGCTCCGCGGCGGCGAGCGAGCGCTGCACCATCAATGCGATGGCGACCACCGTGACATCGCGGCCCTCGCAGGCGATGCGGGCTTTGCCAAATTCGATTTCGTAGGACTCGGTGGGCACGAATCCTTTGGTCGCCATAAGTTCGCGTGGTTCGAGGAACAGCACCGGGTCGTGGCACCGCAGCGCGTGGGTGAGCAGGCCCTTGGCATCGTAGGGCGTGGAGGGCACCACGACGCGCAGACCCGGGATGTGACTGTAGATCGAATGATAGCTGCCCGAGTGATGCGTCGCCGCCGCGTGTCCGATACCGATGCAGCCGCGCAGCAGAATGGGCATCCGCAGCCGGCCGCTGCTCATGTATTGCATCTTCGCGATCTGGTTGATGAGTTCGCCGAACGCGTCGTTGATGAAATCGATGAACATGAAGTCGATGACCGGTCTAGTGCCAGTCATCGCCGCGCCGCAGCCGAGGCCGACGAATCCGCGCTCGCAAATCGGCGTGTCACACAACCGCTCCGCCCCATACTTCGCAAACAGTCCGGTAGTGGTGCCGAAGTTCCCGCCGCGGATGCCGATTCCCTCACCCATCACAAAGATGCCAGCATTCCGCGCCATCTCGTAATCCAGCGCCTCCACCGTCGCCGCCACAAAGGATATTTCTCTCCCACTCTTCCCCCCTAGCTCCTGACTCCTATCTCCTGTCTCCTGACTTCTGACTCCTGCCTGCTCCTCGCTATACACATGCGTCGCTACCTCCGCCGCGTCCGGCAACGGCGCTTGCTCCGCGGCCTGACTCGCCGCCAACACCTCGGCCTGAATCTCGGCATCGATGGCGTTTAACTCCGCCTCGGTCGCCAGCTTCTGCTCCAGCAGATGCGCGCGCAGCCGCTTGATCGGACAACGCTCCCGCCACGCCGCGACTTCCTCGCGCGTGCGATAGGTATAGTCGCCCATGCCTTCCGAATGCGGGCGCGTGCGGTAGGTTTTGCACTCGAGCAGTGTCGGGCCACCGCCGGAGCGCGCACGCTGCACAGCCTCACCCGCCGCCTGCGCCACCGCGATGACATCGTTGCCATCCAATTCGATACCGGGAATTCCATAAGCCGCACCGCGACTGGCGACGCCCGGATTTCCCGCTGCATACTTGAAGGGCACCTCCGTCGCGAACTGGTTGTTTTCGCACACAAACAGCACTGGCAGCTGCCAGATGCTCGCCATGTTCAGGCCTTCGTGGAACGCGCCGTTGTTCACCGCCCCATCGCCAAAGAACGCCACTGCTACTCTGTCAGTCTTGAGTAGCTTGAAGCTGTAGCCCGCGCCGGCTGCCTGCAACATGCTCGGCCCCACGATGCCGCTCGTGCCCATCATTCCGATCTCGGGTGAAAAGATGTGCATCGATCCGCCGCGTCCGCGCGAGCAGCCGGTCGCGCGGCCGAACAACTCGGCGATGAGTTCCACCGGGGGCATCCCCTTGGCCAGCGCGTGCCCGTGTCCGCGGTGCGTGCTGAAGAGCGCGTCATCCGCCCGCAAGTGCGAGCACACGCCCGTCGCGATGGCTTCTTGGCCGACATAGGTGTGACACGCGCCGTGGATGAGTCCGCGTTGGTGACAGCGGGCGAGTTGTTCCTCGGTTTGGCGGATGAGTTGCATCGTGCGATAGAGCAGGAGGCAGGAGGCAGGGGACAGGAGTCAGGAGGCAGGAGGCAGGGAACAGGAGACAGGGGGCAGTGGACAGGAATCAGGAGTCGTTGTTTGC
>BJHT01000258.1 GCA_014193395.1 Verrucomicrobiota bacterium
CCTCCCCGCCCATGACCGGCCCCCGCTCCCCCATCCACCTCCCGCGCTGGGACCTCAACCCCGTCGTCGTGAAAGAACTCCGCCAGGCCGTGCGCAACTGGTTCGTCATCGGCGTCCTGCTCCTCCTGCTGCTGATCCTCTTCGTCGCGATGGTCATGTACGTGATCACCGAAAGCATCGGTGCCAGTTCCAACCCCACGCTCGGCCGCAGCGTGTTCCAGCTCTTCTTCGGCATCCTGTCGGTCGGCAGCATGATCTTCATTCCCGGCTACACCGGCACCCGCTTCGCCAAGGAACGCGAGGATGCCAACGTGGACCTGATGTTCATCACCACCCTCACGCCGGGCCAGATCATCCGCGGCAAAATCCTCTGCGGCGTCATCCTCACCGGTCTGTTCTTCAGCGTGTTCATGCCGTTCATGGCGTTCACCTACCTCCTGCGCGGCATCGACCTGCCGTCCATCTTCATCGTGCTCGTGATGAACTTCATCACGGTGACCGCGATGATTCACCTCGCCGTGCTCCTCGCGAGCCTGCCCGTCAGCCGCAACTTCAAGATCGGCATCACCGCCGGCACGTTCTTCCTCGGCATCAGTTGGATCGGCGGCCTGACCTTCGGCGCGTTCGAGATGATCAACCGGGGCGTCGGCAGCCGGCTCGGCTCGTGGGATTTCTGGGGACCGGCCCTGACCTTCCTCGTCGCGGCGGCGCTCGTCATGCGCGTCCTTTACATAGCTTCCGTGGCGTTGATCACCGCGCCCTCCGCGAATCGCGCGCTGCCTGTGCGGGTGAACACGACGATCTGCTTCTTGGTCGCGGCGGCCATTCCGCTGTTGTGGGAATACTTCGCCGGCACCCCCGGCTCGGGAGTCACGGAGAAAATCTCAGCGATCTTCGGCCTGCCCCTGCTGGCCGTGTGCCTGATCGTCTGCGTCAGTTCACACGACAAACTCAGCCTGCGTATCCGGCGCACGATTCCCACCCCGCCGTTCAAGCGCGCGGTGGCGTTTGTTTTCTACAGCGGCGCGGCGGGCGGCCTCGTCTGGTGCGCGCTGCTGGCGGGTTGCATCCTCGCACTGGGTGTTCTTTCGCTCGGCCGCACCGTCCGCGCGATCAGCCCCGGCGGCAACGACTGGCTCGTCTTCGCGAGCATCGTCGCCTACTTCTTCGCCTACGCCCTCACCGGCCTGTACCTCCACCGCCGCTTCTGGCCCACGCGCCCGCCCAAGCTCGCGGGCGTTGCCGCCGTCATCGTGCCGCTGCTGTTCGGGGTAATACCCACACTCGTCCTGTTTTTCCTGAACCGCTTCTCGAGTACGTCGCTCGATCAGTTCATGCCGGGCAACATCTTCAACCTGTTCGTGCAAAACGGAGCCAACGCACCAATGCACATCATGGTGGCCGCCGCCTGGCTGATCGTGATGATCTTCCTCAACGCCCCCTGGTTCTTCCGCCAGTTCGCCGCCTTCAAAAACTACCTCCCCGCCGGGGAAAAAGCCGCCGATGGATCCACGCTTCCGCCCATCCTTGATTGACGGCGAGCAGCTCGGCGCACGCCACGCGCTGGCCATCCCGCCCACCGCGCTCGCGGGCGTCGGCGGCGCGCAACTCGCGCGCGTGCCCGGCAGCTCGATCGACTTTCAAGACTACCGCGAATACCAGCCCGGCGACGACCTGCGCCGCATCGACTGGAGCATCTACGCGCGCACCGACCGCCTCACGGTGAAACTGTTCCGCGAAGAAGTGAACCCGCACCTCGACCTTATCCTCGACGGCTCGCGCTCGATGGACCTCGAGGGCACCGCGAAAATCACCGGCCTGCTGCGCCTCGCCGGCGTGTTCGCGATGGCCGCGCTCAACGCCCGCTGCACCCACACGCTCTGGCTCGCGCGCGATGGCTTCCGCAAGCTCCCCAACGGCTCCGACCGCCCCGCGACCTGGGACGGCCTCACCTTCGACGGCCAGCGCTCGCTCGATGAAGAATTCTCCGTCGCGCCGCCGAAGCTGCGCCGCCAGGGCATCCGCGTCCTCCTCAGCGACCTGCTCTGGCCGGGCAATCCGCAGCTCACCCTCCGCCGTCTCGCGGAAGGCGCGGCCGCCGTTTACGTCGTGCAACTCCTCGCGCGCGACGACGCCCAGCCGCCCGCGCGCGGCAACCTCCGCCTCCTCGACAGCGAGAACGACAGCACCTTCGACGTCTTCATCGACGCCGGCGTCGAGCAGCGCTACCGCGACGCCCTCGGCCGCCACCAACAAAGCTGGCACCTCGCCTGCCGTCAGGCCGGCGCGCGCCTCGCGACCGTCATCGCCGAAGACCTCGCCACCCCCGCCAGCCTCCGCCCCCTCGAAGTAGCCCAAATGCTCACCCCCGCATGAACCCGCATTTAGCAATCGCCGTCGGGCGAAGCCCGACCCTCCGGGGAGCGCACGCCGCTGGCGTGCTGGTTTGGGCGGCCCGCCCAAACCCTCGTTCCCCAATCTGCCTTTTCTTCCGCGGGAAGAAGTTAGTGGAACGCTGTTTTCGGCGGGCCGCCGAAAACTGCACGCCAGCGGCGTGCGCTCCCCGCCGCGCCTCTGGAGCGCGCGCGACCCGCCCGCGAGTTTCCCGCCCCACCCGCGCATGATCCCCTTCCTCACCTACCCGCTCGCGCTGCTCGCCCTCGCCGCGCTCCCCGCGCTCGCGGCGATTTATCTCCTGCGCAATCGCTTCAAACGGAAACCCGTCTCCACGCTCTTCCTCTGGCAGTTCCAGCAGGAATCCAAAGCCGGCGGCTCGAAGGTCGAGAAGCTCCGCCTGCCGCCCGTCTTCTTCCTCGAACTCCTCATCCTCCTGCTCCTCGGGATCGCCGCCACCGGCCCGCGCTGGCAGCTCGCGCAGACCACGCATCCGCTCGTCGTCGTGCTCGATGATTCCCTCTCGATGCTCGCCAAATCCGACACCAAAGACACCCGCGCCCGCGCCACCGCCGCCCTCGAACAACTCCTGCGCGGCCGCAAATTCCTCTTCATCCGCTTCGTCCTCGCCGGCCGCGACGCCCGCGCGCTCGGCGACTCCGTCCATTCCTGGACCGAAGCCGCGCCGCTGCTCGCCGGTTGGAAATGCCAGGCCCCCGCCGCCGATCTCGCCGCCGCCATCGCGCTCGCCGGCGACCTCACGAGCCGCAAGGCCGACATCCTCGTCCTCACCGACCACGCCCGTCCCGCCGAACTGGAACAAGCCGCGCGAATGCAATGGTGGGCCTTCGGCACCGCCGCGCCGAACCTCGCCATCGTCAACGCCACCCGCACCGCACAAGGCCCGCAAGACCGCTGCCTCCTCGAAGTCGCCAACTACTCGCGCGAACTCCGCACCGCCCGCCTGCAACTCACCGCCGGCACCAACCTCGCGCAGAATTCCCAGCTCACCCTCGAACCCGGCGCGCGCCAGCGCGTCATCCTCAACCTCCCACCCAACACGCCCGCCCTCGAAGCCGCGCTCCCCGACGACGCCCTCCTCGGCGACAACCGCGTCACCCTACTGCCCGCGCCGCGCAAACGCACACGCGTCCAAGTCGCCCTCGACAACCCCGAACTCCGCGACCTCTTCACCCGCGGCCTCGAATCCACCGGCCTGCGCTCGACCATCTCCGCCGATCCCGAACTCGTGATTCACCAATCCCGCGCCGTGCCTGCCGGCGAACGCGCCTGGGGACTGCGCATTCTCTCCGCCACCAACGCCACCGCCTACACCGGCCCGTTCGTCGTCAACGCCGCGCACCCGCTCACGCGCGGTCTCGAATTGCAGGGCCTCATCTGGGCCGCCATCACCGACACCAACCTCGCGATCCACCCGCCCGTCATCACCGCCGGCGACGTGCCGCTCCTCACCGCGCGCGAAGACGCCCTCGGCCGCCAACAGATCACGCTGCAATTCACGCCCGCCCTCACCACGCTGCCCGCCACGCCCAACTGGCCGATCTTCCTCTGGAATCTCCTGAGCTGGCGCGCCCGTGAAACCCCAGGCCTCGAGGAAAGCAACTTCCGCCTCGGCAGCGACATCGTCCTCAAAACCACCAACGGCCCCGTGCGCTTGGTGCGCCCCGACCGTACCACGCAGGACTTCGCCAAAACCCAACGCCTCCTCCTGCTCGAAGCCCCCGTCCCCGGCCTCTACACCGCCATCCACGGCCAGGAGACCAACCTCTTCTCCGTCAACTTCCTCGCCGCCGAAGAATCCGATCTCACCGACACCCAAACCGGCCGCTGGGGCGAATGGCAGACAAAGCAGGAAACCCGCTACGAATACGCCGCCGTCCTCTGGATTTTCCTCCTCGCCGCCCTAGTTGGACTCGCCATGCACCTCGTGATCCTCGCGCGTGGGCAGCGCGAGGCGGGGATATGAGGAGGAATCCAGATCGAACGACAGAGGCAAAACGATCCACGCGAGCAAGCTGAAATCGATGTGAAGTCTGTCTTCAGGCCTGGTCGCCCGTAGTTTCCGCCCCATGACCGTTCTGGAGATTGAAGCCGCCGTTACCCGCCTTCCTGCCGAAGAGCTTTCCCAATTTACCCAGTGGTTTGAGGAATATGTCGCCGACCAGTGGGACCGCCAGATCAAGGTGGACAGCCTCGCCGGGCGTTTCGACGCCGCCGGCCAGCGGGCCGAAGCGGAGTTCGCGGCTGGTCGCTGCCAGCCGCTTTGAAACACTTCCCGACTTACGAGTTTTGGTTTCACTACCGCGGGTGGCCGCCACAATGTCTCATGCCGTTGCAGTCGTTGTTGGAGGCGTTGCCCAAGCTTCTGGAGAGTGAGTTGCGGAATGTGCCGGTGGTGAACAGCCAGCACAAAAAATGGTTGGTCGGCGCGGCACCTCGGAGTGAGACGCTCGGGCTGTTGTCGGATGCCATCGCGGCGCTGAATGCAACGAAGGCATAAACCGGAGATGGCAGAAAAATGGGGACAGAATAATAAGATGCGAAGAAGAAGGCTTGTGCCAATCACCCGGGCGGTCACCACACTCACGCCCTTCCCCCCTCCCATTTTTCTGCTCCCTATTTTTCTGCCATCTTCCCCGCGGATCTTAGAGTCAGAACTTCACAGTTAGTTGGGCGGCGAGGAGTTGGTCGGCTTGAAGGAGCGGGCCGTGTTGGTGGGTGTAACTGTATTGGAGCTTGGTCTGGAGGTGGCGGTCGATGCGCCAGCCGAGGGAGGCGTCGATGCGCCAGGCGTCCTGGTCCCAGCGTTGGTTGGCGCCGGTGCCGTCGGGGACTTTGCCGAAGAATTGCTGGTTCCAACGGAGGGCGGTGAAGAGACTGGTGGTGAGTTTGTATTTTGCCTCTAGGAAGTAACTCAGGGTGTCGGCGTCGCCGACGCGGGGCACGGCGAAGCGGGTGCCAATAACTTCAGCCCAGAATTGCCAGTGATGCCAGGCATAGCTGAGGTCAGTGCCGATGGTGGTCTGGGGGAAGTCACTGGTATGACGGCCGGCGGGTAGCGTGAGACCTGGGTTGGAGATTAGGTAGCCGCCGCGGCTGAAGGAGGCACCCAGGTTCCACGCGGCATTGGGGCGGGTGCCGAGGCGGGCGGTGAAAGTAGGGTCGGACCAGTTATGGTCAGTCGCATCCCAGACGGTGGGGCGCGAGGAGATCGAGGCATTCTTTACCTCGAAGGCGTAGTCTAGTTTCTGGAGCCGTCCGAAGACCGAGCCACCGGAGGTATAGGATGGTCCCCAGAGAGTGGTGAGCCAGTCGGCCTTTTTGTCGGGAACAGAGCGGCGGCCGAGGAAGGCTTTCGGAGATGCGGGCGCGGTCTTGTCAGTGATGGTGAAGACATTTTCGTAGGAAAGGGGGGCGTTGATGAAGGGATTGTTCCAAGAGTCATGGCGGTGGACCCATTGGCCGAAGACCGTCGCGAATTTACCGGCTTGGATATTGAGCCAAGGCTCAGTGAACGGGGTGTAGCGGAGCAGGTATTCGTCGAAGCGGGCGGTGCCGTCGGGTTTGGCGAAGGGATCAAAGCCGCGGTCCCAGCGGACTTGGACGAGACTGTAGAGATGGTTGCCGAGCCGGGTGTCGAGGAAGAGAGAGAGCCGGGGATTGATGGATTGCGGGTCGTTGCCGAAGAGCAGACCCGGCGGGCGGCGACCGGTGGAGTAGAGTTCCAGGTCGGCAAGGACACTGAGGTCGGTGCGGAAGGTGCCGTCGCGGGTGCTGAGGAAGAGTGAGTCGTCGAGGCGATCGAACCAGCTTGTGTCCGAGCGAGCGGCGGGGGCGAGGGCGAGGAGGACGAGGAGAATTGCGAATGCCGAATTGCGAATGGCGAATGGGGAATGGGGAAGCGGGAGGGAACGCTCAACGTTCAACGTGGAACGTTCGACGTTCAGTGTTGGGGGGTGGAGGTTTTGCGGCAGATTTGCTGGATAGGTTGGCGGGTTCATGTCTGGGCGGGTTGGACGGTGAGGAGCCGGTAGGCTTGGACAGGGTGGGAGAAACCTTTGAGGAGAAGCTCGCTGGTAGGTTCGACTTGGGCGAGGTCGCCGAGTTTTTCGCGGGTGAACTGGCCGATGATGATCTCGCCGCGGGCGGCACACCCGCAGAGGCGGGCGGCGAGATTCACGCGTTCGCCGAGGACGGTGTAGTTCATGCGATCGGCGGAGCCCATGTTGCCGGCAAGGACGGGTCCGCTGGCGAGGCCGATGCCGATCTGGATTTGATATTGCGAGGTTTCGTTGAGTCTGGCGCGGGCTTGAAGCATGGCCAGGGCGCAGCGGGCGGCATTGGCGGCGTCGTTGCCGTAACTCTTCGGAGCACCAAAGTTGGCCATGATGGAGTCGCCGACGAACTTATCCACGACGCCATGGTGGGCATACACGACCTTGGTAAGTTCGGTCATGTGTTCGTTGAGCAGATGAATGACCTGGGCGGGGTCCATGTTCTGAGTCAGGGCGGTGAAGCCACGGATGTCGCAGAAGAGGATGGTGGCGTCACGCATTTCCCCACCGAGCACGACTTTGCCGCTCATGAGTTCGCGGGCGACATCGGGATCGACGACGAGGTTGAGGACGTTGTGATATTTGTCTTTGAGGGCGAGGCCCTCGGCCATCTCATTGAAGGAGGTCGCGAGGGTGCCGAGTTCGTCGCGGCTGCGGACGGGGACTTTCACCTCATAGTTGCCGGCCTTGATTTTGTTGGTGCCGGAGACGAGTTCGCGGATGGGAACGGCGAGACCGTGAGCCAGGAAGAGGCTGGCGAGGAGGGCGAGGGCAAAAGCGCCGGAAGTGTAGAAGATGATTTTGGAACGGAGGTCGTGTTGGGCCTGAAGGGCGGAGGCCCAGGAGTAGAGACCAACTTTGTAGGCGATGGGCAGGGGCGAGTCGGGATTGAGCGGAGTGTAGAAGACTCGGTGAGGTATGCCACCGACGGGAACAACGCAGTCTTCGCGGGGGACGGGGTGTTTCTCAATCTCGGTGGCGAGCAACGTGGTGAGATTAGTCTGGGCGGCGGGCGGGATGGTGCGGGAGTAGAGTTTGCCCTCGAACCAGATGCCGTTTTCGATGTCACTCACCTCATTGATGGCATCTTCGCCTTTGTCGCGGTAGGGAAAGCCGAGGATTAGTGCGCCCAGGACTTCACGGGTGTTGGAATCAAGGATGGGAGTAACAATGACTTCGAGGAGTCGGTTGGCTTTGTTTTCGCTGTCACTTTCGATGTAACCGACTTGTTGCGCGGCAAGTTTGCCGACGACGGCGCCGATGCGGGTCATTTGCTCTTGAAAGCGCTGGCGGGTCCAAAAGTTAGAGATGTTCCAACGGGTTTTTTCCGGGATCAGCAGCTTGCCGTCGGCGTCGAGAAAGCCAAAGAAGGTCGCGGCGAGGGGGCGCGGGGCGCCTTTCGCGGGCTTGGGTTTTCCGGCGGTGCCAGGGCGGGGTGGATGATTGGTGGGGACATTGATGGGAGGGACGAGTTTGTGGGGAGGAGGATTGGTGGGCGGGGTAGCTACGATGGGAGCATCGGTGGCGGGAGTGTTGGTGGGCAGGACGGCGGGCTTGACGTCAGGTTCGGTAAGCTTCTCGGCACCTTCGGGCAGGTTTTTGGGAAGGACATTTTTCAGTTCGTCGCGGGCGCGGACGTAGATGTCTTCGGCGTCGCCTTCCTTCAGTGCGGCTTGGAGACGGACGGAATCGACAAGCGTGCGGCAGAGTTCGCGGACATAGCTGAGGCGGGCTTCCTGTTCCTTGGGGAGATAGGTGATCTGGTTTTCGAGACTGGCTTTGAAGAGTCTGGAGTAAGCGGTTTCTACTTGGTTCTGTGTGACCAGGAAGGTGGCGATGGAAACGGCCGCGACAATGACCATCATCGCGATGACGAGTTTGAAGCGAAAGCCGAGGGCCATGCGGGTGGGGTCGTGAAGGCGACCAACTAGGGAGCAGGAAAATCGACGCGGAGTGTCTGGCCGTCGTGTAGCTCGACCTTTTGTTCGCGGATGATTTTTTCACCAAGCCAGGCGGTGAGGGTATAGGTGCCGGCGGGTAGTTGGGTGAGGCGGAATTTGCCGGCGACGTCGGTCTTGGTGAAATGCGGGGTGTCGAGGACGAGGACAGTGCAGCGCATGTGTTCGTGGATTTCACAGTAGAGCCGGACGACGCCGGGCTGGTCGAAGAGCTGGCCGGGAGGCTTCTCGGTTTTGAGATAGCGGCCAAGGTCGAAGCGCTTGGGTTTCGAGTAGGAAAAAACGTTGTGATAGAAGTCGTCGTCGTTGGGGAATTCGATGGTGGTGCCTTTGCGGACGGGCAGGACTTCGGTGGCGAAGCGGAAGTTTTTCTGCGGGAGCTGCACGCGCGGGGGCGTGGCGGGTTCGGGGAATTTGCCGGCGAGATAGACGATGGCGGCCGGCGGTTCGGGCGGCGGGATGGCTCCGCCGGCGGGGTTTTGATAGCGCTGGCCGGGCGGCGGCGCGGCGGGGGCGGCGGCGAGCGTGACCTGGCCTTCGATGACGGCTTGCGCGCGAGCGGCGGGAACGGCGGCGAGCAGGAGGAGACCGAGCGACGCGAGCCGCGCGCGCTGACGAGCAGAGCGACGGGGGAGATTAGTTTTCAAGGCGTTCATGGGCTGACACTGCGCGGGAGCGGGAGGGCGTTGGTGAGACCCGGTGGTTCCGGTGCGGCGGCGGGCTTCGACGTGCTGGGCGGAGCGGGGGCTTCAACGGACGTAGCAGGACGATTGGTGTCCGCGGGCGTCGGGGCGGGGTTCGGCGGCGGGATCGGTCCCATGGCGTCGAACCAGCCGCGGAGGCGATAGAACAGCCAGCCGACAGTTTCATGGAGGTAGGCATCAAGGACGCGGAACCCATCGCCCGTGGGAACGTAGCCTTGGGCCTTGTTGGCGGCGACGCCGCCGATGGACTGGAAATCGCAGGCGACGGGAATGACCTCGAGGCCGGTCGCGCGGAAGGTGGCCGCGGAGCGCTTCATGTGATTGGCAGAAGTGACGAGAATTATGCGGGTCCATTTTTTCTCGGCGGCGAGGGTGCGCAGACTCAACGCCTCGTCGTGGGTGTTACCGTTGATGCCGAGATTGAAGACGGGTGCGGCGGGGAGCTGCCACGCGGCGAACCAGCGCTCGAGCACCACGGCTTCGGAGGTGGGCTTGCCCGCCTCAAGGAAACCGCCGCCGCCTAGGACGAGCGCCGGGGCGCGTTTGCGGCGCATCAGCTCGAGCGCCATGATCGCCCGGTCAAACGCGCTGATGGCGCCAACTCCGAACGCGTCGTACTGCGATCGTTCGTGCGCGCCGCCCAGCATGACGACGGCGTCGGCCTCAGGGACGTCATCCAGCGACGCGCGGGCGTAGGGCAGTTCGAGTGCGGCGAGGAGATTGTAAGGGAGCAACGTCGCGCCGACCAACCACACGAAGGCCGCGATGGCCGCAGGGAGCAGCGCATAGAGCCATTGCCGCCGCACCAGCAGGAAGGCGGTCTGGAGCAGGAGCAGCAGCCAGAGAAAGCCGATCCCGTAGGTCAGGTTGGTGAGGTCTTTGGTCAGACTCATCGTGGCGGCGAGGCTAGCACACGGGGGAAACAAGAGAAGCGTGGAACGGAAAAACCGCAGCATCGCGGAGGGATCGGTGACGGAAGCGAGGAGTAAGCTCAAAGCTCAAAGCTCAAGGGAACCGCCAAGTTTCAAGCTCCAGTCGGGTCGAGGGGGGCGCTGCGGGCATCGGTGGCGGGACCAGTTGCTGCGGCTCGGGCGCCGCGTGCGCAACCCGGAATATGCCATCGCCCGGAACGCTCTGGAGCTTGGCTAGGTTTGGTCGCTTCCCTTGAGCTTTGAGCTTGGAGCTTACGCGATCGGCAGGGGTGCTTTTGGGCGGGACAACGGGGGCGGTTGTTGTTTACAAGCAGGTTGGTTGGTTCGAGTCCGCCCGTGCCCCCGTAGCTCAAATGGATAGAGCTCGCGTTTCCTAAACGTGAGATTCAGGTTCAATTCCTGACGGGGGCACCAACCACACAGGGGCTGGCGGTTCGCCTTCATGGCTTGCGTTCGGCT
>BJHT01000259.1 GCA_014193395.1 Verrucomicrobiota bacterium
GTCGGCGCGGGCGCGGGTGGCGCGGGAACCGGTGCGGGCTTGATCTCAGCGACGGGCGGCGGGGCGGGGACGGGCGTGGGTTCAACCACTGCGATCACGGGTTTCGGAGCCGGCGGCGGAACCTCGGCGAAAACGGGCTTGAGCAAAACTGCTTCGGTCGGCGGCGCAATCGTCGTCGGCACGGCGAGCGGACGCGGCGCGATTTCGGGCAGCTTGGTCTCGGGGAGTTTCACCCCCGGCTGTTTCGTCTCGGGTAATTTTACTTCCGGTAATTTGGTTTCGGGGAGCTTCGTTTCCGGGAGTTTTGTCTCCGGCTGTTTCGGTTCGGACAACTTCGCGAGCACGATGGGCGTGGTCGGTACGGTGGCGACGGTCGTCGGCGGTTCGACTTTCTCTGGGGACGGAACGGGAATCACCGTCGCCGGTTTCAAATCAGGAACGGTCGGCGGCACCGGCGTGGGTGTGGGTGCGGGCGAAGTTGCGGGCGGCGCGAACACCAGCGGCGTCGAGGGCGGCGGGGGCAGCTTGATCCGCGGGGTTTCGGCGACGACGGGCGGCGCGGCTGGCTCGGGCTTGGTCGGGGTGAGCGACGGATCTTCGGGCGTCGGCTTGATGACGAGCGGCGGCGTGGGCGCGACGACAAGCGGCGGCGTGGCGGGTTTGACGGGTACCTCGGGAACGGCGACGACGGCAGGTGGTGGCGCGGGTGCGGGCACGACCAGCGTTGGCACGACCGGCGTGGGGATTTCGACTTTCGGAGTCTCCGGTGCGGTGGCTGCCTGCGGCGGCGTGACCGGGCGCGTCACCACATTCAGCGGCGTGATCTGCACGGTCTGAACGGAGAACGAAGGCTTCGGAGCTGCAGGCGCTGGCTCGATTGCCGGGGTGGGAACTGCGGGCGTGACGACGGCAACGGTCGGCGTCGCGGGCACGGTTACCGCGGGCGGCGAAGGTGGCGGGGTGGGGAGTGCGGGGCGCTCGATCACCTTCAGCGGCGTGGTTGGCACCGCGACCACTGCGGACGGCGTGGCGGGCTTGGCGATTTCGTCCGGCACTTTCACGGTCGGGACCGGGGGCGCGACCAGAGTTGCGGGAACCGGTGGCTCGACGGGCGGCGTTGGCGCGACCGGCTTGACCGCCTCCACTTTGGCGACTGCCGCCGGGACTTCGACTTTGGGTGTCGTCGGCGCGGGCAATTCGGTTGTCGGCGCGGCTGGTGGAGTGGCCGGGCGTGTCACCACATTCAGCGGCGTGATCTGCACGGTCTGGATCGAGAAGCTGGGCTTCGGCACGGCGGGCGGCGCTTCGGGAGCGGGCGCTGGCGCGGCCGGTTTGACATCCGCGACCGTCGGCGTCGGTGGTGTCGGCGGGGTCGGGGTCGGGGTCGGCGGTGCGGGTTCAGGAGCCGGCGTCGGGGGCACGGCGGGCGTCGCGGGCGCGGTTGCGATGACGAGCGGCTTTGTCACCGCAGGTGCGACGACCACGACTGGTGCGGGCGTTGTCGGCGGCGGCGGCGTGGTTTCCTCGACCGACTTGCTCAAGAAGCTGCTCGCCACGAACACCGCCGCGGTGGCCGGCGCTTCGATCTCCATCCAGTCGCCAACGGTGCGGAGGTCCTTGACGACATCGCCCTTTTTCAGCCGCGCCAGAATGCTGAAATGTTCGCCGGGGCCGGAGCGGACGTTGAGCGTTTTGGGAACGATTGCCTTGGTGGTCGGGTCCACGAAACCCGCGTGAATCCACACCGGCGTGTTGGCGGGAATCTGGATGCGCGCCCACTTCGTCGCGCCGCCGGACTTGGGGTCGGTCACCGAAAGTTCCTCGAGGATTTTGACCGTCTCGCCCTTTTTCAACTGGACGACCACCTCGCTGGCGAGGGTCGCCTGACCACGGGCGTTGACACGGGTGTCCTTGACCACGGCCAGTTCCTCCGCGACGCCGGAAGCACTGAGAAGACCGCTGGTGATGGCTGTGAAGAAGCTGAGCCGCTGCATGGAGTTCATGGCGTGTAGGGTACTGATTTGCGTTGGGTCGTGTCAAACAATCGCCGGCCGCCGGCAGACCGCTATCCGTGTGGCTGCGTCGCGGGCCGCGCGTGGGGCAGTCATCCTTGCCTCTTATTCCCGTTCCGCCACGTGGTCGCACCCGGAAACAGCCACCGCATGGAATCACCGCCGCGCGTTCACACGCATCTCCGTCCGCAAAAATTGCGCCTAACCGCAGAACCCCGGCCCGCCGCAGCCCTCCGCCGGTGCTCGAACTTAGGATTCGTCCCCTCGCAGGACGCCCCGCCTTACGCCTCCGGCTTGGTCTTGCGCAGGCTGATCACGCGGTCGCCTTCCTTCCACTGGCCGCGGCGTTTCAGCACGGCGACGCGTTCAAACCGCTTCAGGACATTACGTTTGGCGGCCAGGCTGCTGGTTCCGCGGAGGCTGCTGTGTTGCGACATAAATTGCGATTGATTGACTGCCCGCCCGTCCCGGCTCGCCGAAACGGACGCGTCTTGTAGCACGCGCTCCACCGAATGCAAAAGGGAATTCGTCCGCCAATAAAGGGCGCGCGGTGTTTACGCCGCTTCCCCGTTCGCCTGTCGCACGGCATCCGCAACGGCGCGGAGTGCGCCCGTCCCCCGGGCGCGGCAGGGTGGAAATCGCAGCAGGGTGGAAATGTCAGCGGGCCTGGCAAATTCCGCGGGCCGGCCCTGTGGACGTCGCTGTGCCCGAGGCGGGCGCACTCTGGTCGGGAAACTCGCGGCGCTCACGCGCGTGGCCCTCCCGCCTCGCGGCTGTCTGCTCCTCCCCTCACGCCGAGTAATCGAGATACACCGGCTTCACCCGCGTGTAGAAATCGATCGCGCCGCCGCCCTGTTCCTTGAACGAATCGGTGCTGGATTTTTTCACGCCGCCGAACGGCGCCTGCAACGCCAGCCCCGTCGAAATCTGGTCGAGCTTCACCACGCCCGCCTCGATGCGCTCGGAGTACACCATCGCCTTCTTCCGGTCGCGCGTGACAAGCGAGGCGGACAGGCCGACATCAACTCCGTTCACCACCGCGAGGGTTGCCTCGAATTTCTCAACCGCCAGCACCGCCATGAGACAACGTTGCTCCGTCACGGGCGGCTGGGGAACTCGAAATCGGCGACGAGGCTCGGTGAAATCGCAGGCTGTCTGCGGGGTTTGGCACCGGCGCTGAAATTCGCATCATGAACTGGGGGAGCGCTGAATCCCGGCTCCACTGCTTGAAGCCATTGGGTCACGCAAAGCGCATTGTCTGTAAACCGTGGCTTCGGCCGGGCCGGAGGCACCGCTTCGCAGTATGCGCCAACGCGACCGATCACGAGCTCCGCACCCTCACCGCAACGCCTTCGCCGCGATGTCGCGCCGGAATTGCGCGCCGTCGAACGAGATGCGCGCCACCGCCGCGTAGGCTTTGTCACGCGCTTGCGCCAGTGTGTCGGCCCACGCGGTCACGCCCAGCACGCGGCCGCCGTTCGTCACCGTCTCGCCGCCGACGCGCGCGGTGCCGGCGTGGAAAACTTTCACGTCGGGCAGTTGCGCCGCCTCCGCGAGGCCGTGGATGACCTTTCCCTTCGCGTAGCTGCCGGGATAACCGCCCGACGCCATCACCACGCACACCGAAGCGCATCGACTCCATCGGAGCTGCACCCGGTCGAGCGTGCCCGCCGCGCTCGCGGCGAGCAGTTCGATGAGGTCGCCCTCCAGTCGCGGGAGATACACCTGCGTCTCGGGATCGCCGAAGCGCGCGTTGAACTCGAGCACCTTCGGCCCCTCCGCCGTCAGCATCACGCCCGGATAGAGAATGCCGCGAAAGTCGATCCCCTCCGCCGCACAGCCGCGCAGCCACGGGTCCAAAATCTGCCGCCCGACCGCCGCCAGTTCGGCGTCGCTCAGAAACGGCGCGGGCGAATACGTCCCCATGCCGCCCGTGTTCAGGCCCGCGTCGCCATCCAGCGCGCGCTTGTGATCCTGCGCCGTCGGGAACAGCAGCGCGCGTCGGCCGTCGCACAGCGCGTGCAGCGAAATCTCCATGCCGACCAGCAGTTCCTGAATCACCACACATTGGCCCGCCGTGCCAAACGCCTTGCCCACCATGATCTCGTCAATCGCCCGCTCCGCCTCGGCCACGGTGTTCGTCAGCAGCACGCCCTTGCCCAGCGCGAGACCGTCCGCCTTCACCGCGCAACGTCCGCCGAGGCTTGCCGCGAATTTTTTTGCCGCTGCTGGCTCGTGGAACGTCCCCGACTTCGCCGTCGGAATCCCATGTCGCTCCATGAAATCCTGCGAGAACGCCTTGGATCCCTCAAACTGCGCAGCCTGCCGGTTCGGCCCCCAGATCGCCAAACCCTCCGCCAGAAACAAATCCACGATCCCCGCCGCCAGCGGCGCATCCGGCCCCACCACCGTCAGGTCCGGCCGCTCGCGGCGCGCGAAATCGAGCAGCTTCGGCAAATCCTCCGCCCCCACCGCCACGCACTCGACCGCCGCGCCATTTGTCGCGAGCCGCTCCTCCGCGATGCCCGTGTTGCCCGGCGCGCACCACAGCCGCGCCACGCGCCGGGACTGCGCCAGCTTCCACACCAGCGCGTGTTCCCGTCCGCCCGAACCGATCACCAGAAGTTTCATCGTCGCATCAAACCGCACTCCCTCCGCCCAACGCAATCGCGGAACCCGCCGAACCCCATTTCGCCTCGCGGCACCATGCCGGGGGCGAACGGCCCGCCCGGGACAATTCACCGCGCCTTCCCGGGTTTTGGTGCGGACGGTGCGGGTGCGCGCGCGGGGGCCGCGGGCATAGGCTCGCGGCCGAGCTTGCGGCAGTCGGCGTCCACGGCGGCGCTCCAGGCGTCGTAGCGTTGCTTTAACGCGGTGAGTTTCTCGGGATGCTGCGCGGCGAGGTCGGTCTGTTCGCCGAGGTCGGCGGCGAGGTTAAAGAGCAGGTCGCGCCCGGGTTTCTGCTGCGGGCCGGGCTGCTCGCTCCCCTCGGTCGAGTGGACAAATTTCCAGTCGCCCGCGCGCGCCGCGTAGTTGTTGCTGCGCGTGCGGTTCCGCCAGAACAGCACGTCGTGCGGCGCGCCGGATTTTTTGCCGGTCACGAACGGCACGAGATCCACGCCTTCAAAACCATCCGCGTCCGCGCCCGCCGCGGCGGCGATCGTTGCGCTGAGATCGAACGAAATCACCGGCTCGCGATACACCGTGCCCGCCGCGAGCACGCCCGGCCACTGCACGAACAACGGCACGCGGATGCCGCCCTCGAAGGTCTCGCACTTCGAGCCGCGCAACGGCGTGTTGCGCGAGCCGTTGACCGCGTTGCGCGTGGTCGGGCCGCCGTTGTCGTTGGTGAAAAACACGAGCGTGTTGGTGAGCTTGCCGGTCTGCTCGAGCTGCGCGAGCACGCGGCCGACGGCGTCATCCATCGCGCTGAGCATCGCGGCGTAGGTGCGGCGGCGCGGCTCCGTGATCTCCGGGAAACGCTGCAAATATTTTTCCGTCGCCTCCAGCGGCGTGTGGACGGCGTTGAACGCGAGGTAGAGGAAGAACGGTTTCGTCGCGTCGCGCTGGCGCCCGACGAACGCCGCGGCCTCTTCGCCGAAGGCATCGGTGAGATAGCGCTGCTCGTTCAGCGGTTCGCGGTTGCGCAGCAGCGGCGCGGTGTACTCGCCCCGGGCGTTCGCCTTGGGGAGGTAAAAATGCCCGCCGCCGGTGAAGCCGAAGAACTCGTCGAAACCGCGGTCCACCGGCGTGAAACCGGCCTGGTCGCCAAGATGCCACTTGCCGACCATGCCCGTCGTGTAGCCCGCCGCGCGCAGCCGGTCCGGCAGCGTCCGCACCGCCTTCGGCAGCGGCCCGCTGACGTTGCTCAGGTCCTCCATGCCGGAGCGGTGCTGATACCGCCCGCTCAGCAACGCCGCGCGCGTCGGCGTGCAGAAGGAGCCGTTCGCATACGCATCCGTAAACCGCACGCCGCGCGCCGCAATGCGGTCAATGTTCGGCGTCGGGATGTCCTTGCACCCGTGCGGCCCGAGGTCCGCGTAACCCAGGTCGTCGGCGAGAATGAGGAGGATGTTGGGACGCGGGGCCGGGGTGGCCGCGGGCAACGCCGACAGCGGCGCGAGCAGGATGGCGACGAAGAGCAGTGAGCGTTTCATGGTTGGTCGGGAGGATAAGCCGCTGGCGGAAAATGGGCACAGCCCATTTTCCAACCTGGGGGCGGTTCGCTGAACCGGGGCTTTGCCTATGAAAAACAGCAAAACCGCAGGGATACGATGACCACCGAGCAACCATGTGGGATGGGAAGGAGGGTGAGGCAACCCCATCGAGGTGGTGGGCTGTTGAAACGCTTTCCCGAGGTAGCTCGTGCCATGCGACCCCGGGCTGGAGGCAGGAATTCCGTGGAGATTCAGCGTCGGAATTTCCACGAGGCGGTGGGCGAGTTCCAATCGTGCGCGATGGTTCGTCGCGCCTGCGGGCGAGCCGCCCGCCTACGGTGCGCGCAGCCGGGAGAGCCAGCCGCCGTCGTGCTGCGAGTAGGTCTTGAAGGCTTTTTCGCCGAGGAGTTTTTGCAGGCTTTCGGCCACGTCCTGGCCGGCGAGGACGAGCGCGGCGGTTTTCTCTTCGTCGGACAAACTGTCGTCGCTGCGGATCGCGCGCAGATGCTCTTCGGTGGCGCGCTTGATGTCATAAACCTGCGTGGCGCGCTCGGGCGGCAAATCATAGTAGGCGGCGACTTTCACCGCGGCCTGATAGCCGGCGTCGAGACCGCGCTGATACTCGGCGAAACGCTGCGGACCCAGCAGCGTGAGCAGGCGGAGATCTTCGGCGACCTGGCGCTGGGCTTTCAGTTCCTTGGCGTCGGGATCGTCGGACTTGGGCGCGGGAAATTCGGCGTCGAGTTTCAGCTTGAGGCGGGCGACGGCGGCAAATTCCTCGGGCTTCGGCTCGAAGCCGATCACGCGTTCCGCCCAATGGGCATGGGCCGACGTGCGCACCTGATACTCGGCGAACTCGGCGGGAGTGAGGAGATTTTGGATGGCCTCGGCGCGCTGGTCGCGCAGGGCGTTCAGGCGCTTGGGACGATCGGTGGGAATGGGGTCGTCGGTGGGCTTGGTGAGTTCCGCCTCCTGTGCGTCGAACTGCGCGTTGAGCGCGGCGAACTGCTTTTGTTTTTCCGCGGGGAGAAAATCGGCGAGGCGCTGGCGGTTGCGATTGGGCCGGGTTTTCGCAGGCGGCTGGTAGCCGATGAGGGCCTCAAGTTGCTTCCACGCCGCTTGCTTTTCCTTGGTGAGCGCTTCGATGGGTTGGCCGTACTCTTTCTCGAGGTTCTTCTGGCCCTTGAGCATCAGCTCCCAGAAGCGCGTGGCGAAGGGGGCGAACAAGGTTTCCAGCCGGGCGGCGAACTGGTCGTCGTGCTCGGGCTTGATGATGTCAAAAATGGTTTCGGGCGGGCAGCCGATGAACTGGAGGTTCGCGATGTAGATCGTCAGGTCCGGGGACTCGACCAGGCTCCACTGGAAACCGGGCGGCAGCGGCGGCAACGCAGGCGGCGCGGGCGGCGGCGGCTCCACGGGCGCGGCGAGCGTGGCCTCGCGGGTGACGGCGCTGGTGAGCGTGATCGTGCGGTGGGGCTTGCTGTGGCGCGCGGAAAGCACGGAGGTCTGGAGCACGATCCCGAGCGTGAGCAGCACGTTCAGCAGCAGCGAGCCGATCAAGGTTTTGCGCGCGTCCAGGGTCATGGCGATTCGGGCGGCGGCGTTTGCTTCGGCCGCGGCCGGGCGAGGTCTCTGAGCCAGGCGCTGTCCTGCGCGAAATATTTTTCCGCCAGCGTGGTGCCGAGTTCGAGCTTGAGCTTGCCGGCGGTGGCGGTCTGCAACTCGCGCAGCAGACGGGCCGCGTCCTCGCGGGCGAGCGTTTCATCGGCGTTGATTGCCGCCGCGGCTTTTTCCGCCGCCGCACGGACATCGAAGGCGCGTTTGGCGCTGAGTTTCGGGAGGCCGTTTTCGCCGGTGAACTCGAGGAGTTTCTCGAACCCCGACTCTTGCGCACGGAGGTAATCGGGCCAGCGCTGCGCGCCGAGGAGCGCCTGCACGTCGCGCTCGAATGTTTCGGCGGCGGGCGCGCGCTCAAGTTGATCGAACACGGAGACGCGGCCGCTGGCGCGGGCGTGGATTTGCGCGAGGCCGCGCAGTTCGGCGGCGGTGAGTTCGAGGCCGGCGTATTTGAGTTCCAGGGCCGCGACGCGATTGCGCAGTTCCGTGAGTTCGTCCGGGGTGAGCAGCTTGGCCAGTTCGGCGTCGCGGGCTTCACGCTGGCGGCGGGCGGTTTCCTCGTCGTGACCGAAGCCCGCACGACGCGCGGCTCCTTGAAGGAACTCGCCCTGGGTCTGGCTGCGCGTCATGAGGCGCTCCGCGGCGTTGCGTTTGGCGGGCGCAAGATGCGAATAAAACAGGAGCCGCTCCAGGCTGTGGCCATCCATCAGCTCGCTGCCCCGGCCCGTCACCCGCGGATCAGCGAACGGGTCAATGGCGAGCAGTTGTTGCAGCAACCGCAGGCGCTCCTCCTCGAGGGCACGTTGCCGGGCGAGGCGCTCGCGCTGGCGATTGAGCAGGGTGGAGCCACTGACCCAGAAGGGATCGTCGTCCGTGCTCTCCAACTCCGCGGCGCGGGTTTCGTAGGTTTTGGAAACGTCGGCGACGATGATGTTTTGGATCGTGCGCTCGGGGCAGTCGAACTTGCGCAGGTTGGCGATGTAGGCCGGGTACTCAGGGGATTCAATCTGGCTCCAGTGAAACGGAATGCGCGGGGGCGGATTGGTGGCGAGCGAGGCCGTCGAACCGCCGCCGCGCGCGACGCGCCAGACGGTGTTGGTGACGACGCGGTTGACGATGGGGGCCGCCAACTCCGGGGGCGGCGGGGACAAGAACACGCGGACGTTCAAGTAGAGCAACGCCACGTTCAATCCCACGGAGAGGAGGATGACGCCCAGAGTCTTCATCGCGGGGCGCGGGAAGCGCGCCGTGTGGCGACCGTAGCAGCAGTCCGCGCAGGGCAGCAATGCGCAATCCGCGGCGCGGGGCCGCAAGCGGCGGGCGCGCCCCGCCGGAGTGCGCCCGTCCCGGGCGCAGCGAGGTGGAGCGCGGTGCGACGCTGGCCGATCCGAACCCCCCGTACGTGCAGACGTTGCTGCGGCCGGGGACGGCCGCACTCCGCCGGAGTGCGCCCGTCCCGGGCGCAGCGAGGTGGAGCGTGGTGAGACGCTGGCCGATCCGAAACCCTCGTGCGTGCAGACGTTGCTGCGGCCGGGGACGGCCGCACTCCGCCGGAGTGCGCCCGTCCCGGGCGCAGCGAGGTGGAGCGTGGTGAGATGCCGGCAGATCCGAAACCTCCGTGCATGCGGAAGTCGCTGCGGCCGGGGACGGCCGCACTCCGCCGGAACGCGCCCGTCTCGGGCGCAGCGAGGTGAAGCGTGGTGCGACGCTGGCCGATCCGAAACCCTCGTGCGTGCGGACGTCGCTGCGGCCGGGGACGGCCGCACTCCGCCGGAGTGCGCCCGTCCCGGGCGCAGCGAGGTGGAGCGCGGTGAGATGCCGGCAGATCCGAAACCCTCGTGCGTGCGGACGTCGCTGCGGCCGGGGACGGCCGCACTCCGCCGGAGGGCGCCCGTCTCGGGCGCAGCGAGGTGGAGCGTGGTGCGACGCTGACCGATCCGAAGCCCTCGTGCGTGCGGACGTCGCTGCGGCCGGGGACGGCCGCACTCCGCCGGAACGCGCCCGTCTCGGGCGCAGCGAGGTGGAGCGCGGTGCGACGCTGGCAGATCCGAAACCCTCGTGCGTGCAGACGTTGCTGCGGCCGGGGACGGCCGCACTCCGCGGCCGCCGGGATCGGGAGCCGCGCGGATTCGAGCGCGCCGGATTCGAGCGTTGACTCGGGCCCGAGCGGTCAACGAACATCGCCATGTTCCCAAATTCGTCTGAACCCAACTTGTGAACGCAACCGATTCCATTCGCACTTCGCGGCGGAGCTTCGTGCGCCCAAGCCGGCGCGAGTTTCTCCGCGTCGGCGCGCTCGGTGGCCTCGGGCTTGCCCTGCCGCAATTGCTCGCGGCGCAGACTGCCGGCGTCACGTCCCGCGCCGATTCGTGCATCGTGATCTTCCTCAACGGCGGGCCGAGCCATCTCGACATGTGGGACATGAAACCCGACGCGCCGTCGGGCATTCGGAGTCCGTTCGCGTCGCTTCCCACCACGGTGCCGGGGGTTCACTTCTGCGAATATCTGCCGCGCCTCGCGAAGCAGATGCACCGTTGCACGCTGGTCCGCTCGATGAACCACAGCGTGAACAACTCGCACGCCGCCGCGGTGTACGCGGCTCTGACCGGCCACGACCGCGGCGAACAGGGCGGCGGCGCAAAGCCCACCGATCATCCGAACCTCGGCTCCGTCCTCGCCAAGCTGCGGCCCGCTACGCCCGCCGCCATTCCCTACGTCG
>BJHT01000260.1 GCA_014193395.1 Verrucomicrobiota bacterium
GCTCGGCCACCCCGATGACTTCAAGAACCCCGCCTTCCGCCGCCTCCTAACCAACGCCATCGCTTGGTCACTGACCAGAGACTAACCGGGGATCTAATCCATGTTAGGCCCGATCGTCACTCCATGACCTCAGCACGCGGCATTAAACGGTTTGTGGTCACTGGCGTGCTGGCCGCAATCGTTCTCTGTATCGCGCCGCTGGTGTTTCGGGCTTGGGAGATTCACATATATTACCAAGAGAAAGGGTCGGTTCTCGAATTGCTTCACCAATTGAAGCGGGATCGACGACCTGAGAAAGTAGAAATTGAGACTTGGGGATTAGCTGCGAACTGGATCATAACCGCATTCGCGAACGTGTGTTTTTCCGAATCCCATGTTCCATTCAACGAGTTGAGACGCTTTCGAGTCGATGTTGAAAAACGCCTTTCCAAGGATGTGGATTTGGCGACGATCGATTGGATTAGCCAGCGGCTCGCAGAAACCGGACCTCATGGACAACACTATATAGAGAAATGGGAGCCTCTATATCGCCGAGATCTGAATGAGGCACTGACCAAAAACTAACTGACCATCTAGTCCATGTCGGGCAACTCCTCACTTCTCCAGTGAAAACACACAATTTGCCAGACTACCCGACAATTGCCTTGAGCGATCTTTCCCAACTCAAGCTCGACGAAGCTTCGGGGAGGCGGTTTGAACGCCGCTTTCTCCCCGGCACCCTTGGCGGAATCGTTGTGGTGTTTGGCGGCTTTTTCGGTGGCTGGGCATTGCATCGGTTCGGTGAGTTCAGCGATGGCAGTTCCGGCTTACTTGTCATTGTCGGATTCAGTCTCGCACTCTGGACGCACCACCGCATGATGCGCGCTCGTCCGGTCAGTTTGCAGACAGGACAAGAGATGTCGCCCTTTGTCGTTGGAGGTCTTCCCGATCCAGACTGCTACGAGATCGCTTACATTGACGCAGCTTCGGGCACTTATTTCCGGAGGCGTTACATCGAGTAAACATCCAAATGACGTCACCCAACCATATGCTGCTAACCCGGCCTTTGCGCTCCGGTTGCAAATCACAGGTTCTAAGGTCCGAGGCGCCGAGCTTGGATCGAGTGAGCCTCTCGCCCACCTCCAACTATCAGTCTTTGCGAAGGTTCGTGCCGTCCGCACCGGAGGCTCGGTCTCCCTCTCCTCCGTTCGGAACGGAGGCTCGGTCTCCCTCTCCTCCGTTCGGAACGGAGGAGAGGGCCGGGGAGAGGAGGCGCTTTACCATGATGACACGAGTCGCAAGGGTGGGGCACCCCTCTCCCCGTTCGTGCCTCACGGGGCGAGGGAGACGGACGCGCTTCTCATTACAAAGGCTCCGGCACGAACTTTCGCATCGACTGATAACTACCAAACCATACAACCTTGATCCTTGATCCTTCCCATGAGCTTTGAGCTTTATCCTTTGAGCTTCCACCCCTCCTCATTCGCAACTCTTAATTCCTAACTCGAAATCCCCATGAATTCCCCGCGCCCCGTTCCCGCCAGCAAACGCCGCCTCAACTTCGGCACCAAATGGGACTACGCCCCCGCCCCCGAAGACCACAAAGGCTACCCCATCGCCCCGCGCCACGAACTCTTCATCGGCGGCCGCTTCGTCGCGCCCCATTCCGGCAAATACTTCGACTCCCTCAACCCCGCCACCGAAGAGAAGCTCACCGAGATCGCCCTTGCCGATGACCACGACGTGGACGCCGCCGTCCGCGCCGCCCGCGGTGCCTATGACAAGGTCTGGTCCAAGCTACCCGGCAGCGAACGCGGCAAATACCTCTACCGCATCGCCCGCATCATCCAGGAGCGCGCCCGCGAACTCGCCGTCCTCGAAACCCTCGACGGCGGCAAACCCATCAAGGAATCCCGCGACTTCGACCTGCCGATGGTCGCCGCGCATTTCTTCTACTACGCCGGCTGGGCCGACAAACTCGCCTACGCCTTCCCCGGCCGCACCGCCGACCAGGTCCGCCCCCTCGGCGTCGCCGCGCAGATTATTCCGTGGAATTTCCCCCTCCTCATGGCCGCGTGGAAAATCGCCCCCGCCCTCGCCTGCGGCAACACCGTCGTCCTCAAGCCCGCCGAGACCACCAGCATCACCGCCCTGCGCCTCGCGCAAATTTTCCAGGAAGCCGGCCTCCCCGACGGCGTCGTCAACATCATCACCGGTGCCGGCGCGACCGGTGCCGCCCTCGTCAACCATCCCGGCATCGACAAAATCGCCTTCACCGGCAGCACCGAAGTCGGCAAAGCCATCGCGAAAGCTATCTCTGGTAGGAGCGCCGAGCATTGCTCGGCATTGGCCAGTCCCGACCGCAGCAACTCGGGCCGAGCAATGCTCGGCGCTCCGAAGTCACCCAAACTCACCTTCGAACTCGGTGGCAAAGCCGCCCACATCCTTTTCGACGACGCCCCCCTCGACCAAGCCATCGAAGGTGTCATCAACGGCATCTACTTCAACCAAGGCCATGTCTGTTGCGCCGGCTCGCGACTCTTCGTGCAGGAAGGCATCTATCCCCAGGTTATCCGCAAACTCCGCGACCGACTCCAAACCCTCCGCGTCGGCAACCCCCTCGACAAAAACACCGACATAGGTGCCATCAACTCCCGCGCCCAGCTCGACAAAATCCGCACCCTCGTCGCCAGCGGCATCGCCGAAGGTGGCGAACTCGAACAATCCACCTGCCCCCTTCCTACCAAAGGCTACTGGTTCCCCCCCAGCTTCCTTACCAATGTCACCATGAGTCACCGCGTCGCGCAGGAAGAAATCTTCGGCCCCGTCCTAAGTGTGCTGACCTTCCGCACCCCCGAGGAAGCCATCGAACGCGCCAACAACACCCCTTACGGCCTCAGCGCCGGCGTGTGGACCGACAAAGGCAGCAAGATTTTCAAGCTGGTCAACAAACTCCGCGCCGGCGTCATCTGGGCCAACACCTACAACAAATTCGACCCCACCAGCCCCTTCGGCGGCTACAAAGAAAGCGGCTTCGGCCGCGAGGGTGGATTGCAGGGATTGGCGGCTTACGTGGATGCCTCATAAGTCCGAACCGCAGAATTGCATCGGAAAAAGCCGGGGAAACGCGACCAGTTGAATGCCGCAAAGACTTCTTCCGACTCCCGGCTTCTGGGCGGTAAAGCACCCACAACAACCGCGCCGCTACAGACGCCCTACGACTCCCCCTGCGTCCAGGCCAACCCATTCAACTGGGCCTGCATATATCCCCCGCGAAGATTGGCCACCCGCTCGAAGCCGTGTCCCCGCAGCAGGCAGGTGGCGAGGTAGCCGCGCTGGCCTTTCTGGCAATAGGCAACGATCCGGCGATCGTGCGGGAGTTCGCCCAAACGGTCGCGAAGCTGACCGAGCGGAATGTTTGCGGCGTCCTGCAACCGACCCAGTTCGGCGACTTCGTCAGGGTCGCGTACGTCGAGGAGGAATTCGCCGGAAGGCTGCCACGTTTCGGGCGCCACCGTCGGGATGTCGCCGCGAGCGATGTGTCCGGCAACGAACCCGGCGATGTTCACGGGATCATTCGCCGAGCCGAACGGCGGCGAGTAGGCGAGGTCGAGATTTTCCAGATCATCCACGGTCATCCGGCCCGCGATGGCGGTGGCGAGGACGTCCCGCGTTTGTCGATCACGCGCTCGCAGATTTGGAGGTCGGCGTTCTCGCCCACGCGCCCGCCACGCCGCCCACGATCACGATTCGCTTTGGTTGCGATGCAGGTTTCATTCGGATTTCGTGGCCAGCAGGAGACCGCAGGGCACGAGGTCGTTTTGTTCCAGGGCATTTTTGCCAGCAGCCGCGCCAGTCCGCAGAAACCAGTGAGGCCGGCGAATAGCAATCCGCCGCCCATTACCAGCGGCACCAGCGCGAACCACGGGTCCACGGTGAGCGCGAGCAGCGAACCGGCGGCAGACGTGAAGCCCACCACGATCTGCACCTGTTGCATGAGCGGCAGCACCTGGCCGCCGCCGCGCGTTACCGGCAGGCCGGCATCCAGCCAGGCCTGCGTGCCGCCCTCGACTAGGACGCAGCCGCGCACGCCGGCGCGCTCCAGCTTATCGATGGCCCGGCGGGCGCGGTTGCCGGACTGGCAGAGCACATAGACCGGCGCGTCGTCCCCCGCGCGTTCGCGGCAAAAGGCAGCGGCGTCCAGTTCATCCAGCGGCAGGAGCCGCACGCCGGGGACGTGGACGGACGCGTGCTCGGCGGGCGTGCGAACATCGATCAACCGGGCGGGCTGGCCCGCGGCCAGGCGGGCCTGCAGCTCGCGCGGGGTGATGGAAGTTTCGGATTGCGTGACAGTCATTATCATGGCATGAATATATAACTATTTAGGAATATATGTCAACGCCCAAAGCGAAACGTTTGTTGACCGATGCCGAACTCGAGGGGATCGCGCTGCACTTCCGTCTGCTGGGCGAACCCATGCGGTTGAAGATTTTGCAGGCCGTCTGTCACGCCCCGCGCACCGTGACCGAGATCGTGGCCGCCGTCGGGGCGACGCAGGCCAACGTCTCCAAACACCTGGCCCTGCTGGCGGCCGCGGGCATCCTGAGCCGCCGGAAAGACGGGCAAAGCGTCTATTACGGCATGAAGGACAAGCTCGCGGTGCAGTTGTGCGAACTGGTCCGGGCGAACCTGACGGATTGACCACCCACCGCCCGGCGGCGGTTACGCAATCCGCATCGTCAACCCGCCGTCGATCGTCACGGTGTCGCCGGTAATGTAGTCGTTCTTCACCAGCAGCAGGATGGCTTCGGCCACCTGCTCGGAGGTGCCTTCGCGGCGGAGGGGGATGCGTTGCTCCAGGTTCAGCTTCTTCTGCTCGGGGCTCATCTTCTCGTGAAACTTGGTGCGGATCACCCCCGGGGCGACGCAGTTCACGCGGATGTTGTCGGGTGCGAACTCGCGCGCCAATCCGCGCGTGATGTGGGGGATCGCGCCCTTCACCGCCTGATAGGCGATGTGGCTCGGCGTGGCGAGTTTTCCGGCCGTTGAGGAAATCAAAATCACCGCGCCCTCGTGCTTCGGGCGCATGAGCGGAATGGCCGCGCGACAAAGATAGAAAATTGCATGGACATGCACATCGAAGGCGCTGTGCCACGCTTCGGGCGTGAGTTCGAGGAGTCCGCCATTCACCGGTCCGCCAGCGGAGTGAATGAGCACATCCACGCCGCCCAGACGCCGGGCGGTCTCCTCGACAACGCGCGTGCAATCAGCCGGTTTGGCGCAGTCGGCGAGGAGCAGTTCGGCGCGGCGCCCGAGCGCTTGAATCGCACGCAGGGTCTGCCGCGCATCGTCGTCCTCGTGGCGGCCGACAAGGGCGACGTCCGCGCCTTCGCGCGCCAGGGCGAGGGCGGCCGCCGCGCCGATGCCGCGGGTGCCGCCGGTGATGAGCGCCGTTTTTCCAGTGAGTTGCATGGGATGAATGTGGGGGAGTTGGGTCTGCTGATTTCGCGGCGTTGCATGACGCGCTGCTAGCGGGTCGTCAACGGCAAATACGGCAGGGCAGAAAAACCCGTCGCTCTTAGCCGAGCAACGTCCGCACATCCACCGCGTCCATGCCGGCGGCGCGGATGGCGGTCATGCCCAGATCGGTGTCCTCGAAGGCGCGGCAGAATTCGGCGGGCACGCCGAGGCGGCGGGCGGCTTCGAGGAAAATGTCGGGCGCGGGTTTCTGGCGGACGATGTCTTCGTTGGTGACGACGGCATCGAACCAGCCGCGGATGCCGAGGTGGTTCAGCACTTCCTCGATGGCGCGCCGGCTGCCGCCCGAGGCGACGGCGAGGGGCAGTTTGCCGCGGTGTTCGCGGGCGATTTCGACGACGGGACCAATCGGCCCGACCTGCGGCATGAGCGGGAGGTAAGCGGCTTCTTTTTCCTTCGAGACGACCAGCGGATCAATGGCGAGGCCCTGCTCGGCGGCCAACATGCGCAGGATGTCGCGCGAGGGCACGCCCCCGAGCGAGTAAAAGCGTTCCTCTGTAAAGTGGATGCCGTGTCGCTCGGTGACGGTCTGCCACGCGCGCCAGTGCAGCGGCATGGTGTCAGCGAGAGTGCCGTCGCAATCGAAAATCAGGGCGCGGGGAGTCATGGCAGAGGGGGGCGGAGGTGGTTGGAAACTGTAGCCGCCGACGCGGGGAGGCGGACGGTGTGGCACGAAATTGCGGGGCGATCCGCTTCGGCGGCAGCAACGGTCCGACGAACACGTCGTGGCCGAGCGGAATCTGAACCCCGATCCCCGAAACAGAATTGGCAAAGGAATGGGGGCAAAGGAATGCAGACAAAAAATTTCCCGATCCCCATTCCTTTGCCGCCATTCCTTTGCCCAAAATTCCCCCGTCCCATGCCCGTGAGCTCAGCGGCGCTGCGCCGCTTCAGCGCTCGGGTTCCACTCGCGTCGGCAGCTCCCACGTACGTCGCCGTGAGGTTCGAAGCCGCCCGTTGCAGTCGTGGCGCTCGGCGGCGTGAACGCCGCGCTCCGCACGCGGTCGAGAACTCGTCACAGTTTTCGATTTCAGCTTGCCGCCTCACAGTTGCAGCGCGGTCAGGCGGCGGTTGAGATCGTCGGCGATGAGCGGCGTGATCAGGCCGTCGAGGTCGCCGTCGATGACGTTGGAAAGGTTGTAGAGCGTGAGTTCGATGCGGTGATCGGTCACGCGGTTCTGCGGGAAATTGTAGGTGCGGATTTTTTCGCTGCGTTCGCCGGTGCCGACCTGCTGGCTGCGCTGGGCGTCATACTTGGACTTTTCCTCAGCCACCTTGCGATCGAGCAGGCGCGTGCGCAGGACGATCATGGCCTTGGCCTTGTTCTTGATCTGCGAGCGCTCGTCCTGACAGCGGACCTCAACGCCGGTGGGCTTGTGGAAAATGCGCACGGCGGAGTCGGTGGTGTTCACGCCCTGCCCGCCGTGGCCGGACGCGCGGCAGACGCTGATGGTCAGGTCCTCGGGGCGGATTTCGACATCGACTTCCTCGGCCTCGGGCAACACGGCAACGGTGACAGTGCTGGTATGCACGCGCCCCTGCGCCTCGGTGGCCGGCACGCGCTGGACACGATGCACGCCGCTCTCGTATTTGAGCCGCTTGTACACGTCCTGCCCGATCACGCTGAAGATGATTTCCTTGAAGCCGCCCAAATCCGACGGGCTGCAATCCAGCGTCTCGACCTTCCACCCGAGCGCGTCGGTGTAGCGCATGTACATCCGGTACAAATCAGCGGCGAACAGCGCGGACTCGGAGCCGCCGGCGCCGGCGCGGATTTCGATGATGGTGTTGCGCGAATCCACCGGGTTGGGCGGGACGAGGCCGAACTGCACCTCGCGGGCAAGGCGCGTGTCCTCCGGTTCGAGCCGGGCGATTTCCTCGCGCGCCATCGCGGCCAGTTCGGATTCGGGGGACTCGGCGGCGAGCAAGGCGCGGTTTTCGTCGAGATCGTGGTGGACCTTCAGGTAGGCGTTGCCCGTCGTGACCAGGGCCTTCAGCCGCGCATGTTCGCGCGCGAGTTCCTGGGCCTTCTGCGGATTGTCGAAGACTCTTGGGTCGCTCAAGGCGCTCTCCACCTCGAACAAGCGGCGGGCGAATTTATCAATGTAAGGACGGAGGTCCATGCGACCGGACGCGGGAATTAGGTTGGCAATTTGCAGCCGTGGCTGGCCGGCGCTGAGGCCGGTCCAACCCGATGCTCATCCGCGCCGGTGCCGGGAGGCAGCAGGCGGATTAGCAAAACAAAACCGCCCGCCCACCGGGTGACCGGCGGGCGGGCGGTGGGAAAAGGCCAACTACTTGCGTTTCTTTTTCGACGCATCGGCCGCGGCGGCGGCGGCCTGCACGGCCTGGGTCTTGGCCATGCGCTGCTGGAACTTGTCCACGCGGCCGGCGGTGTCCACGAACTTCTGTGTGCCCGTGTAAAACGGGTGACACATGTTGCAGATGCCGATCACGAGAGATTTTCGGGTGGAGCGGGTCTTGATCGTGTTGCCGCAGGCGCAACGGATTTCCGCATCCTCGTATTTGGGATGAATGTCAGCTTTCATAAGAGGGGCGGACGGTACCAATCAGCAGTGAGATGACAAGCGGCAATTTGGTGGGGCGACAAACGTGAAGAATGGCCATGAAAGACGAGGGAATTCGTGCGACTCAGGACTACGGCTTGGGCGCCGGCGGGGTCATTTGACGGCGCTGCGGCATGATGGCGCAGGCTTCTTTGCAACCGAACACGCGGCTCAGAATGTAGCGGTTGCGGCTGATCCATTGGTAAATCCATTCGGCGATCACGATGACGCCGGGAATCCAGAGCACCAACGCCATGGGCACGAGCAGCGGCATCCGCATCCCGACAAAGCGCAGGCAGCGCGCGCCGCGGTAGATGCGGCCGTCACGCGCGATGCAGTGGATCGCCGCCTGCATGGCCTCGGCGGTCAGCGTCGGCGCGAGGACCGGCGTGCGCGGATCGGCGATCG
The DNA here is from genome assembly GCA_014193395.1 of Verrucomicrobiota bacterium. Taxonomy (GTDB): domain Bacteria; phylum Verrucomicrobiota; class Verrucomicrobiia; order Limisphaerales; family BJHT01; genus BJHT01. The sequence continues at coordinate 8,493 of BJHT01000260.1, forward strand.
GCACAAGCGTCACCACGTTGCACCAGTCGAGCCACGTCAACAGCTTCATCTGGAACGTGCAGAGCGCGCACTCGCCGTCGTAGAGCACGATGTTGGTTGGATTGGGCATAAACAGAATCTTCCGGCCGGGCGGAGACTAGGGGGCGGTCCGCGATGCGTCAAACGTGGCGGTCCTGCGCGAACGCAAACTGGGGAGCGCACGCGGCCCGCGTGCCGGTTTGGGCGGCCCGCTCAAACCGTCGTTCCCAGCTCGGCCTGCTACTCAGCGGGGAAAAGTTAGTGAAATGAGGTTTTCGGCGGGCCGCCGAAAACGGCACGCCAGCGGCGTGCGCTCCCCGGGGCTGGGCTGGCGAGCGCCGCATCGGCGCTGTCCTAGTTCCAGACACCCCGCGTCGGAATTGAGACAGTCGCCCGCCCCGTGCCACAGGTCTGGAGTCCCGGCTTCAGCCGGCGGGACGGTGAAAAACCGAGCAAGGGACAAGCGCCAACGATGCGCAGATTCGCCGTGCCCGCCGCCTGAAGGCGGAACTCCGAACAACCGATTCGCCGCGCGGCCTTCATCCAGCTCGTGGCAACTTCCTCGCCGCCGCACCTGCTGGCATGACCGGTGCTACCCTCGTTCCGCGATGATCTCCGTGACATCAAAACGAAACGTGATTTGGAAACTGGCGGGCGGCCTGACCGCGCTGGTTTGCGGTCACGCTCTCGAGGCCGGCGAGCTGCCGCCGACCGGTGGCAACCCGACTGCCGCCAGCGCCGCTCCGCCCGCGCGCCGCGAGAAGGAGCCGGCCGCGCCCGAGGTCGCGCTCGGCGAACGGCTGTTTCTCGAAACGCGCTTCTCGCAATTTTTCTTCGCGCACTCCGGCGGCAACGCGAACCAACCCCTCGCCGCCGGCGACCCCGCGCTGGCCGTCACCGTCACGACGACCGGCACCGCGCTGCCGGGGCCATTCGCCGGCCAGGGAATGAACTGCCGCGCCTGTCATCTCGTGGGCGAGCACGTCAGCGCCAGCAGCAGCGCCTCCGCGGGAGCAATCGCCAGCACGACCGCTGCGAGCACCAGCGGCGGCACGCGCACCTACGCCGACTTCGCGCGGCGCTCGCCGATTCCCGCGCGTGAGGATGGCCGCACGGTCGCGGTCCGGCACACGCCCCCGATGGTCAATTCATTTTCAGCCAGTCCCGGCCGCACGGTGTTCGTTCATGCAGATGGCGAATTCACGAGCGGCCGGGAGCTGGCGATGTCGGGTTTTAACGGTCGCAATTTCGGCTGGCTGCCGCACGAACACGCGAAGGCCCTGGCCCACGTCGCCCGCATCGTGCGCGACGATGACGGCGCGGGTGAACTCGCGAAAAAATTTGGCGGCGCCTACAGCCTCGTCCTCGCCGGCACTGATCCGGCGATCCCGTCCGAGTTCCGCCTGCCCGCGAAATTCCGCCTCAACGTCTCCGAAGTTTCCGACACGGACATTCTCGGCCGCGTCGGTGATCTCGTGGCCGCCTACATGGATTCCCTGCTCTTCTCGCGCGATGCCGCGGGCGCGTACGACGGCTCGCCCTACGACGTTTTTCTCCGCCAGAACCGCCTCCCGCGCCAGCCCGCGGACGGCGAGACCGACCGCGCCTACAGCGAGCGTTTGCTGGGCTTGCTCGACGCGCGGAGCGACTGGCAATTCGTCGGCCCCGAGGCCGGCGCCTTCAAGACCCACCGGCAGGAATTTGCGTTCGGAAAACGCGAACTCGCCGGCTTGAAAATATTTTTGCGAACCCCGGGCAACCGCGGGTTTGCAGCTTCAAACGCACGCCAAGGAGGTGTGGGTAGCTGCGCCGCGTGTCACGCGGCGCCGCATTTTACCGACGGCGGTTTTCACAATACCGGCGCCGCCCAGATGGAATACGACGCCATCCTCGGGCGCGGGGCCTTCGCCCGCGTGCGCACCCCGTTGCTGCTCGAGCGCCCCGGGCGGCACGACGCTTTTCTGCCCGC
>BJHT01000261.1 GCA_014193395.1 Verrucomicrobiota bacterium
GGGCGCGGGCGACGATCGCGCAGCCATCGCCGTCGATCTCCCGTGCGCGCTCGCGACGCAACCGGCGGCCGTCGGCAAGGAGGCGAAATATCCGCAGCTCACCGAACGCCTCTTCGCCGCGCTGCGCAGCGCCGAGTCCAAGGAGCGTTTCCTCAAGCTGGGTTTCACCTGGAAGGGAGGCGGCCGGTGAACGGTTCAGGCGCGGGCAAGCCCGGCCCGGCTCCGATTCATCGCACCGGCTCCGATGTTCCGTTCCTGCTGTGCCTCGGAATTCTCGGCGGCGTGTACGTGGTGCTGATCCTCGCGATGCTCGTGGCTGACGCGTCGTTCACGTCGCCCGCGCATTTGCTGCGCGCGCTGCGCAGTCCCGAAATCCGCTACGCGATCAAGCTCAGCCTGATCTCGAGCACCATCACCACGATCCTGTCGCTGTGGGTCGCGGTGCCGCTCGGCTACCTCATGTCGCGGCATCCGTTTCCCGGCCGCAATCTCGTGGACGGCATCATCGACATCCCGATCGTCCTGCCGCCGCTGGTGCTGGGCTTGAGTTTGCTGATTCTTTTTCAAACCGCGCCCGGCCATTTCATCGAGCGCTTCGTCCCGGTGACGTATGCAATCCCGAGCGTGATCCTCGCGCAATTCTCGGTCGCGTGTGCGTTCGCCGTGCGGACGATGCGCGTGACGTTTGACCAACTGAATCCCCGCAGCGAACAGGTCGCGCTCACGCTCGGGTGCAACCGCAGCCAGGCCTTCTGGCTCGTCGTGCTGCCCGAGGCGCGTCGCGGACTGGTGACCGCCGCGGCGCTCGCGTGGGCGCGCTCGCTGGGCGAGTTCGGCCCGATCCTGATTTTCTCGGGCGCGACGCGGATGCGCACCGAAGTGCTGTCCACCACGGTTTTTCTCGAACTCAGCGTGGGCAATCTCGAAGCGGCGATCGCCGTGTCCATCCTCATGATTCTCGCCGCCGTGCTGGTGCTCGTGCTACTGCGCTTCGCCGGCTCCGAGACGCCGGTCGGGCGGGTGGTGTGAAGTGGGGGGGCGAAGTTTTGCGAGAGATGAAACTGGGATGAAAGACGGAGGGAACAGAGCAACGAGCGCAGCCGCAACCGAATCTTTCGGCGGGGGAGAATCGCACCAGGGCTCTTTGGAGTGCGGGGACTTGTCCCCGCTTTTGCGCAGGCGACTTGTCGCCGTCGAAGTTCGGCGCGCGTCCGAACCCGCGCGCACGCCACCGCTGGCGCGAGCCGTGAACGCCCCACTCCCCTACCACGCTCGCCGCAGTTCGACGGCGACAAGTCGCCTCGGGAAAGCGGTGACAAGTCACCGCACTCCAAAACGCCCGCGCCGCCGCGCCGTCTCTTTCGCTGCCAAAGCGCGGTCCGCCTGACGCCATGATCCGCCTGCACCAACTCCAGGTCCGTGCCGGGGCGTTTCAGCTCGCGGAGATCAGCCTCGAAATTCACACCGGCCAATACGGCGTGCTCATGGGCCAGACCGGCAGCGGCAAGACGACCTTGCTCGAAGCCATCTGCGGCCTGCGCCGCGTCACCAGCGGGTGCATCGAACTCATGGGGCGCGACGTAACCCACCTCCCACCCGCCGACCGCGGCATCGGCTATGTGCCGCAAGATCGCGCGCTTTTCCAAACCATGACCGTCCGCGAACATCTCGGTTTCGCGCTGTTCATCCGGCGTTGGGAACCGGCGGCCATCGCGGCGCGCGTGGACGAACTGGCGCGGATGCTCGGCCTCACCGCACTGCTGGCCCGCAAGCCCGCCGGCCTCAGTGGCGGCGAGGCGCAACGCGTCGCGCTTGGGCGCGCGCTCGCGAGCCGTCCGTCACTCTTGCTGCTCGACGAACCACTCAGCGCGCTGGACGAGGACACGCGCGAGGAAATGCAGAACCTGCTTCTCTCGGTACAACACCAGACCGGCGTGACCGCGCTGCACGTCACGCACAACCGCGACGAGGCCGCGCGCCTCGGCGACACCGTGTTTCAACTCGCGCGCGGTCAGATTGGGCACGCACCCGCACGACCCACGCCGCCGCGCGATGCCGCCGCCGGTTGACGCGCAGTTGACCAAAAGTTGCCGCCATGCCCACCCGCCGCCGCACCGCGCTGAACGCCGAGGAAAAAGCCGCTTACGAATGGCAGATGTGGGTGCCTGATTTCGGCGAGGCCGGCCAGCAGGCGCTCAAGGCCGCGACGGTGTTGATCTCGCGCTGCGGCGGGGTGGGCGGCTGCGTCGCGTTGCAACTCGCTGCGGCGGGCGTGGGACGGCTCATCATCGCGCACGGCGGCAACCTGAAGCCGGGCGATCTGAACCGGCAGTTGCTGATGACGCACGACTGGATCGGCCGTCCGCGCATCGACTCGATCGTGCGGCGGCTGCGCGAGTTCAACCCGCGTCTCGAGATCGTGGCCGTGCCGGAAAACATCACGGACGCCAACGCCGAGCCGCTCGTGCGGCAGGCCGATGTCGTCGTGGATTGCGCGCCGCTGTTTCCCGAACGCTTCCGCTTGAACCGCGCCAGCGTGCGGCTCGGACGGCCGATGGTGGAATGCGCGGTTTACGAAATGGACGCGCACGTCACGACCTTCATCCCCGGCAAGACGCCGTGCCTCGAGTGCCTTTATCCCGAAGCGCCGCCGCACTGGAAGCGGCAGTTCCCCGTGTTCGGCGCGGTCGCCGGCGTGGCCGGCAGTCTCGGCGCGACCGAGGTCATCAAGCTGCTCTCCGGCGTCGGCCAACCGTTGCAGGGCCGCCTGCTGCACTGCGACCTGCGTACCATGCGCTTCGATACCGTGCGCATCCGGCGTGATCCGAAGTGCAAAGTCTGTGGGGTTGGGGCGGTGAAGGGGTGAAGGGTTGAAGGGTTGGAGAGGTGAACGGTTAGGGTTGAAGGGTTGAAAGGCCGTCTTTCCGCGTTCTTTCCAATCCCTGCGGTGTTCTGCTCTTGCTCCTGTCCACCGGACGGATGGATGCTTTCAGAGATTCCCGCAGGGGATCGGGAGACGAATGGGGGCAGGCGAAAGGGAGCCAATAATTCTTTTTCGTCAGTCCCCGTTCGTCGGTCAAAAGTCGTCAGTCATCAGTTATCAGTCAGCAGTTAGGAGGGGTCGCGAAAAATGGCGTGCGGATGGGATGGATGGCAGCGGGTCCAGCCTTGGCGCTTTTTCCGCGGTCCCACGTTTTCACCCGAGGCCGAGCAAGCGTCCGCCCTGGTAGGTGAGGAAGGCGAGGAGCCAGGCGAGGGCGCCCATGTAGGCCCATTGGAAGAGGGGCCATTTCCAGGAGTTGGTCTCGCGGCGGACGACGGCGACGGTGCTGACGCATTGGAGGGCGAAGACGTAGAAGACCATCAGGGAGACGGCGACGAGGGTCGTATAGACGGGCGTGCCGTCGGGGTGGCGCTGGGCCTGGAGTTCCTTGGCGAGGCTGCTGGTGGCGGTGTCGGATTTGTCGAAGTCGCCGACGTTGTACACGATGGACATGGTGCTGACGAAGACTTCGCGCGCGGCGAAGGAGGCGACGATGCCGATGCCCATTTTCCAATCGAATCCGAGTGGGGCGATGGCGGGTTCGATGAGGCGTCCGAGGCGGCCGGCGAAGCTGTGGCGGAGTTTGGCGCCTTGTTCCTCGCGGTCGATGAGTTCGAGTTTTTCGCGGACGGCGGTTTCGACGGAGTTGGTGGCGGCGGGGCTGTCGGCGGGCGGCGGGGTCTGGAGGGCGGCGAGTTTGAGCGCGAGGTCGGCTGTGCTGGTGATGGCGGGGAAGGCTTCCTGAACGACGGCGTTGCGGGCGCGGAAGGATTTTTCGGCGAGGGTCGGGTCTTTCGGGTACGTGGCGAGCGCCCAGAGGAGGATGTTGATGCCGAGGATGACGGTGCCGGCGCGGCGGAGGAAGAGCTTCGAGCGGTCCCACATGTGGCGCAGCGTCACGTAGAGGACGGGGCGTTTGTAGGGCGGCAGTTCCATGATGAGGATCGGCGTTTCGCCTTTCAGCAAGGTCTTTTTGAAAAGCCAGGCCATGAGGAGGGCGACGACGATTCCCAGCAGATACATGGCGAGCATGGTCAGGCCGGTGAGCTTGAAGAAGCCGAGGACGCGGATATCGGGAATGCACGCGGCGATGAGGACGGTGTAAACCGGGAGGCGCGCAGAGCAGCTCATGAGCGGCGCGACGAGGATGGTGACGAGGCGGTCCTTGGGGCTTTCGATGGTGCGCGTGGCCATGATGCCGGGGATGGCGCAGGCGAACGAACTGAGCATCGGGATGAAGCTCTTGCCGTGGAGGCCGACGCGGCTCATCAGGCGGTCCATGAGGAAGGCGGCGCGGGACATGTAGCCGGTGTCTTCGAGGAGGCTGATGAAGAGGAAGAGGAGGAGGATTTGCGGGAGGAAGACGACGACCGCGCCGACGCCTTTGATGACGCCGTTGACGAGGAGGTCGTTGAGGGGGCCTTCGGCCATGAGCGAGCCGACGAATGCGCCGATGCGGTCCACGACGGCGGAGAGGAAGTCCATCGGGATCTTCGCGAAGGTGAAGATGCTTTGAAACATGAGCGCCATGAGCACGACGAAGATGAGGAGGCCCCAGATTTTGTGGGTGAGGATGCCGTCGATGCGGTCGCTGAGGGAGGGGCCGGCGGGAGCGGTTTCGTGGACGGTGGCGGCGTGGATTTCGCCGAGGCGGGCGTAGCGGGCTTCGATGGCGGTGGTGCGCCAGTCGATGCCGGCGGCGGTGAGCTGGGCGCGGGCTTGCTCGACGGCGGTGCGGATTTCCGCGGGATAATGCGCGCCGGCGGAGAGCAGGGCCTGGTCGTCCGTGAGCAGGAGGAGGGCTTCGGGCGGCGTCGCGGTGCGGTGGTGGGGGAAGAGATTGTCGAGGCGCGCGGCGAGGTCACTGACGGCGCGGGTGAAGAGCGGCGGAAGCGTGCAGAAGTTGCGGGTGGCCGGGGCGGGCGGCGGGGCTGAGTTAGGAGCGGGCGTGGATGCGGTGCGGAGGATCGCGGTGCGGAGGGCGTCGATGCCTTCGTGCGCGCTGGCGACGAGCGGGAGGACGGGGACGCCGAGGCGCGTGGAGAGGCCGGCGGTGTCGATCTCGTGGCCGTTCTCGGCGGCGACATCCATCATATTGAGCGCGACGAGCGTGGGGTAGCCGAGTTCGAGGACTTGCGTGGCGTAGTAGAGGTTGCGCTCGAGATTCGAGGCATCGACGACGACGACGACGAGGGCGGGCGGCGGCACGTCGGGCAGGCGGTGGAAGAGGACGTCGCGGGAGATTTGTTCGTCGAGGGATTTCGGGCTGAGGCTGTAGGTGCCGGGCAGGTCGAGGATGGTGATGGGAGTGGCGGCGGGCGCGTTTTTGAGCTGGCCTTCTTTGCGTTCGACGGTGACGCCGGCGTAGTTGCCGACTTTCGCGCGCAGGCCGGTGAGGGCGTTGAAGACGGTGGTTTTGCCGCAGTTGGGATTGCCCGTGAGCGCGACGTAAAGCGGGCCGACTGCGGGGTCGGTCGGCGGCGAACCGGCAGGCGTGGCGGCGGGGTTGGGCGTGCTCATGGTTCCGCGGGGAGTGGGGCGGGCCGGGGGAGAAGGCGAAGGGCCGCCGCGCTAGGTGGACGGCTGGACGAGGATCAGGTCGGCCTCGTGTTTGCGGAGGGTGAGGTGGTAGCCGCGGACCTTGATTTCAACGGGGTCGCCGAGCGGGGCGAAGCGGATGAGTTCGACGGCGGTGCCGACGAGCAGGCCCATTTCCAAGAGGCGGCTGCGGCTTTCGGGGGGGATCTGGATTTCGGCCACGGTGCCTTTGGTTCCCACCGGCAGCGCGCTCAGAGGCTGTCGTGCCGCGGGCATGGTCAGGCGGGAACGGGCGAGCGGCGCAGGGGTTCGACGAGGATGCTGTCGGCCAACTGCGAACTGATGCCGAGGCGCATGTTGCAGACCTGGCAGATAACGTTGTGCTGGTGGCTGACGAGGCGCACCTGCTGGTCTTCGCAGAAGCCCATTTCCCGCAGGCGGTGGCTGATTTCGGGGGACGACGTCAACTGCTTGATGCGGACGGAAGTGCCGGCGCGCACCTGGCTCAGGGGGCAAAGCTCGGGGCCGAGGCACGGGCCTTGGCCGCAGGAAGCTGATTCGCCGTTCACTTTCATCGCGGCGGAAAGTACGCGTGTTGAGACTGAGTTTCAAGAGGCATCTCGGATTTTTGTGGGGCAGAAGCGAAACCGGCACGGGCTGGGGCGAGGATGGAGCGAGGTGCGGGGTTTGACTGCGTTTTCGCTCTGCGTTCCTTCCGATCTCTGCGGTGTTCCACTCCGCGCCACCACGATCGGAGCGTTTCCTGAATACACCGCAGAGATTGGAAGGAACGCAGAGGGGGAAAACTGCGACGGGTCTCACGGCGCGGGACAGAACGGCTCGTGGGCAGAACCGAGTTTGTCAGGGGAATCGGGACGGGACCTTCTTGTTCGTCTCGCCGTCCCCGGATTGGAATTTGACCTTGGAGCCTTGGCGCTTGCCTTGAGCTTTGAGCTTTGAACTTTGAGCTTGCCCCGCCCGCTTTCAGTAGGCGTTTTCGCGCTTGAAGAAGGTCTGGAACATGATCTGGAAATCCAGCCAGAGGCTCCAGTTTTCCAGATAGTAGAGGTCGTAGCGGACGCGTTCGACGAGGCTGGTGTCGCCGCGGAGGCCGTTGACCTGCGCCCAGCCGGTCATGCCGGTTTTGCAGGCGTGGCGGGCGTTGTAGTGGGGAATCTCGTCCTTGAAGTTGGCGATGAGTTCGGGGCGATCGGGACGCGGGCCGACGAGGCTCATGTCGCCTTTGAGCACGTTCCAAAACTGCGGGTTTTCATCGATGTTGGTCTTGCGCATGAAGCCGCCGATGCGCAAGCGCCGGGGATCGTTTTTCTTGGCCCATTGCGCGCCGCCTTTTTCGGCGTCCAGGCGCATGCTGCGGATTTTGATGATCTCGAAATTCCGCCCGTTGCGACCGGTGCGGACCTGGCGGTAGAAAATCGCGCCGGGCGATTCGAGATACACCAGGAGGCCGCAGGTGGCGATGAGCGGGGCGGAGATGCAGAGGCCGACGAGTGCGCCGACGATGTCCACCGTGCGCTTCAGGGCGCGGTTGGACAGGCGGTCCAAGGGCAGTTCAGCGGCCCCGAGAATCGGCACGCTGCTGATGCTCTCAAGATGGAGGCCGGCGAGGGTCATTTGGAAATAGGAGGGGATGACCTTGAATTGCACATACTCGCGTTCGCACAGGTTGGTGATATCGACGATCTCGTTGAACGAACGCTCGATGTCGGCCAGCACGACGATATCGACTTCTTTGCGGGCGAGAATGCCGGGCAGGTCGCGATAGGAACCCAGCCGCGTGATCTTCGCCGGCGGCTCGGTTTGATAGCGATCCCCTTCCGCCGAAACACAACCCACGATGTCGTAGGGATGGCGGCGGTCGGTCTCGACGGCGGTGCCCAATTGGCCGGCGTCCCTATTCCAGCCGACGAAGAGGATGCGTTGGCGAAAGTTGCGTGCGATGCTCTCGATGCGCAGCATCCGGTAGAAAATCGCCCGCCAGATCAGCAAGGAACCAATACAGACCACATAGGAGGAGCCCACGTAGAGCCGTGAAATGGGCGGATTAAACTTCAATTCCAAGCTCAGGCCGAGGTAGGCGAAGAGCCAGAAGGTCGTGCCTTTCAAAATGACCATGGCCACGTCCCGATAGCGGAGCAGATTGCGGGACGAATAGAGCCGGAGGAAACCAAACGTGGAGAGCAGGAACATCGTGCCAATGGCGATCAACCGGACGTAGTGGTGGAAGGGCATGTCCGGCGTGTCGATGCCGACCGGCAGCCAACTGGAGCGGAACTTGATCCAGAAACCCAGCATCTGGCTGCCCAGAATCACCAGTGTGTCGCCCAGCAGCGCGATCGAAACCCAGAAATCCACCGCCTTGAGGTCGCGGTGGGGGGCTTTGACGTGGTTTTGCAGCGGGGTCGGCACGGCGGGGACGGGCGCAGACATGCGGGTCTGTTGTTCGTCCATGCGCGCGTTGCCAGTCCGGGACTTAGTTGCCATTGCGGTCTCCATAAATCGGGCGTTCGTTAAAACGGGTGATGGTAAATCACCGGTGGGCGATTTTCAACCCGCGAAGCAGGGTATTTTCGTTCTCCACCGGCAGGGCGCCTAGGATCGGCACGCTGCTGATGGTCTCCAGATGGAGCTTGGTCATGGCCAACGGGAAGTAGGCCGGCACCACCTTGAAATCGACATACTGCCGCTCGCACAGGTTGGCCAGGCTCACCACCTCCTCCATCACCAAACGCAGGTCAGTGAGCACGACGACGTCCACCTTCTGGCGCTCCAGGATTTCGCTCAGCTCCGGGTAGTTGCCCAGTTGAGTCGTGTGCCGGGGCGGTTGGGTCTGGAACACCCCTGTGGGCGAGGTGACGCAGCCGACGATTTCGTAAAGATGATGCCGGTCCTTGCTGATGGCGTCGGCCATCCGGTCGGCGTCGCGATTCCAGCCCACGAACAAGACCCGGCGACGGAAATGCCGGATGGTCCCCTCCTGTTGCAGGATTCGGGAATATGCCCAGCGCCAGGGCAACAGGAGAGCCACGCAGCCAACGTAAGACAGCAACGCGAACAGGCGCGAGATCGGCGGCTGAAAATCCAGCGCCAGACTGATGGCCAGAAACGCGAACACCCACACGGCCGTGCCCTGGAGGATAGCGGTGCTGGCTTCGTGGAAATTGATCAGGTTCCGGGCGTAATAGACCCGCAAATGGGCGAAGGTGAACAGCAGGAGCGTCGTGCCCACGATGATGAGGCGCATATACTCCAGAAACAATATCGGGCCAGCCATCGGGTCCACCGCGAACCAGCCGGAGCGAAACCGCAGCCAGAACGCCAGCGCCTGCGACAACAAAATCACCAGCGTGTCCCCGACCAAGGCGAGGGCTACGGGCAGGTCGGTGCGGGCCGAGTGGCGGTCCGGTGTTGGAGCGATCACCGGCGGCGCGGGCTTGGAGGCGACGACCGGTGCGGGGCGCGAATGGGCCAGGAGACGGGGCGCGGGCTGGACTTGCTGATTCGTCATGGGCTTCCTTGTTCAACTGGCCGGTCCGCCAAAATCGGCATCCGACAATCTGGCATTCCCTTTCCAGTTCGGTGTCCAAATCTTGGACGACAATTAATAACACACCGATTCCGATCGCAGGGCAGATCGGGGGTGAAATGCTCTGAAACCGGGGCGAAGTGGACTGTGGCTTGGACGAATGGTCGGTGGCGGAAAGCCGCCACGACGCTCTGAAATAGCGTTGCCTCCGCCCGTCCTCCTAGCCTGCTCCCTCGCTGCCCCGCGCCCCGCCGCGCAGCGGCGAATCCCGGCGCGCCGCTGCCTCCCCGCGGCCGCCCGCCGCGCTACCGCGGTTTCGGCCAGTTCAAGTGTTGATGCAGGAAGTCATACGTCCCCACGCCGTGGATGCTGTGGGGTCCGTTGAAATACTCGATCGTCGTTCGCTCGGGAATGCCCAGAAACGTGTAATGCCGGCGCACCTTGGAAAATTCGTACGCCACCCATTCATCCGGCGCCACGCCATCGTGATGTCCCCGCTCCACCATGAACGGCCGCGGCGCGATCAGCATCGCCATCTCCGCGTAGTTATACGTGTGCCCGAGATTGAACTCCGGCATCTCATACTCGCCCGTGAACATGTAGCTATACCGCCCCTCCACCGTGACATTCTTTGTGATCCACTCGTTGAAATCCGCCGAGCAGATCGACAGTGCATACCGATCGAGCAACGCCGGCAGCCGCATCGCCGACTTGCCCCCATACGACAATCCGTAAAAACCAATCCGCGTCCGATCGACAAACGGCTGCTCCCCCAGCCAGTCCAGAATCCGCTCGTGCTGCCCCAGAATCACCGAGAACAGCGACGCCTTCAGCGGATTCGCCTTGCGCTGCAACACGCGGAAATTGTCCTTCCCCCGGTACGGATTGTGCGGCGCGAACGTGATGAAGCCGCGCTCCGCCAGCTTCGCTGCAAACGCGCTGTAGTAACGGAATCCGCTGCTCTTCGGATCCTCCGTCACCGTGTCCTCCGGCACGCCCTCCAGACCGTGCTGACACACCACCACCGGCCGTCGCTCGCCCGGTTGCAGATCCTTTGGCAACAGCAGATAGCCCCACGCAAACACATCCGGCCACACTTCGTGCACCACCTCGTAACCGGTCCATTTCGCCTCGTCATAAATCTGCCGCGTGCGCGGATTCGCCGGCTGACTCGGCGCGGGCAGACGCCCGATCACCTCCGTCCACAAATCCTCCTGCAACGGCCGCTGCGCCGCTACCCAGTCGTTCGTTGGCGTCGGCCGCACCTTGTTC
>BJHT01000262.1 GCA_014193395.1 Verrucomicrobiota bacterium
CAGCTTACTACCTATCTCATGTCAGGACGTTGATGGTGCCGGTGCTGGAGCCGAATTTCTCCGTTTGCACACCGAAGCGTTGGAGCATGGTGACGAAGAGATTGCCGAGGGGCGTATTATTTTTCGGATCACCGGCGATGTGTTGACCGTGTTTGAAGCCGCCGCCGGCGAGGAGGATGGGGAGGTTGCTGGTGCCATGACCGCTGGCATCGCCGAGGTTGCTGCCGATGAGGACCTGGGTCTGATCGAGCAGCGTGGTCGCGCCTTCTTTGGTGTTTTTGAGCGCGAGCAGGAAGTCGCGGAAGGCGGCCATCTCGACGCGCTCGACGATGCGGAGCTGCTGGATTTTCGCAGGATTGCGGCCGTGATGCGTGAGACCGTGATGATCCTCGGTGATGCCGTCGATCGGCGGCTTGAGGTCCATGCCGCGGATGAAAATGGAGACAACGCGTGTGGAATCGGTCTGCAACGCGAGGCGGGTGAGGCCGAAGAGGAGACGCGCGCGGCCGACCGTGTCAGCGCGGTCGAGGGTGTCGAGCGGCGGTGGTTCGGTGACGGTGGGTTTGGGACGTTGAATCCAGACTTCGTCGGCGTGGAGCTGCTTTTCCATGTCGCGCACGGCGTCGGTGTAGTCGGCGACTTGCTGCTGGTCGTGGGCGCTGAGCCGGGTCTTGAGGGCGGCGAAGCGCTGGCCGGTGCGGTCGAGGATGCTCTGGCCGCGTTTGAGGCGGGAGACTTCGGCTTCAACTTCGCGCGGGGTGCCGGCGAGAAACATGCGGGCGAAAATCTGCGAGGGCCGGTCCAGCGGCGGAACGTTCGCGCCGGTCGCGGTGTAGGTGAGCGCGCTGCCGCCGTCGGCCGTGCGCAGCGAGAGCAGCGGAAAACGGGTGGCGGTGCCGACGTGTTTGGCGGCGAGGTAATCGAGCGAGACGCTGTTGCGGAAGCCGGGCGCGGTCGGGTGTTTGGCGCTGGTGAGGAAGCATGCCTCGGACGCGTGGTCGCCGCCAATCTGCGGATGCGAGATGCCGGAGAAGACGGTGAAGTGTTCGCGCAGGTCTTCGAGGACTTTCAGGTATTCGCTCGGCTGGTAATCGCGTCCGGGTTTCTCGGGAAAAAAGGACGGGCCGTAAAGTCCGAAGCCGGTGCAGATGCTGACCATGCGGCGCGGGGGCGCGGTGTCGGCGGCTGGGGCGAGGCTTTCGAGCCACGGCAGGGCGAGGAGGGCGGAACTGGTGCGGATGAATTGGCGGCGCGAGGCTGCAGTGGCATTGATTGTCATGGCAGCAAGCTGGATAACGCGGCGGGGTTCTTCAAGTGGGAACTGTGGAGCGGTGGCGCGTTTGTGCGATCGGTGTAGTCCGATGTTTTTGGAAGCGACGGATCCAATTCCGGCTTGGGGTGGTGCGCGCTGCGGCTCCGCACCGGAGTGCGCCCGTCCTCGGGCGCAGCAAGGTGGCGCGCGGCGAGAACGCTGGCTGATCCCAAACCCCGTGCGTGCGGACGTCGCTGCGGCCGAGGACGGCCGCACTCCCCGCGCCCGTCCACTGGCCAAAAGCCTTGCCTCGCCCGCGGGGAACGATTACATCGAACCCGGTCCAAATCGCCCGTTGAAGAAGTCGCACGAAACAATAGCCATGAAGCGTTTTTGCTGGTTCCGGTTGCTGGGGTTGGTGGTCTGTCTGCTCGGGACGGAGGCGGCCCGGGGGCAGTCGCCGCCGTCGATTTTCAGTCAGCCGCAGAACCGGGTGGGCACGGTGGGGAGCAGCACGTTTCTCTCGGTGTTTGCGACGGGGAGTTTTCCACTGTTCTATCAATGGCAGAAGTATGGGGCGCCCATCCCCAATGCGAACAGCTCATCCCTCAGTCTCTTTGGGTTGAGCACGAACGACTGCGGTTTCTACTCGGTGGTCGTGTACAGCCCCTACGGGTCGGTGACGAGTCAGGTGGCGCAGGTGACGGTCGGGTTGCCGGACCCGGGCACGCTGGCGTCCTTCAACAGCACCGTGACCAGCGGGACCTACTTGTTTCGCGTATTTGGTTCCAGCTTTGGGAGCATCTGGGGGACCGACGTATATACCGATGATTCGCGGCTCGCGACGGCGGCCCTGCACGCCGGTGCGGTGACATTGTTCCAAGACGCGGTGGTGGAAGTGACCGTGCTGCCGGGTTTGAATTCCTACGTCGGCTCAACTCGCAGTGGGGTGACCTCGTCCAGTTTTGGGCCGCACAATCGCAGCTACCGGGTGCGGGCTTACACGCCGCCGCTGCCAGGGACGCTCTTCATCAGTTCCCAACCTGCGGATGTCACGACCACGGTGGGAGCCGGCGTGTCGTTGGCGGTGTCCGCCCAGGGATTGGCACCGCTTACTTATCAATGGCGGCTGAATGGCGGGGCGATCCCGCGGGCGACTAACTCCACGCTGTCACTTCCCAACGTCCGGCAGTCCGATGCCGGACATTATTCCGTCGAGGTGCGGGATTCCGGCGGGGTGAACTCGACGACCAGCACCGAGGCGCTGGTGCTGGTCTATGCGAGCGGTGTGCTCAACGGCGCGGTGGCCTACTATCCATTCAATGGCAATGCCGTGGATGCCTTGGGCGCGGGCAACTCGGGCGCGGTTGTCGGCGCGACTCCGACGGTCAATCGTTTTGGTCAGGGTAACGCGGCCTACTCATTCAATGGCACGAATAACTACATCACCTTCGGCAAGAACGAATCGGTCTATCCGAATACCACCCTGACTTGGTCGGCGTGGTTCCGGCAGTCGGGTTATTCCGATAACCCGATCATCTTATGGGATGATGACAGTCAGACCGGTGGCGAGCGTTATCTCGCGCTGGGACCGCTGGGTGACACCAACTCGATGGTTTTCAATGCGGACGATCCGCTTGCGGGTCCGGGCGGTTTTGCCGCCGGCGGACTAGCCCTTGGGTCGGGATGGAATCATGTGGTCTTCACCGCCGATGCCGCGTCCCAGAATCTTTACCTCAACGGCACCCTGGTAGCCTCGACGAATGCGCCGCTGCCCGATCACAGCGGGCGATCTTATCTGAGCCTCGGCAGCGGGCAGGATGGTTCCGTTGGCTATTTCAATGGTTCCATCGACGACCTCCGCATCTTCAATCGCGCCCTGTCTGCGGGCGAAGTTGCCTCGCTCTACGCGACGGAAGCCTTGATCACGCCGCCACGGGTGTTGCAGCCGCCGCTGGATCAGGTCGCCTTTGTCGGAGCCACGGCGACGTTTTCGGTCAGTGCCAGCGGCTCGGCCCCGCTTACCTATCTTTGGCAGAAAGACGGCCAGCCGCTGTCCCTGCAAATCACCAACACACTCTATTTGACCAATGTCACGCTGGCGGACGTTGGTGCCTACGCTGTGGGGATTACCAACACCGCGGGGGGCATCCTCTCGTCGCAGGCGATGCTTACGGTCTGGACGCCGCCGGTGAGCGTGGCGTCGTTTGTGGGACGGTCGGTGGATTTCGCCGTCGGTGTCGGAGGCCTGACAAACCTGGGTTTCCAGTGGCAGTTCAACGGAGCGAATGTGGCGAGTGCGACCAATATGACACTGACCCTGCCGTCGGTTGATACGACCAATGCGGGCAACTATCGCGTGGTCATCACCAATCGCACCGGCACGATCAACCTCACCAGCCCCGTCGCCACCCTGACCATTGTGACCAGTTCAATTCCGCCGTTCATTACCGGGCCGCCGCTGGCCCAGACAAACTTTGTCGGCGCAACCGTTATCCTCACTGTCACCAACAACGGCACGCCACCCTTCGGTTATCAGTGGCTCAAGAATAACACGGCGATCCCCGGGGTGAATACCTCGACACTGGTGTTGACTAACATCACCACCGATGACGCCGGAGATTACCGGGTGCAGGTCGGCAATGACTACGGGGGAGTAATGAGTCCCATCGCGCATTTGACCGTGCGAACGCGGCTGGCCTTCTTATCCCCACCGGTTGGTGCGAGCACGAACCGCAATGCGCCGTTCACTTTGATGACCGTCGCGACCGGGCGCTCGGCGCTGGGGTACCAATGGTTGCGGGACGGTGTGCCGGTTATGGATGCGACCAACGCCACCCTGAATTTTCCGTATCTGGCCCGCACGAACACGGGTCTCTACAGTCTCATCATCCGGGATAGTCTTGGCAGTCTCACCAGCGCGCCGGTGCAGTTGAATGTGACCGGCATTCCGCAACGCCTCTCCCCGCCGGCCCGCGTCGGGGGCGGTGGTGGATTCTTCTCCCTGAATTTCGGTGACTCCGATGGCTACCCGCTGCCGCCCGATGCAGTCAGTCGCTTCATCGTGCAGGTGACTACGAACATGCTGAATCCGACTTGGGAAACTCTGACCAACGGTCTGTCAGTCGTGAACGGTCAGGTAGTGCTTGAGGACTACGACAGCACCAATCATCCGGCGCGTTTCTACCGCGTGTTGGAGCCTTAGGAAGTGAAGCTCCAAGGATAAAGCTCGAAGCTCAAGGGAAGGTCCAAGTACCAAGGTGGTCCAAGAACCAAGGTAACGGGACAAGCGGGGATAGGAGTTCCCGCAGTCATGGCAGCGGACAGCTGTCAGGGAGAGTGCTGGAGCGCCAGGCTCCTCGCACGGCCCGCCATTTGATCCTTGAAGCTTGGTTATTCCCTTGAGCTTTGAGCTTGGAGCTTGGGGCTTCGCCCTCCGCGGCTCAGTGATATTCCTGCAAGGTCCGCACGGCGTAGCCGCTTTTCTTGAGCGCGGCGATGCCGAGGGCGGCGGCCCGCGCGCCGCCGAGGGTGGTCATGATGGGCGTGCCGGTATACACGGCGGTGGTGCGGATTTTCACTTCGTCCGCGCGCGGGACCTGGCCGGCGGGGGTGTTGATGACGAGCTGGATTTGGCGGTTCTTGAGGAAGTCCAGCGCATTGGGCCGGCCCTCGCTGAGTTTGTAAACCCGCTGCACTTTCAAGCCGGCCTGTTCGAGGACGGTGGCGGTGCCATTGGTGGCGATCAGTTCGAAGCCGAGGTCGGCGTAGAGTTTGGCGACTTCGGCGGCCTCGGCTTTGTGGGCGTCGCTGACGCTCATGAAGACGCGGCCCTTGAGCGGGAGCGGTGAGTTGGCGGCCATCTGGGACTTGGCGTAGGCGATGCCGAGGTCGGCATCCAGCCCCATGACTTCGCCGGTGGAACGCATCTCGGGCGAGAGGAGAATGTCCTGCCCGACAAACTTGTTGAAGGGGAAGACCGACTCCTTCACGGCCCAGTAGGTCGGCCAGATTTCCTCGGTGAATCCGAGCTCCTTCAGCGTTTTGCCGGCCATCACTTTGGCGGCGAGCTGGGCGAGCGGATGGCCGATGGCCTTGCTCACGAAGGGCACGGTGCGCGAGGCGCGCGGGTTGACTTCGAGAACATAGACCGTGTCGCCCTTGACGGCGTACTGCACGTTCATCAGACCGACGACGCGGAGTTCGGTGGCCATGGCGTGGGTGTATTTCCGGATAATGCCGATGACCTTTTGCGAGAGCGTGTGCGGCGGCAGGACCATCGCGGCATCGCCGGAATGCACGCCGGCGAACTCGATGTGTTCGAGGATGCCGCCGATGACGATGGTGCCCTGCGAGGGATCGGCGAACTGGCCGACGTCGGCGATGCAGTCCACGTCCACCTCGGTGGCATCCTCGAGAAATTTGTCCACCAGCACGGGCCGCTCGGGGGAGGCCTCGACGGCGAAGCGCATGTAGTGCGACAGTTCGGCATCGGAATACACAATCTGCATCGCGCGCCCGCCCAGCACGAAGCTCGGGCGCACGAGCACCGGGTAGCCAAGCTGCTTCGAGGCGACGAGGGCCTCGGCTTCATTGGTCGCGAGGCCGTTGGGCGGCTGCGGGATGTCGAGCTTGCGCAGCATCGCGGCGAAGAGCTTGCGATCCTCGGCGACCTCGATGCTTTGCGGCGTGGTGCCGATGATGTTGACGCCATTTTTCTGGAGGCCGAGCGCGAGATTCAGCGGGGTTTGGCCGCCGAATTGCGCGATGGCACCCCAGCATTTTTCCCGTTCGTAAATGTGCAGCACGTCCTCGAGCGTGAGCGGCTCGAAGAAGAGCTTGTCGCTGGTGTCGTAGTCGGTCGAGACGGTCTCGGGGTTCGAGTTGACCATGATGGTCTCGAAGCCGTCGGCCTTGAGCGCGAAGGCGGCGTGGACGCAGCAGTAGTCGAACTCGATGCCCTGGCCGATGCGGTTGGGGCCGCCGCCGAGGATCATCACTTTCTTCGCCGTGTTGCCGCGCACCTCGTCGTCGCCGCGGTCGTAGGTCGAGTAATAGTAGGGCGTGTAGGCTTCGAACTCGGCGGCGCAGGTGTCCACGAGGCGGTAGCTCGGGACGAGGCCGAGGCGCTTGCGCTCGGCGCGGACGGCGTCCTCGGTGGAGCCGGTCAGGTGGGCGATCTGGCGGTCGGAAAAACCGAGCGATTTGGCTTTGGTGAGCAGTTCAGGATTCATGCGGCATACTTAGAAAAACAAAATCGGGCGAAGTAAGGCGGAAGCATTTGGTGGTGGCAAGGAGGGGTTTTGGAAAGCTCGAAGTTTTAGCCCCAAAGCCCACGGGAAGCTCCAAGGAACCAAGCGCGCGTACGCCCGGCACCGGGGTGGCGACGGCGCCTCGCCACCAGCTTGCTGGGAACGCGCGCCCCCAACCCGAACGGCAAGCGCAGTGGATCGAAGACCTCCCTGGCGTGCAATCCATCGCTTCGCAGCTGCAAAAATGGGTGTCTGCTGGGAGCTGTTATGAACGCGCCTCAAACTTTGGATCGCTCTCTCGCCAAAGTCCGCGGACAAACGTTCTCCCTCTTCCAGCGGGAGCGGGCCGGGGTGAGGGGAGAACGGCTCCAAATTGCCAATGCGTTTGCCTGAAACTCAGGGTGCACAAGAATCAAGCAGTCCAAGACCCAAGGCCGTCTGGGCGTCGCTGCCAACTCGTCCCGCTCGACGATCCTCACATTCCGTCCTTGTTCCTCCTGAGTAACAGAGCGCCGGCTCTTTTCGCCAAGCCCCAACGGCTGATCCCGGAGTATCACGATTCTCCTCGGTAGCTTCCGCTCCGCTCCCAGTAGCACCCGGTTTCAATCGGGCTTTGCCGGGCGGACGATCGAAAAACCGGTTGAATGATTTTTCCCCCGGCGTGGGGAAAACCGCTGAAGCGGTTGTGGCTCGCCGGGTTACACTTCGACCCAGGCGCGGTTTTTCGCCTGTTGCCAGCGGGTTGCCTGGGCCCATTTGGTGTAGGGATCGGCGGCGCACTGCTCCGGGGAAACTTCGGGCAACAGCGCGTCGGCGACTCCGTTTTTCACAAAGAAGGCATTGAAACCGTAGCGGTGTGTGCCGACCAGCCGGTAGCCTTTGGCGCGCCCGAGATTCGTCATGGCTTTCAGGGAGGCACCGCGGAAATCGTCATCGAACGAGCCTAGTTGAAAGCTTGGATCGTACGGAATGGTCAGCGCCAGGTCCGGCGGGATGGTGTTGTGGGTTTCACAGACCACGACGGTTGGTTCAACGATCTCCAGCGCTTTCCAAATCCAGTAATCATTGCCGTCCATGTCAAGCGAGAGCAGATCGACCCGCCCACTAAGACCTGAGTCCGCGACCAGTTGATCGACGTTCTCCGCGGTGATCCAGGCGTGATTGAAATTGGGCGGGCGCAAAAATGTGTCTTTGTGATGGGCGTAGAACGCCCGGCCGCGCGTGACATTGTCCGGATCGCCGTCGAACAGATGGCCCCACCAGCCGTGATTGATGATCAAGTTTGCCGTGTTGCATTCAATTCCGGTGCCGGCGCAAAGCTCCAGACAGGTGCGGCTTTCCGGTGGAATGATCGCGAACAGGTAGAGGAGAATGCCATCCTCCTCGAATTGCGAATACTGCCGAAAACCAACGTCCCGCAAACTTGGAAGCGGGCCGTTCCCGGTGCGCACCAGATGTTTGTACTGTTGTTGGAGGATAAGCTGGGCGGCCTTGGCATCGGTTTGACTTTTCACCCACGCGGTCAAGGACGGAGAGAAGAGGTGCTGGGAGTACAGCGACCGAAGCCAGCGCCGCAGCTTCAGCTATAGCGATGGGCCGCCCCGCGACGACTGTTTCTCGGACTGCTCAAAATGCCTGTTCGGTCGTTCGACTGGACGCGTGGATCGCAAGGCGGGAGGGTTCTCCCGAGGCCCCGCGGGATAACGGGATAAAAGCTGCGGTCCGGCGGATGAGTTCAAAGTCTTTGCTACCATCTGTTCCATAAAATTCGATGCCAACCTCCTGGGTTTTCTGCCTCCGACACCGCACCGTACACTTCGAAACTGGAGATTTCAAATTTGGCGATGGCGCTGCATCGGCCTTGCTTGAGCGCGGAGCGCCAAACGCAGAGCCGCAGACCTTCAACTTTGAACCATGAACCTTGAACTCCCCCCGCGCGGCAAATCCTCTCGACACTCCCGCGTCCGCCTCCAACACTCCGCGCCGACTTAGCCCAAATTGATTGCCCATGGACCCGCTCTGGATACTTCTCGCCGGCGTGCTGACCGTTGTCGGCGGCATCTTGGTGCTGCGCTTGCAGGCCTTCCTCGCACTTGTCGCCGGGGCGCTCGTCGTCGCCGCGCTCACGCCGGCGGCGGCCGTGGTGAAGCACGAGGTGTCCAAAAAAGCCACCGTCGAGGCGGCGGAAAAAATCGCCAAACTCTCCATCGGCGAACGCGTTGCGCGCGAATTCGGCAACACCTGCGCCAAGATCGGCATCCTCATCGCCATGTCCTCCATCGTCGGCCGCTGCCTGATGGACAGCGGCGGCGCGGACCGCATCGTCCACTCGCTCCTGCGCTGGCTCGGCGAGGCCCGCGCGCCCATTGCCTTTGTCGTCGCGAGCTATCTTCTCGGCATCCCGGCGTTTCTCGAAACAGTGTTCCTGTTGATGATTCCCATCGGCAAGGCTCTCCGCCGCCAGTCCGGCAAGAACTACGTCCTCTACGTGCTCTCCATCATCGCGGGCGCCACCATCACGCATTCGCTCGTGCCGCCCGGCCCCGGCCCGCTGTTCGTCGCGCGCGCGCTCGACGTGAACATGGGCGTGATGATCATCGCCGGTTGCACGGTCGCCGCCTTCACCACCACGGCCGGTTATCTCTTCGCCCTCTGGCGCAACCTGAACTTCGACGTTCCCCTCCGCGAAGCCGCCGTCGGCGAGGGCGCGCCGGTCGCCCGCAAACTCGAAGACCTCCCGCCCCTCTGGCTGGCGCTGCTCCCCATCGCGCTGCCGATGCTCATGATCACCGGCACCACCGTCGTGGAAATCCTCGAGAACGCCAAAATCCTCAAGAAAGGCACCGCCGCGCAGCCGCTCTGGGCCACGCTCGGCGACGTGAACATCGCCCTCACCGTCGCCGCCGTGATCGGCCTCGCCATGCTCGTCGGACAAAACCGCGACCACCTGAAACAACTCGGCAAAACCGTCACGCCCGCCCTCGAGGAAGCCGGCATGATCATCCTCATCATCGGCGCGGGCGGCGCATTCGGCGGCGTCCTCCAGCAGACCGGCGTCGGCGCGCGCATCCAGGAAATCTCCCAGAGCTACCACGTCGGCGTGCTTTTCCTCGCGTGGCTCGTCACCGCGATGGTCCGCGTCGCCCAAGGCTCCGCCACCGTCGCCATGATCACCGCCATCGGCATGGTCGGCAGCATGGCGACCGAGACGCAGCTCGGCTTTCATCCCGTGTACGTCGCGCTCGCCATCGGTTGCGGCTCCAAAATGCTCCCGTGGATGAACGACGGCGGCTTCTGGGTCGTGTGCAAAGTCAGCGGCATGACCGAGCGCGAAACCCTGAAAACCTTCTCCACCATGCTCAGCGTCATGGGTGTCGCCGGCCTGCTCGTCACCATGCTCCTGGCGAAACTGTTCCCGCACTTTTGAACACCGCCCCATCGCCCCCGGAGCGCGGGCGGCCTGCCCGTAACGGCTGCGAACCCGCCAAGACGCCGCGGACTTCCCGCAGAACTCCCGCAGATTCAAAGCGACCACAGATTGAATTCCCCATCTGCGGTCTTCCTGAATCTGCGGGAAATCTTCCGTGTTTCCCCGCGCCGCTCCCGCGGACTTTCCGCAGAACTCCCGCAGATTCAAAGCGACCACAGATTGAATTCCCCATCTGCGGTCGCCCTGAATCTGCGGGGGCCTCGCCGTGTTTCCCCGCCCCGCCGCGCCTCCCGCCTCGTTCCGACGCGCTCATCGCGGTGAGGTGCTCTATCTTTCTGGACCAAGAACCTACAGAATCAAAAAATCATGAAACTAGCACCACGCAAGCGCTACACCCCCGAGTTCAAAACCCAAGCCGTCGAGCTGCTGACCACCGGCAAGCCGG
>BJHT01000263.1 GCA_014193395.1 Verrucomicrobiota bacterium
TCCCTTGTTTGTCTCTGTACCACAACCCTTCAGAATCCTCCCGTGCCGCGAGGATTTTGGCGCGCGGGCGGTCCCCGCCCGCAGCGGCTCCGCACCTGCGAAGGCGCAAGAAAACCCGAGGGCCCTGACTCCGATGGTGCCGCTGCGACCGGGGACCGGTCGCGCTCCGCGTTGGTTGCGGCCCCGCCGCCCTGTGTTCATCGTATCTCTGTGGTCATAACTCCCGTGCCACCCAAACAGAATCGGTTTAACCATTGAACCCCCACCCTTTCGATGGAATAGAATGAGCCACTAACACCACCACCGCCCGACCCGCAAAACGCCCAACCCAAAGCAACCCTTATGAAAACCTGCTCCTACGCCTGCGCCTCCCCCGAGCACCAGCTCGCCCGCCGCAGCTTCCTCGGCACCCTCGCCGCCGGCACCGGCGCGGTCGTCGGCGGCCTCGGCTGGTTCGCGCAACCCGCCATCGCCGGCGCGCTCGCCAAGGACCAGAAACGCATGATCGTCATCAACATGCACGGCGGCCTCAGCCAGCTCGAAAGCTGGGACCCCAAGCCCGGCACCGACACCGGCGGCCCCTTCCGCGCCATCCCCACCTCCGTCCCTGGCATTCACATCTCCGAACTCCTTCCCCACACCGCCAAAGTCATGCACCACCTGGCCCTCGTCCGCGGCATCAACACCAAGACCGACGACCACGGCAAGGGCGCCTACATGATGCTCACCGGCCGCCGCCAGATGCCCGGCCAGACCTATCCCGAGATCGGCGCCGTCGTCGCCAAATGCCTCGACTCCGACGAACGCTCCCTGCCCGGCCACATCCGCGTCACCGCGGGCGGCGGCGGCGGACGCGGCAGCGACTCCGCCTACCTCGGCCCGAAATACGCCAGCATCTCCCTCGGCAACGGCAACCCGCCGCAACACACCGCGCGCCCCGATTCCCTCAGCGAAACCGCCCTCTCCCAGCAGAACGAATTCCGCCGCCTCGCCAACACCCACTTCCTCTCCCGCCGCCGCACCGCCATGACCGACGCCTACGTCCAGAGCTACGAACAGGCCCTCGAACTGATGAAGCAACGCGAAGTCTTCGACCTCACCAAGGAGCCGCAGAAAGACCACGACCGCTACGGCAAACACGACTTCGGCCGCCACTGCCTCCTCGCCCGCCGCCTCATTGAAAAAGGCGTCACCTTCGTGCAGGTCGCCCACTCGAACTACGACACGCACAACGAAAATTTTAACTTCCACTTCGAGCAGCTCGGCGAATTCGACCAACCCTTCGCCACCCTCGTCACCGACCTCGCCGACCGCGGCCTGCTCGACAGCACGCTCATCGTCGTCCTCTCCGAATTCGGCCGCACCCCGAACATCAACCAATACTACGGCCGCGATCACTGGGGCAAAGCGTGGAGCGTCTGCCTCGGCGGCGCGGGCATCGCGCGCGGAGCCGTCATCGGCAAGACCGGCCCCAAAGGCACCGAAGTCACCGAGCGCGAAGTCGATGCCGGCCACCTCTTCCACACCTACCTCCGCGCCCTCGGCGTCGGCTCCAAAGGCGCCTTCGACATAGCCGGGCGTCAGGTCCTCATGGCCGACCCCGCGTGCGGGCCGATCAAGGAATTGCTGGTGTAGCGGCGGCAATCCGGTCGAATCGAATTCCCATGAGTTCGAACATTCCGGTGCCGGGGCCGATCAGTTCCTGTTAGGCGGCGCGAATATAACCGCATGAATGATTACGAGCTTACAAACCAACTCTACGCTTTCATGCAGTCGATACCGGTCCTCTGGACGTGGGATCGCTTGGCGGAGCTGCATGCTCCGCGACAGCCACATCAGGAGTCTCGAGGCCCAGAGGATAATCAATTAACCTTTGAACTGGATGTGCTTGAGAATAGCGCGGAGGGCGGACGCCCCTACTTACACATCGGGATCTCGGTTTCAGATCTTTCACGGAAGAAGGACACGGGGGCTGGATCGGCGTGGAGTCCGCTATGCACCTCGTTTCTTTGGTATCAGGATGGAGAGTCAGATATGCCAACTGGCTGGGAGATATTTGAGGATGCCTTTCGGCGCGACGGCCAACAATAAAGGTTCGCATCGGGCGACGCTCCGATCCCAACCGCGGCGGAACGATTCACGCGAGGAACTTCTCGGGATCTATGCCGACCGGGACGCTTTAATCCACAGCACACGCGTTTCAATTTATGAACATTCTCTACGAGTCATCCGAACAGATTGAGGCGGTTTTCCCCACGCGCCAAGGAGCGGATTGAATATCGGGGAACGCTTTGCGTGCGCAGCTCTGGTGCGACGCCGGTAACCTTGTCGCTAAAATTTGTGCCGCCATACCCGTTTTGTGTCGAAGTGCCAGAAGCTCACACCATCAAAGGCCGGAGCGTCACCGAGGTTTATGCCAAGCTCGTGCGCTTTTTTCATAAGCTGGGTTTTGAGTTTGTTTGCTGAGTTATGACACCGCCGCCTATCGAGGAGTCACCCGAACTGGAGGCCGAACTTCTGAAAGCCGTTCGCGGCCCGCACAGCGATTACTCGCGCGCTGAACTGGAGCAAACGCTCGCCCGCCTGATCCGCGAGGAGAAGCCCGCCCACCCCTCGTCCCGGAGGGACACCGCAGGAAATTAGCCGGGGGCAAGTCCGCCCCCGCGGACGCCGCCCCCGGATCGTCCGCCAAAAAGCTCCCTGCCCCAGCGGGGCATCGAAGAAACGGCCGCGAACCTCAAGCACTCGCGCGCAGCTCATGGCGCGCTGTTTCAGTCGGAGCGCGACCGGTCCCCGCCCGCAGCGCGTCCGCCCGCCGCAAGTCTTCCGGACCTTCCACCGCTCCCTTCTCGCGTCACGCGCTGCGACCGGGGACCGGTCGCGCTCCCTTCGGCTGGCTCTCCTCTTTGCGTCTCTTTGCGTTCCTTGCGGCCATTCCCCCTGAACGCTTCCGCCGCACCTCCCGTCCACCACTCGCCGCATGAAATCCGACCCCAAAGCCGCCCACCTCGCCGAGACCCTCGCCCACGACGCCCCGCTCATCACCTGCCGCTTCGATCCCAAGGGCCTCTACATCTTCGCCACCGCGGAAGATCGCAGCGTCATCCGCTGGGAACTGGCCACCGGCAAAAAGACCGTGCTCAAGGCCCACGACTCCTGGGTCGGCTCGCTCGCCTTCTCGCCCGACGGCGCGACCCTCGTCACCGGCGGCTACGACGACACCCTCATCTGGTGGCCCGTCGCCGCGGAAAAACCCGAACCCATCCGCAAGGTCAAGGCCCACAACGGCTGGATTCGCGCCCTCGCCGTCAGCCCCGACGGCAAACTCCTCGCCAGCGGCGGCAATGACCGCATTGCAAAAATCTGGAACTTCGCCGACGGCACGCCCGTCCGCGAAATGCCCGGCCACGAACTCGACATCTACAGCGCCCTCTTCCACCCGGCCGGGAAATTCCTCCTCACCGGCGACCTCATGGGCAAGGTCATCCAATGGGACCTCGCCACCGGCAAACTCGCGCGCACCTTCGAGTCGAAAGACCTGCACCACTACGACGGCGGCCAGCAAGTGCATTTCGGCGGCGTGCGCGGACTCGCCCTCAGCCCCGACGGCAAGCACCTCGTCGCCGGCGGTCTGCACAAGGCCACCAATCCCCTCGGCAGCGTCCACGAACCCCTTGTCGTGCGTTTCGATTGGGAAACCCAGAAAATCCTCAAGAGCCATGTGAGCAACGACATCAAGGGCGGGGTCGTCTGGGGCCTCGCCATGCACCCCGACGGCCACCTCATCGCCTGCTCCGGCGGTTCCGGCGGCGGCACCCTCCTCTTCTGGGGACCAGCCGATGAAAAGCCCTTCCACCAGTTCAAGCTCCCCAACACCGCCCGCGAGATGCACCTCCACCCCGACGGCCTCCGCGTCGCCACCGCCCACCACGACCGCAAACTCCGCATCACCCGCCTCGAGGCCAAGGCCCCGGACAAACCCACCGAGAAGCCGAAGACGTAGCGACGTCGTCAACGTGGGGCAGGCATCCCTGCCCCGTGTTCCCGGTTCCGCCGCGCCATCGGTCCGCCGTGAGGACGGGCGGCACGGATGCCGCCCGAACCGACAGGCTGGAAGCCCGCCCCACCCAACCGCCGCGTCCGCAAGCGGCCAGACACCCACCATCGCCGCCCTCCGGTCGGAACCGCAAAATTCACTTTGGAGTTCCGTTTGAATTGCCCCCCCTCCCGGTGCAACAGTGAGGTCGGTTTTTTTGTGGCGATTGGCGGCCGTTCGCGCCATCCGAAATCGGGTCGGCACTGAATGTGAAGTTCGGCGCGGGCATTTGACCGAAAACAGCCGATGAAAAGATAGCCGCCTGCGAGCGCGGCCGCCGACCTAGTAAATGATCAAGTCCTTCTTTGCAGATCTTCTGGTGGACCCGCGCAAACTGCTGGTCGCGGGTTTTCTCCTGTCCCTGGCGACGATGGGCGCGCATGTGATGGACTGTGAGTTCGTCCTGAACGATTACCTGTTCCTCGTCCTTTGCATCGCGCTGCTGCTGCCCCTGTTCAGCTTGGGAAAAGTGGATCCAGTCGTTGACATCACCATTTCCAACCGGCTGGCATTGATCTTTCTTGGCAGTTCGGTCGCCCTGGTGGCCTACAATATCTCCCAGATCGGCGCGCCGCTGCTGCTGCAAAAAATTCTCCAGGGCGAGAGCCTCGAGAAACAGTACGGGTTCTACTATCACCACCAATTCAAGTTGAGCTTTCTGGTGTGGTCGCTCTTCACCGTCCTGATCCCAATGGCCTTCTTCGTCCAGTCCCGCTGGCTGGCGGTGGTGATGGTGGCCTGGAGCGTGATCATGAGCACGCTGATCCAGATCAAGCTGCCGTTTCTGTTCGGCTTTCTCTACGCGGCGCTGTTGTTCCGGTTGACGCGGCGGAAGCTGCGGGTGGTGCCGCTGGCGATCGTCGGCGCGTTGCTGATGCTGCTGTTCGTCTTCGTGAATTCCACCCGCACCTCCCAGGACCTGACCGAGGCCACCTACGATGTCGGACTGTCGGAGTCCTGGTCACGCGTTGATCCCATCGTCTGGGGACCCGTGGCCTACCTGGCCACGCCGGTCGCCAACGCGCTGCTGACGATCCAGTACGAGCCGTTCCGGTTTGATATCGACGGCATTCTCAAGGTGCTGCCCGCGATCATCGTCGAGCCGATGGGGCTGCGGTACAGCACGGCCGAGAAATTTCCCCGTTTGCAGTACGTGCGCTGGTACGAGGCCTCGAACATCATCGCCGGCTGGGGGCATCTGGCCAACAATATGGGCGTGATCGGGATGCTGGCCTTCAATGCCGGCGTGGCTTCTCTGTTGGTGGTGGTGGCCCGGAAGAATTTTTGGGCGCAGCCGTTCCTCCTGGCCTTCTTCCTGGTCGGCTGCCGCTGTTGCGCCCTGTATGCAGTCGAGGACTACTTCTTCGAACCCACCACGCTCTCAGAATTCCTGCTGCTCTCGGCGTGTTTTCACTGGTCCTTGGTGAACTATCACGCGGTGCCGCTGCCCGAGGTTGACGGAATCATAAAGCCGGCCGACGTGCCAGTCGCTCCGGCCCCGGTCCTGGTTGCCTCTGTCGGAACCCCCTTTTCCCTCAAGATGACCCGCCGGAAATCTCCATCATCCCCACCGACCGGGTCGCCCCCGAGAAAGTGATCTCGCCGGGGATCGAGTACCTCGGCAAGCAAGGGCGCGCCGCTCGATCCGCGCCTGCCGGCTGAACATTCTCCACCCTTGCCTTGTCTGGCTCCGGTCGGATCGCCTAACCGCCGCAACCTGGAGAAAGCATTTGAAACCACGAAAAACCCGCAATACACGAAAAGGGAACCCGTGACAGCCAACTCAAGGTTCACCCGCCAGGTCAGGTTTTTCGATGCCAGAGCAACTCACTCTCAGCGTTTGTTATCATGTCTTTCGTGTCTTTAGTGGTTCATCTCAACTGCGGTTTTTCGCCTCAATCGCTCCACCCACACCCAATTCACCTCCCCCATGCCCGCCCCAAACACCTACACCCACGCCTCTCGCCCCGCCTACGCCACCACTCTCCTCCTCGCCACCGCCCTGCTGTGCGGCTGGATAACCACCCGGCCCTGCCCCGCCGCCCAGCCGAAGCCCGCCGCGGCAACACCCGCCACAAACCCCAAACTCTCCCCCCTTACCCTACCCACCAACGCCAAAGTTCTAACCCAACCCACCTATCTCAGCCTCGGCGTACTCGACGCGAAGCAAGATACCTACTCACTCTCAAAGAAAGGCTACGGCGCGCTTCTCCTAACCCAACCCCTCGGCCCCGGCCAGGCCGTCGAGTTCAATGTCACCTTCACCGGCGGCGGCACACTCTACTTTCGTCCCGGCGTCAATGGCACGCCGACAGGCAACTACAATCAGGACACCGCCCGTTACTCCGTCGGTATCACCTGTGACAAAAATGGTTGGTCCCTCGCCATCAACGGCGGAGTCCTCACCACCGTGGATGACAAACCCCGCTGGGCCTTCGACAAACGCCGCGACGTCCTGACCTACTGGCCCGCCCTCGAAAAGGCGCAGCAAAAACTCATCGCCGAAACAATCGCCCCGATAAGTCTCTTCCACCGCCCGATCCCCGTGCGCGTCGAGTACCATCCCGACTCACTCACAGTCTATGTGGACGGTACTCTCGCCACCGTCGTGCCGGGATCAGACTTCGCCGGCCCGGCGGGACTCTACCCATTTCAAAGCACCACCTTCTCTGCTGTCAAAGTCACCACCACTTCGACCGCCAGCCCCTTTCTCCAAGTTATCCTCGACCCACTGGCCAATGACCGTTTCAGTAACTCACCGCTAGCTTCCGCCCAAGTCACCGAGTCAGCCGGCGTTCCCTTCCGTCTCAGTCCCGGCGCGAAAAACATGCTCAACCTCAAGGACGCCCGCTGGATCGATGCCGCGCTCAATCCCAGCAGCTACTACGAGGAATACGACAACGGCGCGCCCTTCATGCACGACCCCCGCCAGCCCATGCTCCGCGTGCCCGTCGCCGACTACACCGCCGCCCATGTGCTCGCCTACGCTGTCACCGACCCGCAGACTACCCCCGTCGTGACCTTCCGCGCCGGTTCCTACGATGTCCGTGGACAGACTCTCCAGCATGACTTCGCCAGCGTCATTCCTACCACGGCCGAACTATCCAGCTCGGGCGTGCGCCTCGTGAACACCCCGCTGGGCAAACTCACGCACACCGTCATCCCCTTCTCCGCCGCGTTCGCCCAAGACCTCGCCGCCCGGCCCGCCATGGAGATAGAAGTTACCAAGGAAGTCCGACTCCAGCGCCGCAGCCCCGATCCCAACCGCTTCCGCTACCGCCCACAAGGATTGCCCTCCGGCGTCCGCATCGCTGCCATCACCTTCGAGAAATCCCCGTTGCAACTCAAACTCACCAGCGGCGTCCCCGGCCATGTCTTTGAACTCCCAGAGCAACCGGGCTTCACCCTCGCCTTGCACAATATCACTGCCACACCCCGATCCTACCAACTCACCATTCGCACCCGCCACCTTGACGGTGATAACTCGACACTCACTGCCGACAAACTCCCTGGTCTCAAAGGCACCGTCGCACCCGGACAGACCCTGACCATTCCCTTTCCTCCAGGCTTCACCAAACTCGGCTACTACGATCTCGCCGTGGATGTCCACATGCCGGGACTGCCCCCTGGTCAGGGTAATGATCGCACGCTCACCCGCCGCACCACCTACTGCGTCCTCCCGCCCGACACCCGCAAACATCGCGCGACTTCGCCTTTCGGCGTCTGGGATTTCACGGGCGGGCACTATAGCAGCGCCGATCCCGATCAAGTGGGCCCGCTCTACAAAAAGGCCGGCATCCGCTACGGCATGTTCAGCTTCAAACCCGAGGATCGCGCAAAATACGGAGTGCTCTGCGGCAACGAACCCAAGATCATCTACAGCGAGAAGGACCAGAGCTACACCACCGGCATCGACAAATACTACGAGCGCAACACCGACTCCCTGAAGAAGGTCGCGCTTATTCTCCACGAAGACTCCATCTCTGGAAACCACGTCCAGCGCGTGCCCGACATCTTCCACGACCGGCCGCCCTACAAGCTCCAGACCAATGACAATCCCCGTCTCGACGAACAGAAACGGTTCCAAGACCTGTTCGAGAAATGTGTCGAAGGTGCCCGCGCGGTGAAAGCCAAACATCCCGGCATCCACCTGCGCCTCGGCAACGGACCGCTCCCCACCAAGGAAGAACTCCTGCGCGCCAAATTCCCCGCCGAACTCTTCGACTCACTCGGCAATGAGTCCGGCACCTACGGCCGCATGCCCGAAGCCCAGCCTCCAGACTACGTCGGCTTCGGCTCCAGCCTGTGGATGGACCGCCAGTTACTCGATCACTACGGATACAAGGACAAACCCGTCACCCAGTGTTACGAAATCTGTTATCCCAACACCAACCCCGGCAATCTCACCCCCGAGACTCAGGCCAACTACTTCATCCGTCACGCCATGCACTCACTCATCTGGGGCGTGCCCGAAATCCGCATGGGTTGCATCTCCGATGTCGGCAACAGCTACCGCTTCAGCAACTGGGGCGCGTCCGGCATTCTCTACAAAATGCCCGAACTGAACGCCAAACCCTCCTATGTCGCCTACGCCACCCTGACCCGCATGTTGGATGGGGCCGGCAAGCCGCGCCTGCTCGAGACTGGCTCCACCAGTGTCTATGCCGTCGAGTTCGAGCGCGCCGAACCCGGCACCTACATCACCTGTGTGTGGAACGTGAACGGCACGCGCGAGACTACCTTCCAGTTTGCCGGCACCCCAGCTTCCGAAGTCATCGACGCCCAGGGTAATCCGCCCGCCAGCCTCCGTCGCGAACCCGGCGGCAAACTCACACTCACCGCGGCCGAGCGCCCGTGCTTCCTGATCGCTCCCTCCCGGATCAAGTCCATCCAAACCCTCGCACCCACTGCGCCGCTGTCTCGACCCGAGGGTCAGATTCAAGTGCTGGTCCCCAATCCTACGGGTAACTCGGGTAACTGGCAGACTACCTGGAACCCCGTCACCACCCGCGATCCGGAACTCGAAGCCTACAATTTCATGAACCCCCGCCGCAAAGCAGACTACCGCGTCGAGACCGTCCCCGCCGAGGGCCTCATCCCTCCGCCCGCCACACCTGTCTCCGCCGTGAAAGTCACTCCCCTGCCCCTCGCCACCGGCAAACCCACCATGCCGATGTACTCGACCTTCGCCCTGCGCCAGCCTGTTACTCTCGACGGACAACCCACCAGCCTTGCCATTCAAATCAAGGGTAACTCGGGCTGGGGCCGCATCATCTTCGAACTGCGCGACGCCAGCGGACAAGTCTGGCGTTCCATTGGCGCACCGCAGCGCGGCGAACTCTCCCCGTGGCTCTTGGATTGGATGCCCAAGGAAATGCAGCAACAGAACACCAACGACCCATCACTCAAGAAACAAGCCGACTGGAACACCGACGATGTCTGGGGCAAGGCACGCATTAATTTCGATGGCTGGAAGTATCTCGACTTTGCCCTGCCCGGAACCGGCCCCGGCGACCGCACCGTCTGGCCGGGGAACAGTCAGTGGAAGTTCGACAAAGACGGCCTCGTTCACTACCCGCTCACCCTCACCGGCATCACCGTGGAGATTCCCGAGAAAGTCCTGAAACTCCACCGCTTCGAGCCAGTGAAAGATCCCTCGATCCAGTTCGGCGAAATCCTCGCCATCACCCGCGCCGAGCGCTGGCTCCTCCCCCGCTCCGCCAGCGCCGGACCCAACCCCGGCTTCGACCGCCTCCCCCTCGAACTCGTCCCTCGGGAGTCTGACTGAGGCGGAAGCCAGTCGCGTCTTCGACGTAACCTGCGGGGAGAAACTCGGCCTCGGGGCCGCGGCGTTTCGCGGACTGCCGCAGCAAAGACTTTCGCAGCAGGGCGGCAACCCGCTTGGCGTCAGCGGTGGGGGGCGGGCCTTGTCTTCATGTCTTGGCGGGATTCACGCCGCCACTGCGTCGGCGACCGGGCGGAGCGCACACGGTTTAATGCGCGCGATTTTTGTCACTATTGCATCGGCGGCGAGTTCGAGGTCGTAGTGGTTTTGCAAGTCGAGCCACCAGGCGGGCGGGTGTTGAAATAGCGGGACAGGCGCAGGGCGGTGTCCGCCGTGATACCACGCTGGCCGCGCACTGAGATGCAACGGATTTCTGGACCAGCATTTGGTTAGTTTTTGGGGTTGAGCTGGGCCTCGAATGTGGCGGGGGTTTTGTAGCCGAGGGAGGAGTGTTTGCGGTGGGTGTTGTAGTAGGCTTCGATG
>BJHT01000264.1 GCA_014193395.1 Verrucomicrobiota bacterium
GAACTCCGCCGAACTCCCACCGGCCTGACCTGGCCGCGATTGCAAGCCCGCCTCGCCCTGCCCTACGCCCGCCCGTGCGCCACCTGGGTCAAGCGCCTGGAGCAAGAAATCGGCTTAACCCGCACTAAAGGCCCCCACCCCGCCTACCTCTGGAAGCTTCCAACCCCAAAGTCACCCCGCCGCCCCGCCTCCTAACTCCTGAATGGTGAAGCCAGACGGGGAGCGCACGCGGCCCGCGTGCTGGTTTGGGCGGCCCGCCCAAACTTCGTTCCCCAGTCTGCCTTTCCCGCCGGGAGAGAAAGTTAGTGGAACGAAGTTTTCGGCGGGCCGCCGAAAACTGCACGCCAGCGGCGTGCGCTCCCCAGTTCCCGGGCTTCGCCCGGTTCCGGTGTTGGAATTCGGGGATCACCCCCATCCGACCCGATAGTCCCGCCAGAGACGACAGAGGCGTGGTCCCGCAGTTTCCGCCGTCCCTGTCGGGACTCGATTTTCCGTCGCCCTCATCCCAGCACTCAAGTGCTGGGCTATTCTCTTCCGCCCTCCGGGCTAACGCTGGGAGCGCTGCCCAAGTGCGCTGAATGCCTGGTCCGCCTTCGTTCACAACCCGCTTGCCCACCCAGCCACCAAGAACTAACCTCCGGCCATGTCATTGGCACAACTCAAAGACCAGGCCGCGCATTTACAATCGGCGGAGCGGCGTGAATTGATCGCGTTTCTGGTTTCCCTGCAAACCAACCAGAACGCTGAGTTCCAAGACGAGCTGGCCCGCAAAATCGATGACAAGAATCCGGCTCACTGGGTTGAACTGGATGACTTGCAGAAGCGATATTCGGACTAGCCGGATCGCATGGACTACCGCCTCCTCGTCGATCTGGAAGCAATCCGTGTCTTGGACGCCATGCCCAAGCAAACCCGCACCCACCTCCTAACTCATCTCTCCAAGTTACGATAGTTTCCCGTAGGACATTCCGACTACAATGAACGCGACGGCATCGGCCGCCGCCCGGAAATCAGCGTCTTCGCCGGCTACGCCATCCACTACTGGATCGATTCCGCCGACCACCACGTCAAGGTCCTCGCCCACAACCCCGCCGATACCTAGCCCCAACGGAGCGATGACATATCAGCCCAGGGCAGAGTGCAGCGCCGCTCTGGGTTACGCCACCCATTGAACCGTTTAGCCCTGAAGGGGCGTTCCATCTCCGGCTTACGGTCGCCGGGTTGGACCGCCCCTTCAGGGCTTCGCGGCCGCTCGGCACCGCTCCCAGGGCGATGCCCTGGGCTGGAATAGCTTCGCCCCGTTGGGGCTAAAGAGATAGTATCCCAACAGGATTCATTGCTGCGACGGCGAGATCGACATCCATTGGAACCGGGTGAAAGGGGCCAAGCGCTATGTGGTGCAATACACCACCACCCCCACCAATGCCGCCTCCTGGGTCAATGGTCCCATCGCCACCAAATCCAAGGCCACCGTGATCGGCCTGACTTCCGCGACCAAGTATTACCTGCGCGTGGCCGGCATCGGTGCGGCGGGGCAAGGGGCGTTCAGCGAACTGGCTTCGCAGGTGGCGCCGTAAACTTATCCGTCGTTGCGAGAGTTCGTGCCGGAAGTACCGCAACGAGCAGCGCTTCCGGCGCCCTCTCCCCGTGAGGCACGAACGGGGAGAGGGCTGGGGAGAGGGATGCCCCTGTCAGTTTCCTGCAGGCAATTCCCATCTCATTAGCACCCGGCTTCAGCCGGGTGTTTGAAAAGGGAGATGGGCACAACCGTTTTAACGGTTTTTCGAACCTGCCGCTGCGGTTCATATCTTCGGCAAAGCCGTTGAAACGGCTGCCCGATTCATTTCCGGCCAACACCCGGCTGAAGCCGGGTGCTAATGAGATGGGCGCAGAGCCGGAGACAAAGGCATGTGAAGAATCCCAGTTCATTGCAGGGACATGCCGCATGGGGTCGCCGCCGGTTCTTTGAATCCACAGAAGGAGGCGTACCGCCAGAGCGGTTCGCCCCCCAACAATTGAAAGGCCGGTCGATAGACTCGGATTACACGAAGGAAGCCATTGTCCGACAGAACCCCAGACGTGACCAGTGACATCAGTGGTCCAAATGCCAACAGATAGATGAGGAGAACCATACCTAACCCGATGCCATATCGTCCCAAGACCATCGCAAGCCCAAGACTAAGTTGAGATGGACGTTGCATGTTAGGAACTATCGCCATATCGGGAGGCTCAACTCACAGCTTCACCGCCTTCCCCGTCGCTGCTGACTTGTCGGCGGCGAAGAGGACGCGGTGGCTGGCGAGGGCGTCGGCGAGGCTGGTGAGGGCCATTTCCTTGCCCGCATCGAGGGCGTCGAAGAAGGCTTGGAACTGGGTTTTGTAGGGATGGTCGGAGACATCGCCGGAATCGAGCATCTTCATCGAGAGTTCGCTCCATTTGCTCTTGTTGAGACCGTCGAGTTTCATGGAGTGGAATTTGTTGTCGAGCAGGCTGCCTTCGCTGCCGACGAGATGGGTGTGGAAGTAGTAGGGTTGGAGACAGTCCACCACCGCTGCGCATTTGCCGATGCGGCCATCCTTGAACTTGAGGATGGTGACGCTGCTGGTGGTGTATTCGTAGGGCGCGAAAATCTTGCTCTTGGATTTCGTGTCGTAGCTCGTGACTTCGGCGACCTCGCCGGCCATGCACAGGAGCAGGGCGTCCAGCGCGTGACAGCCCGCGGTGAGGAGGGAACTGCCGCCGGCATCCTTGCGCGTGTTCCAGCGGAACTGTCCATACCACGGTCCGATGCCGTGATAGTAGTCCACCTCGCCGTAGTGAATCTCGCCCAGCAGGCCGCGGTCGAGGAGCGCCTTGGTGGCGAGGAACTGGCTGGAGTAGCGGCACTCGAAACAGACGCAGACTTTCACGCCCGCCTTCTTCACCGCGGCCTCGATGGCGAGGCAGTCTTTCCACGACAAGGCGAGGGGCTTCTCGATGATGATTTGTTTGCCGGCCTTGGCGGCGGCGATGACGTGCGCGGCGTGCTGGTAGGGATAGCTGCAAATCGAGACGGCGTGGATGTCGGGGTTGGCGAGCATGGCATTCAGGTCGGTGTAGGTGGTCACGGGCGAGCCGTACTTGGTGCTCAACGCCGCGGCATCCAGCGGGCGCGAGGAGTAGATGGCGGTGACCTGGGCCTGCTTGGATTCGTTGATGGCGGGAATGTGGGCGGTGGCGACCCAGCCGTGTCCGATGATGCCGACGTTATATTTTTTCATGAGGATGTGGGGGTTGAGGGTTTGGTTTGCGGGTGTGATTTCGGCGCGGATGGTCACAAGGGCGCGCGGGCTTTGTCAAAGGCAAAGGCGGCGGGAGGAGGCGACGGCGGGACGGCGGGACGGTGGGAGGGATGGAAAGGGGAGCGATGGCGGCAGGCTCGGCGGAGCCAGCGGGTTTGGGTGACTGCGGACCGGCCGCGGACCGGGAGACTATTTCGCCATCGTTTTGATGAAGGCATCGGACTCGGCGATGCTGGCGCTCATGCGGCTGAGGAGTTCTTCGATCTGGCGCTGGATGTTGGCGGCCTCACCTTTGAGCGAGCCGATGGCGGCGGCGTTCAGGTTGTGTTTGAGGAAGAGGACGTTGTCCCGGAGCTGGGCCAGCACGGGTTTCATCGCGTCGGCGGAGGCGCGGACGGTGCGGGAAAGCTGGGCGTAGCGGGCTTGGGTGTCGCGCAACTGCTGGCGGCTGCTGGCGGCAAGGGAAGGGTTGGTGTACTGCGCCAGCTCCTTTTCCCATTCGGCAAACATCGATGCGGCGATGCCTTCCATGTTTTCGATGCGCGACTGCACGGCCTTGGGCTCGGCGTCGCAGTGGTCGTACGAGCTTTTGAGTTTGTTGTAGGTGGATTCCAACTGGCCGCCTTGAAAGCCGTAGAGTTCCTTGAGGCGCGTCATGGCGTCCTTGAATTCCTTTTGCGCGTCCTGCTGTTCGTTTTGCAACGCGACCACCGATTTCTTGAGCAGCTCGCGTTTCTCGTAGCCGAAGACTTTTTCAAGCGTGGTGTTGTAAACCGTCTGACAGGCGGTGCCGAGGGCAAGCAGGGCGAGGAGGGCGAGGGTGGGAAGTTTCATGGCAAGGAAATGACTTGAACGGCGAGGGAGCTGGGCGCAGCGCGTCGGCGAACCGCCCGGCGGGCGGCGGCCGGGCGCGTCGGACCGGACCGGCCAGCGGCGTTGACAGCGGTGATTGCGTTCACGACCGGAGTGTCGGCAGGGCGACGCACCCGGTCAACTGCCCAGAAGTGGCGGGTCATGGAAGGGTGGTTGCGATTCAGCGCGGGTGAGGCTGGTGGGTAGCCCGGCACCGCGGGTTCGGGTGCTCGCGGGAGGCGCGCGGCCTCCCTTGACAGAGCAGTGTTGTCCCTCCCCTCGGGACCGGGATCGCAACCTGCGCTTGACCCGGTTTCCCACGGGCCGAAAGTCATCGCCGATGAATCCATACCGCCCCTCCCGCAATAGCCTGGCGACGCGCCCTGAGTTTGCTCCCCCGGCATCGCGCCCGGCAAAGCGGGTCGAAGCCAAAACGGCGGCCGCTGGGAAAGCATGGTGCTGGTTACTTCGCGGCGCGCTTGCCGCGCTGGTGTTTGGCATCTGCGGCACCGCCGGGAGCACCGCGGCCGGGTCATCAGCGTCCGGAGACTGGCCGCGCTGGGCCGGCCCCAATGGCGACTGTACCTCGACGGAAAAAGGATTCCTGCGCACCTGGCCGGCCACGGGGCCAAAGGTAGTCTGGCGCATTCCGGTCGGCGCTGGCTCCAATCATCCCTCGGTGGCCGGCGACGATCTCTGTTATGCCCAGCTCGAAGACAACCAGCGGAAGGAAACGGTGAAGTGCATCGATGCCAACACAGGCAAAGAGAAGTGGAGTCACACTCATGACGTGCCTCCGATCTGGCACGTCGGCTGGGGCGCGCTCGGGGTGCGAGCCACGCCGACGATTGCCGGGAAATTTGTTTATGCGATAGGAACCTTTGGTGACGCCTTCTGTTTCGAGCGCCGGACGGGAGCCATCGTATGGCGGCACAGTTTCAAGGAAGAGTCTCCCTATTTGAACGGCTCGCTGAAAGGCAATGGGAATCTCGAATGGAAAGGATTCAATGGTTCACTCATTCCGGTAGGTGACAAGATTCCCTATTTCTACTGGCAGGGCGGCAACCCGGCGATCCCCGCGTGGGCCAAGACGGACGTGAGCAACAAGATGCAGTTTTATGCCTACGACGCCACAACCGGCAAGGTGGCCTGGAAATATGAGGAAGACTGCCCGCCCGGTTCGCGCGGCCCCGGACTGATCACCGGGACCGGCCTGCCCATCCAGTTCAAGGGCGAGGACTGTCTCGTGGTGCATGGCAACCGGCAGTGGAAAATCCTCCGCCAGAGCGACGGACAGCAGCTCTGGAACTGGACGTGTACCGGTCCGCAGGAAGCCCCGGCGTGGGCCAGCGGCGGTCTCAGGCCGGTCGGCAAGAATCTCTATCTGGATTCTCTCAATGGCTGGGTGCCGTCGCTGGTCGAGTGTGATTTCAGCCAGCCAGACCCGAAGCCCAAGGTGCTCTGGACCAATCACGGCATCCATGACGCTGTCACGCCGCCAGTGCTCTGGGATGGCTGCATCTATGGCTTCTACATTGACTCGCGCAAGGAGGCCGCGGACATAGGAGCGAAACCGGGCGAGCAAAACTTTTCCTTCCGCTGCAGTGACCTGAAGACCGGCAGACTGCTGTGGAAAGAACCGGGGTTTCATCTCGGATTATCCATCACCGCCGCGGACGGACTATTGTTCATCCATGATCACAAGCGCCTGACTCTGGTTGAAGCCAGCGCCAGTTCCTACCAGCAACGCGGTCGCGTCGAGAACCTGCATCCGCTCGCCAA
This sequence comes from Verrucomicrobiota bacterium, assembly GCA_014193395.1. Classification (GTDB taxonomy): domain Bacteria; phylum Verrucomicrobiota; class Verrucomicrobiia; order Limisphaerales; family BJHT01; genus BJHT01. Next base: position 5,916 of record BJHT01000264.1, read on the forward strand.
CATCGGGCGAAACAAGGAGCGGGGCTTGCTGGACTGGTCCATGCCGGTAATTGCCGGCGGCCGCCTGTTTGTGCGCACACCCGTCGAGATCATTTGTTTCGACATCAAAGACCCGCAGGCCAAATGACTCTGCTGCCAAACGGGAAGACAAGGATTGCCGTCTGCTTCGCCTTCCTTGCTGCGTGCGGTATTTACGGCACCTTTGCGCGCGGGGAGCAACCGGCCGCAGCCCTTTCGCCGCACCCATCAGTCTCACCCGGAGTCTCCGCTGCGCCGCCGCAGGTCATGGGTTGGCGGAATGACGGTTCCGGACGCTATCCGCTGGCCACGCCGCCGCGGGAATGGAGTGAGACCAAGAACATTCTCTGGAAGACCAAGGTAGGTCCGAATAAGTACTCTTCACCCATCCTGGTTGCCGCGAGGTTATTCTTGCTGTCTGATCCAGCGTGGTTGTGTTGCGTCAGCGCCAACGACGGGAAGCCCCTCTGGCGGCAGTCCAATACCTTCGCCGACTTACCGGAGAAAACCGTCGCGGGACACCGGCTGGCCGATGCCGGCAACACTACGGCCACTCCGGTCAGCGACGGACAGTTTGTCTATGTGGTCTTCGGAACCGGAATTGTCGCGTGCTATGATCTGACCGGGACGCGCCAATGGATTCGGTATTTCCCATTCAAGCCGACCACCGAATACGGTCGCGCGACCTCACCGGTGCTCGCGGGCGGCAAGTTACTCGTGACCCTCTCCCATCTGCTGGCCATTGATCCCAAGACGGGCCGGGATGTGTGGACGAATAAGAACGTCCCGGAAAGCTATGGCACGCCGGTCGTCGCGAACCTGCTTGGCGTCGAGGTGTTGGTCATGCCTTCCGGCCAGATCGTGCGGGTCTCCGACGGCGTGATTCTGGCCGGTGATCTCGGCGGGCTGAAATTTGCCAGTCCGATAGTTCAGGAGGACACGGTCTATCTGCTGCAGGCCGGGTCGAGCGCCTGCCGATTCTCCACCGCCACCGCGGCGAAGTGGATACCGAAACCCGTTTGGGAGCAGGAACTCGAGGGCACCTTTTACGCCTCGGCGGTTTGGGACCGGGGTTTGATCTACGCCGTCGCGAATGAGTACAAATTCAGCATCCTTGATGCGGGGGACGGCAAGATACTTGCAACGCACGACCTGGTTTTCCCAAACCTTACCGGCAGGCCGGATGCCGACGCGGCGAACCTGTATCCGAGTCTCGCACTCGCGGGAGACTATCTCTATGTGTTCAACGACCAAGGCGACGCGCTGGTGCTCAAGCCTGGCCGGCAATATCAGGAACTCCGGCGCAACCATCTGGGTGACGGCCATGGTGGCACGCCTATCTTCGCCGGCCGGCATCTCTATCTGCGCAGCGGACAGTTTCTGTATTGCGTTGGGGAGAAGTAGCCACCGGCGCGAGTGAGGGCCGGCAAGCGGTTCTCGAGTTACACGGAGCTGCGTCGGCCCGTCGGCCCGTCGGCCCGGCCCGCGGTTCATTTCCTTCGACATCCGCTGGCGGCGTCCCTAAGTTCCGCCCCTGCCCTTCCGAGCCGCGACGCGTTCGTCGCAGCCCCACCGGGCGCGTCACCTATGAGCACACGAAACTTGTTCCCCGCCGTTGCCGCCGCGTTAGTGACGGCATTCACCCTCGCCAGCACCGCGCACGGCGCGTCGCCCATCAAGGCCGCCAAGGCCGGCACCCCGGCCATCAAAGGCATCAATGTCATCAGCTTCGCCCCCGACGGCGTGTTGCTGATCGGCGACGGTCCCGGCGCGCAACTCATCGCCGTCGAGACCGGCGACACCACTGCCACTCCGTGGACCATCGCCCGCGTGGACAAGATTGATGAAAAGCTGGCCGCCAAGCTCGGCACCACCGCCGCGGGCATTGAGATTCTGCATCTCTCCGTGAATCCCGCGTCGCACACCGCCTACATCGCCGTGCGCAAACAGGACGACCGCAAGCATGTCATCCTCACCGTCAATGGCGCGGGCAAGATCGGTGAGTTCAGCCTCGAAAACGTGAAGCATGCCGTCTTGCCGCTGCCGAAGAGCGACAAGGGCGCGGTCAACAGAATCACGGATGTCGCGTGGTCGGGCGACCGCGTGCTGGTCGGCGCGCTGGCCACCGAGGAGTTCGCGTCGAAAGTTTTCTCCTTCGCCGCGCCGCTTGATGCCACGACGGGGCCGGGCAGTTTCAGCACCGAGACCTATCACGTCGCGCATCGCAAATGGGAAACCCGCGCGCCGATGACCACGCTCATGCCGATGGAGGAGAACGGGAAGAAATACGTCGTCGGCGCCTTCGCCTGCACGCCCGTGGTGCGCTATCCGCTGGATGACATCAAGCCGTCCGGACAGGTCAAAGGCGAGAGCGTCATCGAGCTGGGTTCGGGCAATCAGCCGCTCAACATGTTCACCTACCAGAAGGATGGGAAATCCTACATCCTCATGAACACGCATCGCTTTCATCACGCCCGCAAGCCGTTTGGTCCGAGTCCCTACTGGACCGTCCGCATCGACAGCAGCCTCGTGAATGAAAAGCAGAACATCAACGAGAAGGCCCTGCTCCGCCTCGACGCCAAGGGCGAGCCGGCCGCGGCGGGCATCAAGATGATCGAGGCCTATCACGGCGTGATGCACCTCGACAAACTCGACGCCACCAAGGCGCTGGCGTTGCAACAGGACGCGCAGAAGAGCCTCGCACTGGCGGCGCTGGATTTGCCGTGAGCGGCCGGGTTTCACGCGTTTCATGAGCGGCGATGTTCGCGGGTTTCCCGCGCCGGTTCGGGTTTTGGTTTGGTGGGCGCTCATGGCGCTCGCTTTCTCCACCGAACCGGCGCGTGCAGAGGGCACACGCGCGACGGAGCCGCTCCTCCAGATTCAACCGCATCCGGACGCGCATCACGTCACGGTCGCCGCCCGCATTCCAAAGGAAGAGCAGGCGAAAATTCCCGTCGGAAAACTGTCGCAAGAGCAAGGTGAGTCGTGGCTGCGGCTGATGCTGGTGGGTGCCGAGCTGGACGACGCGCTGTCCGCCATGCTCGGCCACTACGAGCGGCGCGACGAAACGCTGAGCTTCACGCCACGCTACGCACTGGTGCCGGGAAAGCGGTATCTCGCGCGCGTCGCGTGGGGCACGACTGGCGCGGCAGGGACCGTTGTGGAATATCGCGCGCCGGCCTTGCCCGCCGCGCCCGCCGCGCAGGTCGTGGCGATTTATCCAACCGCTGCGGAACTGCCCGCCAACCAACTCAAGTTCTACCTGCACTTCTCGCAGCCGATGCGGCAGACGCGCGAGATTTTTGAGCACATCGATCTGCTCGGACCGCAGGGCCGGCCGGTCGAGGACCCGTGGCGGCGGACGGAATTGTGGAGCGAGGATGGCAAGCGCCTGACGCTGTTGATTCATCCGGGCCGCATCAAACAAGGCATCCAGCTCGGCACGTTGCTCGGCCCGGTTTTGGATCCCGACCAGAGCTACACCCTGATCGTCCACGCCACGATGCTGGATGCTAACGGTCGTCCGCTCGGTCAGGCGTCCACGAAAAAATTCCGCACCAAGCAGGCCGAACGCACCCTGCCCTCGGTGAAAGATTGGCGGGTGGCCGCACCGCGCCGGGCGACGCAGGAGCCGGTGCGAATCACGTTCCCGCGGCCGATGGATCGGGCGCTGCTGGACCGGATGCTGACGGTGAAAACTGAACTTGGAGAAGCGGTTGGCGGCCGGATCGAAATCCGTTCCGAAGAAACTGTCTGGGATTTCCACCCCCACCATCCTTGGCGTGACAGTCCATACATCGTCGTCGTTGACCCACGACTTGAGGACCTCGCGGGAAATAATCCGGGGCGCTTGTTCGATGCAGCTTTTACCGAGACGGAACCGGTGGCGACGACACTGGAGATACCGTTCCAGCCCGCGCCGCAATGACCGGTGGCGCAACGCCGCCACCGCTCCGGAGTGCGGCCGTCCCCGGCCGCAGCGACGTCCGCACGCACGGGGGCTTCGGGGTTGTCCAGCGCGTCGCTGCGCTCCACCCCGCTGCGCCCGAGGACGGGCGCACTCCGCCACCGCTCCGGAGTGCGGCCGTCCCCAGCAGCAGCGGCGTCCGCACGCACGGGGGCTTCGGGGTTGTCCAACGCGTCACTGCGCTCCACCTCGCTGCGCCCGAAGACGGGCGCACTTCGCCACCGCTCCGGAGTGCGGCCGTCCCCGGCCGCAGCGGCGTCCGCACGCACGGGGGCTTCCGGGTTGTCCAGCGCGTCACTGCGCTCCACCTCGCTGCGCCCGAGGACGGGCGCACTCCGCCACCGCTCCGGAGTGCGGCCGTCCCCGGCCGCAGCGGCGTCCGCACGCACGGGGGCTTCCGGGTTGTCCAGCGCGTCACTGCGCTCCACCTCGCTGCGCCCGAGGACGGGCGCACTCCGCCACC
>BJHT01000265.1 GCA_014193395.1 Verrucomicrobiota bacterium
GGAGGACTTGGGTGAGGCGTTCCCAGGGGGTGAGGGTGGGTGGGGCGGTTGGAACGGACGGGCCGCCGAAGTCTTTTTGGGCGTTCCAGATGGCGGCGGTCTTGGTGGTTTCGCCGAGGAGGTCGGGGGCGGGGCGGAGGGTGATGGACCAGGTGAATTGGTCGTTGTTGAGGTTGGCGCGATAGTCCACGAGGAAGTCGAGGGTATCGCCTTTCTTGAGTTCGATTTCGGGGAGGTTGGTTTCGAGCTTGCGGTTGTGGACTTCCCAGGTGCCGAGCAGGCCGGTGCGGCTGGAGACGATGCGGGCGCGGATGCCGTCGCCGGCGGCGGTGTCGTGGGCGACGGTGGCGGTGAGGACGAAGGGGCCGTCGTGGGGCGCGATGAAGCGGCGGATGGCGGCGTGCTGGAGGTCGTTCCCGGCGTGGCCGCCGTCGGCGGTGAGTTGGACCCAGCCGAGTTTTTCGTCGGGCCAGTTGGGTCCGCCCTGCCACGCAGTGCCGGTGAAATGGGGGAGCGGCGTGAAATTCTTGAGGCGGCCGGTGGCGGGGTTGAATTCGCCGTAGCCGTATTGCCACGCGGTGCTGATGGGCTTGGCGGGGGCGGTGGGGGGGGGGGGGGGGGCGGGTGGGTTGCGCGGGCTGACGAAGCGGAGGGCGGTGGTGAGTTCGTGGGGTGTGGGCGGGCGTTGAAAGATGATTTCGTAGGAGCGTTTAATGCGTGGCTCGGGGGCGAGGTCGCGAAGGTCAGGGCGCGCGGTGAGGGCGCGGGCCATGTCGGCGATGAAGGGGCCGTTGAGGAAGTAGAGGGCTTGCTGGGGAACGGTGGTGGCGTGGCGTTCGGGGGTGTGGATGTCGGGGTTGGCGCAGTCGAAAACGCGAAGGAGCGTGGGGACAAACTGGCGGTCGAGATAGCCGTAGAGCGCGCGACGGGTGGAGAAAGGGCGTTTCTCGAGGTCGGTGGACTTGCCGCCGAGGCGGAGGTCGAGCTGGCCGGCGGCGGCGACGAGGCTGTCGCGCATGGCTTCGTAGTCGAGGCGCTGGGGGCGCATGTGGGAGAGGAGGCGGTTCTCGGGGTCGAGAGTCGCTGACTGAGAAGAGTAATTAGTAATTAGTGATAAGTGATTAGTAGGGGCCGCGGAGTTATTGGTAGTCTGGGTGGAGAGAGTGGCGGTGGGGTTTTCCTTACTAATTACTAATAACTTATTGCTAATTACTTTTCCCTGTCCTTCACCGGCTGGCTCCTGACTCCTGACGCCTGTCCCCTGTCCCCTGTCCCCTGACTCCTGCTGATAGGTGGCGCTGAGGAGCAGGAGGCGGTGCAGTTTCTTAAGGGACCAGCCTTGGGAGATGAACTGGTGGGCAAGATAGTCGAGCAACTCGGGGTGGCTCGGGGGTTCGCTGCGGAGGCCGAAGTCGCTCGGGGTGGTGACGAGGCCGCGGCCAAAGTGATGCGCCCAGACGCGATTGACCATGACGCGGGCAGTGAGGGGGTTGTCGGGGCTGGCGATGGCGCGGGCGAGTTCGAGGCGTCCGCTGCCGTGGGTGAAGGGACGGGGATTGTTGCCGGAACGGATGTGAAGGAAGCCGCGGGGGACGGCTTCGCCTTTCGCAGCGGGATTGCCGCGGACGAAGACCTGCGGGGTGCGCATGCGGGCGGCGTCTTCGAGGATGACGGCGTGGGCGGGCGCGGCGGGCGAGGTGATGAGATGGCGTTCGACTTCGGATTGGAGTTTTTTCAGCGAGCGCCAGGAGCCTTCGTCGAAGAAGAATTCGAGGTCGTTGATGTTGCCGGGCGGGACGTGCGCGAGGGCGTCGGGACCGTAGAGGGTCTGGCGGATTTGTTCGGCGTCGGGGTCGGGGAGGGAGGTGGGGGGTGTGAGGGTGTGAGGGTGTGAGGGTGTGAGGGTGTGAGGGTGTGAGGGTGTGTGGGCGGGCGCTGCGGGAGATTTTTGTTTCCCCGAGGATTGGAGGAGGTCTCGCCATTGGGTGTCGGTGGTGGCGAGGACGCGGGCGTGGCGTTCGGCGACGTCGCGCATGGAGGTGAGCGGTTTTTCCGTGAGGGCGCGGGCGATGAGGGGGTTGAGGCGGGGTTGGGTTTGGGCGGCGAGGCGGGCGGCGAGGGGATTGGCGAGGGCGGGGAAGTTGTCGGCGGGCAGGGCGGCAAGGGAGTGCCAGGAACCGAAGACGGGATGAAATTTGGCGGACCATTGGAAGAGGCGGGCTTGCCATTCGCGGGCAACGACGGGGTTGAGGTCGTTGGGGTTGAGGATTTCCGTAAAATCTTCGGTGGGAAGTTTTTCGATTTCGAGGAGGGCGAGGAGGTAGTCGGCGACTTTCTTGCGTTGGATGTCAGTGGCTGTGTCGCAGGTGGCGCGGAAGGCTTTCTCGAATTCGGTGACGCGTTTTTGGAGTTCTTTTTCGTAGGCAATGGTGGTGGCGTCGGGATTGGTGGCGGGCGCGGGGTTCAGCGGGAGGGTGCGTTCGGTCGAGGCGTCGAAGATGCCGTAGAGGGAATAGTAGTCTCGAGTAGGGATGGGATCGAATTTGTGGTCGTGACAGCGGGCGCAGGTGACGGTGAGTCCAAGAAAGCCGCGCATCACGACGTCGATGCGGTCGTCGATGATGTCGTGTTTCACGCCGAGGAAGCGGCGGCCGAGGGTGAGGAAACCCATGGCGGCGAGGTCGGGGCGGGGAGCATGGGACGGGGTTGCGTTGGTGGAAGGAGGTGACGGCTGTAGTTGGTCGGCGGCGGGTTGGAGGAGGATGAAGCGGTCGTAGGGGAGGTCGGTGTTGAGGGAGTTCACCACCCAGTCGCGATAAACGTGGGAGTGGACGAAGCGTTTTTCTTCGCCGGCGTACACATAGCCTTTGGTGTCCGAATAGCGGGCGATGTCGAGCCAGTGGCGCGCCCAGCGTTCGCCGTATTGGGGCGAGGCGAGGAGGCGGTCAACGAGGTTGGCGTAGGCGTCGGGGGAGGTGTCGGCGAGGAAGGCGGCGACGTCATCGGGGCGCGGGGGCAGGCCGGTGAGCGTGTAGGTGACGCGGCGGATGAGGGTGCGTCGGTCGGCGGGCGCGGAGGGGGAGAGTTGGTTGGCTTCGAGTTTGGCGAGGATGAAGCGGTCAACGTCGTTGCGGGGCCAGGCTGTGTTGCGCGTGGCGGGCGGGGGCACGGGGCGGACGGGTTGGAAGGCCCAGTGTGTGGCGGCGCGGGGGGACGGCGCAGGGGCGGGCGCGGCGGGGCACGCGAGGGTTGCGAGGAGCAGGAGGCAGAGGGTGAGGTGGCGCGGCGGTGACATGTGTGCTGGTACTGACGGTGGGAGGAGGGGAAAATGGCAGAAAAATATGGGGCAGAAAAATAGGGGCGGGGAGACGGCAGAAAAATGGGGGCAGAAAAATGGGGAGTGACGGAGGGCAGGTTGGTTGGGTGCGGGGGTGGTTGGAGGGCGCGCGGCATTAGTGCCGCGCGCTGACATTCTACTCAATCATTTGGTGAAGCCTTGGGCTTTGAGCCAATAGGCGAGGTCGCGGGACCAGGGATGCCATTTGGCGGGGTCGAGTTCGCGGGTGCCGAGGCCGATGCCGTGGCCGCCTTTTTGATAGACGTGAAGGTCGAAGGGGACGCCAGCGCGCTGGAGGGCGGCGGCGAATTCGAGGCTGTTCTCTACTTTCACGCCTTTGTCTTCCCAGGTGTGCCAGAGGAAGCAGGGCGGAGTTTCCTTGGTCACTTGGAGTTCGTTGGAGAGTAGCTTCACGAGTTCTTCGGAGGGTTCTTTGCCGAGAAGGTTGTTCTTCGAGCCGCCGTGGGTGTTGGGTCCCATGCTGATGACGGCGTAGCAGAGAATGCCGAGATCGGGGCGGGAACTGACGCGTTCGATGGGGTCTTCAACGTCGGGTTTGCCGGCGTCGTAATGGGTGACGGCGGTGGAGGCGAGGTGGCCGCCGGCGGAGGAACCCATGACGCCGATACGTTTGGGGTCGAGCTTCCAGTCGGTGGCTTTGGCGCGGACGTAGCGGATGGCGCGGTTGACGTCGTTCATCATCGCGGGATGGCGGTAGCCAGCGGAGCCGAGACGATATTTGAGGACGAAGCCGGCGATGCCGTGGTGATTGAGGTAGAGCGCGTAGTCTTTGCCTTCGTGGCTGGCGAGTCCGCCGTAACCGCCGCCGGGGCAGATGACGACGGAGGCGCCGGTGGCTTTGTCGGGATCAGCCCAGAAGGGAGTGAGAGTAGGGATGTCGCGGTCGGTTTTGCCAAGGGCACCGGGGGCGTCGCCGGGCCAGAGAGGGAAGGGGTCTTTGGGTTGGGATAGGGCGGTGAACGAAACAAGGGTGAGGGTGGCGAGGAGGAGGATGGTTTTCATGCGGAAGTGAGTGGTAGGGAGAGGAATGGATGCAAGCACGGGAAACTGGGCTGTTACTTCAACTATTCGATCCCCAATTCTTATTTGGACAGTTGGCAAACCTCGAACAAGTAAGCACCACTAACCGGCACTAACTGGCACAAATAAGAAGGAGAACCGATTAATTTTTCAAGGCGCGGACTGGAAGGATATTTATTAGTGCAGGTTAGTGCCGGTTAGTGGTTTTTAGTCACCTATCTTAGGTAACTGCCGAAGCCAGCTTAACTCAGTATCTCCTTCACCACCTTGCCGTGGACATCGGTGAGGCGGTAGTCGCGGCCTTGGAAGCGGAAGGTGAGGCGTTCGTGGTCGAAGCCGAGCAAGTGCATGATCGTGGCCTGGAGGTCGTGGATGTGGACGGGGTTTTCGGCGATGGCGAAGCCGAGTTCGTCGGTCTCGCCGTAGCTGGTGCCGCCTTTGATTCCGCCACCCATGAGGACGCTACAGAAGCAATCTGGGTAATGGTCGCGGCCGAGGACGTTGCCGCCGGCGGTGCGGCCTTCGCGGAAGGGCGTTCGGCCGAACTCGCCGCCCCACACGACGAGCGTGCTGTCGAGCAGTCCGCGCTGCTTGAGGTCGCGGACGAGCGCGGCGATGGGCTGGTCCATCGTGGCGCATTTTTTGGTGAGACCATCGCGAATGTCTTCGCCGGGGCCGGTGCCGTGGAAATCCCAGCCCCAGTCGAAAAGTTGGATGAAGCGCACGCCCTGCTCGGCGAGGCGGCGGGCGAGAAGACAGTTGTTCGCGAAACTCGCGCCGCCAGGCGTGGCACCGTAATCGGCAATGGTGGCGGGCGTTTCGCGTGAGATGTCCATCACCTCGGGCACGGACGATTGCATCCGAAAGGCCAGTTCGTATTGCTGGATGCGCGTCATGGTTTCCGGGCTGCCGAGTTCCTTGACCTGCAATTCGTTCAGGTCGCGCAGCGCATCAAGCGTGTTGCGGCGCAGGTCTCGGCTCATGCCCGGCGGGTTGCTCACATAGAGCACAGGATCGCCCTTGGAGCGGCACTGCACGCCTTGGAACACCGATGGGAGAAAGCCGCTGCCCCAGTTGCTCTGACCGCCGCTCGGCGCGACGCCGCTGGAAATCAGCACGACGAAGCCGGGGAGGTTTTCGTTTTCAGAACCGAGGCCGTAGGTGACCCACGAACCCATCGAGGTGCGGCCCTGGCGTCCCGAGCCGGTGAAGAGCAGCAGCTCGGCCGGGGCGTGGTTGAACTCATCGGTCTTCATCGAGCGAATGACGCACATTTCATCCGCGATTTTGTGGAAGTTCGGCACGGCATCGGACATCCAGACGCCGCCTTTCCCGTGCTGGGTAAACTGGCGCTTGGTGCCGAGCAATTTCGGCACGCCGGTCGTGAAGGCAAAGCGGCGGCCTTTGAGGAACTTGTCCGGGCAGATCTCGCCGTCGTGCTTCACCAACTCGGGCTTGTAATCAAAAATGTCGAGGTGCGGCGGCGCACCCGACATGTGCAGATAGATGACGCGCTTGATCTTGGTCTGGAAATGCGGCTTGCGCGGCGCGAGCGGATTGATCGACGCAGCCGGCCCCGCGGCGGCGGCAGTCTTCTCGCCGAGCAACGACGCGAGCGCGATGGAGCCGAGACTGAGCTGCCCGGCCGAGCGCAGGAACGTGCGGCGGGTTTGGTGATGGAGCGAGGCTTGGGTGAGAGGGTTCATGGTTAATATGTTTCAGGCGGTTCGTTCACGCATGCAAAAGATGACGCCGGCAGTTTACGGCCATTCGCAAAAGAACTGTCGGGCCGGGGAACACCCGTGGCAGGGGCCATGGTTCGAATGAGTCACACCGCTTTGGATATATCTCGTGCCCCAACCTGTCGAGTGCGGAGGCCGATTTTCGCGCTCGTTTTGGCTGCGGGAGAGCAGTGCGTGCTGTGCGGCGGGGCGCGGGGCCGCCGCAGTCGGAGTCCCCTGCGGGGATGTCGGGGCCGGCAAGTCTCCCGGCTAACGATCGAGGAATTTCACCACCGCCTCGGTGCGGGAGCGCACATGAAGCTTTTCATAAGTCCGGCGCAGATGGGTGCGCACGGTGTCCAGACTGATGCCCAGCGATTCGGCGATTTCCTTGTACTGATCGCCCCGGGCCAGACAGTGGAGAACCTCGTGCTCGCGCGGACTCAAGTGACCCGCCCGGGCAGCTTTGGGCGGCCGCCTGGGCGGGGCCGAACCCATTGCGGTGCCATCGGAATATTGCGCGCGCAGCAATTGCACCATTTTGCGCGCGATGCTCAGGCTCATTGGCGCGCCACCACAGTAGGCTTCATCAACGGCGCGGCAAATGTGGGAAAACGGTGAATTCCTGAGGATGCAGCCGCAGGCCCCGGCTCGGATCGAATCGAACACCTTGTCATCGTCCTCGATGGTTGTGAGCATCACAATCGCCGCCCTCGGAATCTGTTGCGAGAGGATGCCGGCGCATTCGATGCCGGACATGCCGGGAAGGGGGATGTCGAGGAGTATCACATCGGGGTGGACTTGGGGTAGCTCACGCACTGCGACCTCCGCGGAATCGCACTGCGCCACGCAGATAAAGCCGGGTACCGTCCCAAGGTCCAACCCCAGACTTCCTCGCAACGGACTGTAGTCCTCAACGATCGCAACTCGAATCCCCATAACCGGCCTCCCAAAGTTATCTGCAATTAATTAATCGCAGGTAAACAAGCCCTTCCCAGACTCATTACCCCAATGAGTTCCTAAGCTTTGGGATATAGACCGAAATTGTAGTGAGGATTGCAAGTTTATTCTAGTCTGCGCCGCGCGCATACTGCCCGGTTCGCCTTCCGGCGGCGGTTACCGCATGGCGCCACGATCTTATCCTGCCGGGACAAGTTGGGGTTGCACCTGCAACCCACGCTTGTCCATTCATCGGCGGAGTTTCTTCAGCGAGCGATGGTTGCTGCGGTGGCTGGTGGTGGCCCGACTGCCAAACCGCGAGGGCAGGCTGCCCTGTTAAAAATCAGCGCCGGTGAGCTGCACCGTGTGGACGCCTGCATGCGCCTTGCTCGTGATCTGGCAGAGAATTCAGCTGATGCGCTCCGCCGGGCCGAGCAATGCAGCAGGACGACGCTGGGAGTGCGACAAGTCTGAAAACGGAAACGGAGGCAGGCTTGCTGAGCCTGTTGCTGGTGCGCCCATGCGGCATCCTCCGCGGGTCGGTTCCAACCCTCCGTCAGCGCCGCCTAGCTCAACAGGGCCGTCTCGTTGACAGCGGAAGGCTCGTCTGCCAGAGGCTGCGCCAACGTCCGGTGCCGCTGGTCGAGGCGGACAGTCTCTAGCAGACGCACTGTGCCGTGCTCTTCAACGATGGCCTCGAGGGGCTGAAACATGGGCGAAGGATTTGCGCCGGCGATTTCAGGGCAAGTGCGGAAACGACGTGGTTGGTGCCCGAAAAGTTTTCAACCCCGGCGGGGTGGCGGTCCACTGTCATCGCCGGGCCGCAACTCCGGTGGGATTCAGCGTTGGAATTTTGGAAAGGCCTCAGGGAAGAACCGGATGCCAATGACATGGGAACCGGCGGCCGGAGAGTTGGAATTCGGAGAGGGTTGTGGATCTCAATCCACATAGATGAACTCATTCATGCAAAGGAGGGCGAGGCTGGTCTCGGCGAGGGCTTTTTCGGTTTGGGCGGGGGTGGGTTTGGGGTCGGATTTGAGGAAGGTGAGCTGGCTTTGGTAGAAGGCGGTGAAGCGTTGTTCCTCGGTGGGAGTGGGTGGGCGGGAGAGGGCGATCTGGAAGAGACGGGAGATAGGTGAGGGAGGAGAGTTATCAGTTGTAAGTGATGGAGCAGAGCTGGGGGCGGCGGCGGAAGTAAGGGCGCGTTGGGCGAAGCGGGTGGCGAGGTCGCGGACCTGTGGCGAGTTGAGCAGGGTAAGTGCTTGAGTAGGGACGGTGGTGGCGCCGCGGTCGCCAATGCTGGCGGTGGCTTCGGGGGCGTCGAAGAGAGTGAGAAAGGGAATGAGTTCGCTGCGCTTGACGCGGAGGTAAACACTGCGGCGGGTGGATTCGGCGGTAGTCTCACTGGGGCCGAACATTTTGGGATCGAGACGCCCGGCGACGGCGAGGAGGGAGTCACGGATGGCTTCGGCTTCGAGGCGGCGGGCGGGGCGGTGCCAGAGGAGACGGTTGTCGGGGTCGAGGGAAGAGTAATTAGCAATTAGTGATAAGTGATTAGTAGTCAGGGCGGCAGGAGTGGCGTTGGTGGTTTTCTGACTAATTACCAATAACTTATTACTAATTACTGGTTCCTGCCCCCTGCCCCCTGCGCCCTGCTGGTAGGTGGCGCTATTCATGACCAGCCGGTGGAGGGGTTTGAGCTGCCAGCCATTCCGGATGAGTTCATTCGCGAGATAGTCGAGGAGTTCGGGGTGGGTCGGGAGTTCGCCCTTGGCTCCGAAGTCATTCGGCGACGCTACGAGGCCGCGGCCGAAGTGATGTTTCCAAATGCGATTCACGAGGACGCGGGCGACGAGGCTGCCGCCGCCGTGGACGGGGTCGGTGAGCCATTGCGCGAGCGCGACGCGGGGATCCGAGGGATTACTAGTTGAGAGTGAAGAATTACGAATGGGGGAGGGAGCGGACGAATTGGTAGAAACTGGCCGGCTCAGAACTTGGAGGAAGCCGGGATCGGCTTTGCCGAGTTTTTGGTCCACTTCGCCGCGACGGAGGAGATAGACTTCCTGTCCGCCGGCGGCGGCGGTGTACACTTCGGCGAGTTTGGGGCGCGGGGTCTGGCGCGTGTGTTCGGCGAGGGCGGCGGTGACTTTTTTCGCAGCGTCATCGAAGTGGCTGAACCAGCGGACGGCGTCGTCGCGCCGGGTGTCAATGAGCTTGGCGGCAAGCATGGATTGGAGTTCGCGGAGGTGCTGGGGAACGGGGATGGAATTGGGAATGAGGAATGTCGAAATTTGAATGGGGGCGGACGCGGTGGGTGGTGCTGCGGGCTTTTCCTTCTCGGGCTTCTCATTTTTGGTGGCGCTGGATTTGGCCACCGGCGCGGGCAGTGGCGCGGTGCTGAGCGCGAGGCGGAAGCGGCCGAAGCCGTCGTTTTTGAAGTGCAGCTCGAAGGTGAGTTCGGTCCCGCCGGGGAAGCCGGCGAAACCGCCGTCGATGGCGAAGGCGGCGGCGTTGTCTTTGCCCGGGTTGTCTTTGGCGCGCCAGCTGGTGTTGGCATCGGCATCGACGGCGTTGCTGGCGGGCATGGCTTTTTCCTCGAAGCGGGCTTCGAGGGCTTTGAGTTTGAGTTTCACCGGGGCGTTGGTGTTTTTGGAATCCAAGGGTTCGGCGGTGACGGTGAAACTGGCGAGGTTGAAGCTGCCGTCGCCGGCGAGGCCGGGGCCGCCCTTGGGGAGGGACTTCTCTGCGAAGGCGTCGATGCGCAGGCCGGTAAGGTGCGACTGATAGGTGTGTGCGGTGAGGGTGAAGCTGTCCTCTTGCGCGGCGCGGGCGGGGACGCGGGCGCGGCGTTTGACGGGCGGGGCCTTGGTGCGTCCGCCGTGGACGACGAGGCCGTCGGCGGCGACGTTGAGGAACGAGTTGTTGGCGGTGGCCTCGAGGATGTCCAGATACTGCCAGCGCGGGTCGGGAACGGGCGCGGCGTTGGTGGTGACGGACTTGGCGGACGCGGGCGGGGCGACGGGTGTTTTCTCGACGGGGAGATCAAGGTCGATGGTGTCGGCGATGGCAGCGGTGGCGTTGGTGAGGCCGGGGAGCTTGTTTTTCTGCCAGGCTGAGAAGCGCGCGGGGAATTCGTCGGTGGCGAATTTACGGAGGTCGGCGAGGAGGTTCTCGTGAGGCTTCGCATGGGCGGCGAGGGCGGCGCGCGTGCCGTCGGGATCGGGGTCGTGGGTTTCGTTGCCCTGCACGGTGCGGGCGAAGGCGGCGGCCAGGGCGTAGTAGTCTTTCTGCGGGAGCGGATCGTA
>BJHT01000266.1 GCA_014193395.1 Verrucomicrobiota bacterium
GCGCCGAGCGCGCCCGCCGAGCCCGCTGCACCGCTGATTTCCCTCCTGCCCGAACCCGAGATCGTCACCTCGCCCGAGCTGCAACTGGCCGAGCCGCCGCCCGCGCCCGAGCCGCCGAAACGCGCCGAGCCGCTGCCCGAACCGCCGCCGCTGAAAGCCGAGCCGTATCAGCAATTGGTCGAAGCCGCTGAAGCCGGCGATCCGCAGGCGCAATACAAACTCGGTCTCAAATATCTGAACGGCGACGAGGTCGAGCGTGACGAAGTGCTCGCCGGCGTGCTCTTCCAGATCGCCGCCAGCAAGGGCGTTCACGAAGCGCAGTTCGCGCTCGGCAAGCTTCATCACACCGGTCAGGGCGTGCCGCAGAATTTCGCGGAATCCATCCGCCACTACCGGCTCGCCGCCGAGCAGGGCAACATCGGCGCGCAGTTCAAGCTCGCCGAACATTACCAGCACGGCGAAGGCGATCTCGCGAAGGATCTCGTCGAAGCCATCCGCTGGCATCGGCTTGCGGCGCAGAACGGTCACCCGAACGCGCAATACACGCTCGGCAGTTTTTACCAGGCGGGCGAGGGCGTGCCGCAGGACTTCGTCGAGGCCGCGCGCTGGTTCCATCAGGCCGCCGAACAAGGCCACATGCTCGCGCAGCACAAGCTCGGCGCGGCCTATCAGATCGGCCAGGGCGTGCCGCAGGATTTCACCCGCGCCGCCGAATTCTTCCGTCACGCCGGCGCGCAGGGCAGCCTCGATTCCAAGTATGCGCTCGGGCAGCTTTACCTTCACGGATCGGGCGTCAAAAAGGACCCCGCCGAAGCCGTCCGGCTCTTCACCGAAACTGCCAAGGCCGGCCACGCCGCCGCGCAGTATCAGCTTGGTCTGTGTCAGGAGCAGGGGCTCGGCACCGCGGAAAATCTCAAGGACGCCGCGCATTGGTTCCGCCTCGCCGCCACGCAGGGAAATGCGGAGGCGATGTTCAAACTCGGCGCCTCGCTCGAACACGGGCGCGGTGTGCCGCAGGATTATCACGAAGCCCTCGAGTGGTACCAGAAGGCCGCTGAACAGGGCGTTGCGGAAGCGCAGGCCAAGCTCGGCTCCTTCCACGACCGCGGTCACATTGTCGCGCAGGACTTTGCCACCGCCGCCCACTGGTATGGCCTCGCCGCCGAGAAAGGCATCCCCGATGCCCAGGCCCGCCTCGGTGTGCTCTTCGATCAGGGACTCGGCGTACCGCAGGATCACGCCCGCGCCGCCCACTGGCTGCGCCGCGCCGCCGAGAGCGGCATCGTCGATGCCCAGGCCAAGATTGGGCAGTATTACGACCAAGGGCTCGGCGTCGCCGTGGACCACGCCGAAGCCGCCAAATGGCATCGCCGCGCCGCCGAGAGCGGCCACGCCGGCGCCCAATACACCGTGGGCTGCCTGTTTCAGGCGGGTCAGCAGGTGGGCCAGGATTTTGCCGAGGCCGCGCGCTGGTTCACCCGCGCCGCCGAGCAGGGAAATTTCGATGCGAACTACCAGCTCGGCCTTTGCTACCAGCACGGGCAGGGCGTGAAGCAGGATTATCAAACCGCCGCGCGCTACTTCACGCAGTGCGCTGAGAAGGGCCACCTCGATTCCAAACTCGCCCTCGGCCAGCTCTACTTCGATGGCCTCGGCGTGCCGCAGAATTTTGCCGAAGCCTTCAAAATGTTCAGCGCCGCCGCCGACGCCGGGCACGCCGGCTCGATGCACAAACTCGGCCTCTGCCACGAGCAAGGCCTCGGCGTGCCGCACGACACCGCCAAGGCCGCCTACTGGTATCGCCGCGCCGCCGAGAAGGACGACGCGGCCGCGCAGTGCAAACTCGCCCAAGCCCTCGAAAACGGTATCGGCGTTCCCGCCAATCTCTCCGAGGCCGTGCAGTGGTATCGCAAGGCCGCCGCCGCCGGCAGCGCCGAAGCCCAGGCCCGCATGGGGCAGTTCTATCACCGCGGCCAGCAGGTGGCGCGGGATTACAACGAAGCCTTCAAATGGTTCATGATGGCCGCCCGCCAGGGCGACGCCGAATCCGCCGCCAAGCTCGGCCTCTACTTCGAGCAGGGCCTCGGCATTCAGCAGGATTACGCGCAGGCCCTGCGCTGGACGCAGGAAGCCGCCAAGCACGGCATCCCGGACGCCCAGGCGCGGCTCGGAAATTTCTACGACCAAGGTCTCGGCGTCGGCCGCGATTACAAGCGCGCCGCCGAGAATTTCCTGAAAGCCGCCGAACAAGGCGTGCCCGAAGCGCAGGCCCGCCTCGCGCAATATCACGAACGCGGTCAGGGCGTGCCGCAGGATCACGCGGAAGCCGTGAAGTGGTACCGCCGCGCCGCCGAGAGCGGCCATCCCGCCGCGCAATTCACCCTCGGCACCATCCTTCAAAAAGGCGACGGCGTGGAAGCCGACCTGTCCGAAGCCGCCAAGTGGTTCGGCCGCGCCGCGCAACAGGGCCACATGGTCGCGCAATACGAACTGGGCCTCTGCCAGCTTCGCGGTCTCGGTGTGTCACAAGATGCCGCCGCCGCCGCGCGCAGCTTCCAGCAGGCCGCCGAACAGGGCCATCTCTCCGCCAAATTCTCCCTCGGCCAGCTTCACTACGAAGGCTTCGGCGTCGCGAAAAATGCCTCCGAAGCCGCGCGTCTCTTCCAGGCTGTGGCCGACCAAGGCCACGCCGGCGGGCAGTATCACCTCGGTCTCTGCTACGAACAGGGCCTCGGCGTCGATCAAGATTCCAAGCGCGCTGCGCACTGGTTCCGCCTCGCCGCCGAACAGGACGAGCCGAACGCGCAGTTCAAATACGGACTCTGTCTCGAAGTCGGCAAAGGCGTCGCTGATTCCCTTCCCGACGCCATCGCCTGGTATCGCAAGGCCGCGCTCCACGGCAACGCCGAAGCCCAGAGCCGCCTCGGTAATTTCTACGACCGCGGACTCAACGTGCCGCAGGATTACCCCGAGGCCGCGCGCTGGTTCCAGCTCGCCGCCGCGCAGGGCGTCCCCGAAGCCCAGGCCCGCCTCGGCATTCTCTACGATCAGGGTCTAGGCGTACCGCAGGATTCCACCCAGGCCGCGCACTGGCTGCAAAAAGCCGCCGAACAAAACATCGTCGAAGCCCAGGCCCGCATTGGTCAGGCCTACGAACGCGGCCAGGGCGTGCCGCAGGATATTGCCCAGGCCATCCATTGGTATCGTCGCGCCGCCGAGAGCAACCACGCTAACGCCCAGTTCACCCTCGGCACTCTCTACCAGAAGGGTCAGGGAGTGGGCGAAGACTTCGCCGAGTCCGCCAAATGGTTCATCAAGGCCGCCCAGCAAGGTCACATGGGCGCCTACTACAAATTAGGCATCTGTCATCAGCTCGGTCAGGGCGTTAAGCAGAACTATCTCGAAGCCGCCAAGTGTTTCCGCAAAGGAGCCGAACAAGGCCACCTCGATTCCAAGTACTCACTGGGCCAACTCTACTTCCAAGGTCTCGGCGTTCCGCAGAATTATTCCGAAGCCCTCAACCATTTCCGGGAAATTGCCGAGAAAGGTCATCCCGGCGGGCAATATCAGCTCGGTGTCTGCTACGAACACGGACATAGCCTCGAGAAGGATATTAAGAAGGCCGTCCATTGGTACCGCCTCGCCGCCGCGCAGGACGAACCCAACGCCCAATTCCAGCTCGGCTACTGTCTCGAAACCGGCACCGGCGTCTCCGCGAACATTCAGGAAGCCGTCGCTTGGTTCCAGAAAGCCGCCGAACACGGCAACGCCGAAGCCCAGAACCGCATCGGTCGCTACTACGATGCCGGCGTCAACCTGCCGCAAGACCCTGCCCTCGCCTTCAAGTGGACCCAGCTCGCCGCCAAGCAGGGCGTGCCCGAAGCCCAGGCCCGCCTCGGCAGCTACTACGACCGCGGCCTCGGTGTGGAGCGCGACCTCAACGCCGCCGCCATGTGGCTCCGCCTCGCCGCCGAAGCCGGAGTCATCGACGCCCAGGCCCGCGTCGGACGCTACTACGACGAAGGCACCGTCTATGGCCAGGACTACACCGAAGCCGTCAAGTGGTACCACCTCGCCGCCGACAAAGGCCATGTCGAATCCCAATTCCGCCTGGGTCAATGCTACGAACTAACCAAAGGCGTCCCCCAAGACTACGCCGCCGCCTACAAATGGTATAATCAGGCCGCCGCCGCCGGCGACAAACGCGCCATCGAAAGCCGCGACAAAATCCTCCGCCTGATGAACCCCGGCCAGGTCGCCGACGCCCAGCGTCAAGCCACCGAAACCTACCGCGCCCAAGCCCAGAAACTCGCCACCGAAAAAGCCACCCAACACAAACTCAAGTTCGTCCTCGACTGGCAGAAAGCCAACCAGGACAAGGCCAAAGGCTGATAATTGCTCCTGACTAAATTCCGCGCTCCCTAAACCGGAGCGCGGCCGCCCGGCTCGCAGCAGCCGAGGGATCCCATGTGGTGGTCCCGGGCCAAGTTAGAACATGGGTGATCCCCAGTTGTTGTAGGTTGGTGAGATGTGAGTACTCCAGGATTTCATTGCTCAATTTGCAATCCTAACTCGGGAAAACTCGTCCCTATTTTTATGCCCCCTATTTTTCTGCCATCTCCCCGCGCCCGGATGAACACCGACAACCTCCTGAAACAATTCGCCGCCGTCTTCCTGGTCGCGCTCCTTGTCTATCTCGCCTCCTACTCCTGGATCGAACACCGCCGCCACGTCCACGGCCCCTGGCAAGTCACCTTCACCACCGACCCCGCCGGCCACCCCACCCTCACCATCAACCAACCCGCCCTCGGCATCACCAACGCCCGGATCATCCTCATCGAAGAGACCTCGCCCCTCACCAACGCCCCCGTCACCCTTTCCCTCAAAGACCCCCGCCAAACCCCCATCCCCGTCCCCTTTGGCAAACTCAAATACATGGACCTCACCTTCCTCCCCGGCACCCTCACCTTCGAACTCCACGGCCACGAAATCGAACTCCTCCCCCGCACCCTCTACCTCAACCGCAAGGAAACCCCGTGGTCCCCGGGCGCCGAATTCAAGCTCCTCACCTCCGAGAAGCTACCCCCCGCCGCGCTGACGCCCCGGAAAAAGAAGTGACCGCTTGTGACAGAAAAAAGTAATTAGTGATTAGTAATTAGTCAGAAGCCCACCGCAAATTTCACCCCACAATTCCAATGCACGCATCACGCATCATGCATCACGTATCACGCACGACCCGCTACTAATTACTAATCACTAATTACTAATTACTTTCCCCCATGCCAGCGACCATCTACCTCAATCGTTGCCGCGATCTTCTTGCCGCCGTCGAGCAGCAGCTCCCCGCCATCCACCGCGCCGCCGACTGGTTCGCCGCCACCATCCTCGCCGGACGCATGGTCCACCTCTTCGGCTCGGGCCACAGCCGCATCCTTGTCGAAGAAATGTGGCCCCGCTACGGATCCTTCCCCGGCTTCAACCCCATCGTCGAACTCTCCCTCAGCTTCCACAACCTTGTCGTCGGCGCCAACGGCCAGCGCCAGGCCATGTTCCTAGAAAATGTCAGCGGCCTCGCCGAGCGCATCCTCCGCAACTTCGACCTCTCCCCCCTCGACACCGCCCTCGTCATCTCCTCGAGCGGCTGCAACGTCGTCCCCATCGAGATCGCCGCCGGCTTCCGCCAACGCGGCGTCAAAGTCGTCGCCATCGTCTCCACCGCCCACAGCGACGCCAGCCCCAGCCGCCACCCCACCGGTAAGAAACTCCAAGACTTCGCCGACCTCGTCCTCGACACCGGCGCGCCCGTCGGCGACGCCATGGTCCCCATCCCCGGCCTCGACACCCCCGTGGCCCCCGGCCCCACCGTCGGCGGCTGCCTCCTCGTCAACTCCATCAAAGCCGAAATCGCCGCCCGCCTGACTGCCGCCGGCCATCCTCCGAAGGTCCTCACCGCCAGCGCCCTCGTCGGCCCCGAAAAAGCCACCCAACTCTTCGAGGCCGCCTACGACGAACACGCCCGCCGCCTCGCCAAGCTATACGAAAAACTCGGAACTCAGTCCTAATTCCCTCGTCCGCGCCGCCTCCAATCATCCTATTCTCTCATGTCCGCTTGCTCCGCCCCGCAATTCCCCTAAACTCTCGCCATGCCCACTATCACCGAAATTGAGAAACTCGTCTTTGATCTTCCAGAACCCCAACGAGCCACCCTCGCCGCCCACCTTCTTCGTTCACTGCCATCGGTGCTCCACGATGCTGACGACGGCGTCGCTGAGGCACTGCGACGCGACGCCGAACTGGACGCTGATCCCAGCGCCGGTATCTCGCTCCACCAGCTCGACGAGTACATCAAATCCCGCCGACGGTAATGCGGCTGGTTTTCCATTGAGCAGTTCGCTCCGACGTCCGCCAAATTATGGAGTACTACGAACGAGTGGCTGCTCCTGAACTGGCCGATGAATTCTATCAGGAGTTGCGACGTGCCATGAATGACAGCGCCATCCGCCCCGAATCCTACTCCATCCGCCTCCGTGATCTGCGCCGCGTCAACCTGCCCCGGTTCCCCTACCACTTCCTATTCCGCATTGCTGGCGAGGCCGTTCGCATATTGGTTGTCCGCCATCACCGCCGAGACCCGTCATTCGGAATTCACCGCCGCTAACTCCCGATATGCATAGACCCTATTCCACTTTTTGCGCTCTCTGCATCCCTTTGCGGCCCTCCTAATCCCATGAAAGACCACCCCCTCCGCACGACCGTCATCGGCAGCTACCCCTTCCCCGGTTGGCTCGAATTCGCCTGCGCCCACCTCGACCAATTCGGCGAGGCCGACCGCACCGAACTCATCGACGACGCTGTCGCCACCGCCCTCCGCGACCAACTCGACGCCGGCCTCGACGTCGTGACCGATGGCGAACAAACCCGCCTCGACTTCAACCTCTCCTTCTACGGATTCATCCAAGGCATCGAACTCGAGAGCGCCTCCCCCCGCCACTTCGGTCCTCCCGCGCACGACCAACGCGGGAAACACCGCGTCATCGCCCCCCTCACCGCCCCCCGCGGCCTCGGCACCGTCCCCGACTACCTCCGCCTCCAACGACTCTCGGCTATCCCCCATCCCCCATCCCCTATTCCCTATTCCCTAACTCCCGCATCCCTTCCCAATTCCTCATTCGTAACTCCTAGTTCCCCTCTATTAATTCCTTCCCCTCCTGTCCCTAATTCGCCATTCGACATTCCCAATTCCCCGGTATTAAAAGCATCCGTCCCCGGTCCCTACACTCTCTCCGGCCGCCTCCTTCCCAACCCCGACCTCGGCTACCCCGACCGCTGGGCCTTGACCGAAGCCCTGCTTCCCATAGTCCGGCGCGAACTCGAGGCCCTCGTCGCCGCCGGCTGCCGCGAAATCAGCGTCGATGAACCCAGCATGAGCTGCTACGCCCACAAAGAAGACCCGCGCCGCTTTGTGGACATCTTCAACCGCACCGTCGAGACCGTCACCGGCCGCACCCGCGTCTGCACCCATCTCTGCTTCGGCAACTACAAGGCCCGCGCCGTCGGCCCCCGCCAGCTCGGTCCCATGTTCCCCGCCTTCCTCGATTTCAAGTGCGACGAAATGCACGTCGAGATGGCCAGCCGCGAATTCGCCGAACTCGAACTCATCACTCACATCGCCCGCCGCTGCGACGCCGCCATCGGCATCATCGACGTGAAAAGCTACTACCTCGAAACCCCCGACGACATCGCCCGCCGCGTCCGCCGCTGCCTCGACTTCGCCCCCTCCGACCGCCTCGTCTTCGCCCCCGACTGCGGCCTCAGCCAAACCGCCCGCTGGGCCGCCAAACAAAAGCTCGAGAACATGGTGGAAGGCGTGCGTAAGGTAAGGAAGGAACTGGGAGTCTAGCCAAGGATGGAACCGGTATTAATCAGTCACCAGTCTTCCATGCCGTGGAATACAATTCTGAGCTAATTGATCTTAGGCAGGTAGGAACCGGGATAGCTGCCTATTTGGCCTTGGTCGTGTTGGTAGAGCTTCTGCGCGAGGCATACATCCGGTTCGTGACGCTCAAAATCCGACGCTTTGGGGATAACCTTACCTTGATGAGGTTTCGGTGGATTCTGCGCTACACGACATTTGGAATTGTCTCCGGGCTAATTGTCTATTTTGCAGTTCCCTTCAAGCCCACAATGACACCGGGATTTCAAGCCGTAGCGAGCATGGCCTTTCCACTGTTATGTGTCTTCCTCGGGGTGGTGAATTGGGGCCAGATGCCAAAATCACCCTCAGACTGAAGCGTTTCATCTGTGGTATAGCGAGTCGCTTCATGCTCCTCCGCAGTGGATATTAATCGTGGCGAGAAGTTCATGCCGGAATCGTGGTAACAGGGACGGCGTCTGTCTCCCTCGCCCCGCGAGGCGCGAACGGGGACAGGGGTGCCCCCACCATTCTACCCGGTCTCGCTGTGGCCGAGCGCCTCAGCTCGCCGCCCTCGCCTCCGTTCTGAACGGAGGCGAGGGCGGCGGAGGTCGCGGTGCGGTCTGCGCGAACTTTCGCAAAGACTGAGACCTCTCGGTAGTGAGTCACCTTGATGAACCTCGCCCCCGGGCGATGGCGCGAGGCAGAGATACGCCTGCCGCGGCGAGAATCGGGAAGAATTCTGCGATGCCCCGCTGGGGCATGGGCACACTCTTCGCGCCAACCGGGGGCTGCGTCCGCTGGCGCGGACTTGCCCCCGGCTAATTTCCTGCGGTGTCCCTCCGGGACGAAGGGGAGGGCTTCACCCGGAATGGCTGGTTCGCGGCCGTGGCTGGTTGTTCGCCTTCAGAATTACGAATTGGAGTTTCACCGCGCCCGGCTTTGCGGCACGTTGTCGCGCATGAGATTTTTCCTGTCGGTGTGCTTGCTGGCGTCGGGGTTGGTCGCAGGGCCGCAGTCGCTGCGGGCGGCGGCGACCAAGGCTGCCTTGCTGCTGTCGCACGACGCGGCGCGGGCGGGCGACGTGGTGACGGCGGCGGTGCGATTGCAGATGGCGCCGGGCTGGCACACCTACTGGCGCAATTCGGGCGAATCGGGTTCGCCGACGAAGATCGAGTGGGAGCTGCCGGCAGGAATCGCTGCCGGGGAAATCCTGTGGCCCGTGCCGGAAAAGGACGCGCTCGACGGGCTGACGACCTACATCCATCACGGCGAAATTTTCCTGCTCGTGCCGCTGACGATTGGAAGCGGAGTGACCGCTGTCCCGGCGGAGATCAAGGCCAAGGTTTCGTGGATCGAATGCGAAAAGCAGTGCGTCCCCGGCGGCGGAAACGTGAGCGCGACGCTGACGATCGGCGAGGCGACGACGCCCTCGACGGCCGCCGCGGTGATCGAAACGGCGCGGAAACAATTGCCCGAGCTGGGCGCGACGATCTCGGCCAAAGCCTCATGGGACGCCCCGGCGAAGGACAAATCGCGTCCCGCGCTGCTCGAATGGCAGCCGCGAAATCCGGCGGCGAAGTTTGATTTTTATCCCGATGCCAGCCGCGATTTCGAAGTGCTGGCGGCGACGGAACGAGTGAAGAGCGACGGCGTTCACGCGCGCTTGCGCAAGGTCATCCAGAGCAACAAGGGCGTCTGGCCCGAGCGCTTGACGGGCGTGCTGGTCGAGCTGGATGCGAAGGGCAAGGCGCTCGCGGCGTTCGAGGTGAACCTGCCGCTCGCGGCGGTCACGACCGCCGCAAACGCGAGCACCGCACCGGCCGCGGTGGCGGCGACGCCGAAGAAGCCCACCACCGAAACCTCCCTCTTCGCCATGCTCGGCCTCGCGTTCATCGGCGGGCTGATTTTGAACATCATGCCGTGCGTGCTGCCGGTGATTGCGCTGAAGATTCTCGGCTTCGTGAACCAGAGCCGCGAGGCGCCGGGGCGCGTGCGCAAGCTCGGGCTGGTCTATGGCCTCGGTGTGCTGTGCTCGTTCCTCGTGCTGGCGGGCATGATCATCGGTGTGCAACGCGCGGGGCGCGACGCGAGTTGGGGGATGCAGTTTCAGAATCCGCAGTTCCTCATCGCGATCACGACGCTGGTGGTGTTGGTGGCGCTGAATTTGTTCGGCGTGTTCGAGGTGTCGCTCGGCGGCACGGCGATGGGTGCGGCGGGCGAGCTGGCGTCGCGCGAGGGCGCGAGCGGGGCGTTCTTCAACGGCGTGCTGGCAACGGTGCTGGCGACGCCGTGCAGCGCGCCGTTCCTCGGATTCGCGCTCGGGTTCGCGTTCACGCAACCGCCGCTGATCATCGTGCTGATGTTTCTCACGGTGGGCTGCGGGCTGGCGCTGCCG
>BJHT01000267.1 GCA_014193395.1 Verrucomicrobiota bacterium
GCCCGCAGCGGCTCCGCACCTGCGAAGGCGCAAGAAAACCCGAGCGCCCTGGCTCCGATGGTGCCGCTGCGACCGGGGACCGGTCGCGCTCCGCTTGGGTTGCGGCCCGGCCGCCCTGTGTCCATCCGTGTCCATCCGCGGTTAAGAAATCCCCTTCCCGCCTGAACCACCCATGCGCGTCGTCCACGTCATCACGCGCCTCATCGTCGGCGGTGCCCAGGAAAACACCGTCGCCACCGTCTTCGGATTGCGCGCGCTTCCCGGCGTCGAAGTCAGCCTGATCTCCGGCCCCACCACCGGCCCCGAAGGCACGCTCGAACCCCGCTTCGCCGCCGCGCCCGGCCTGCTCACCGTCATTCCCGAACTCGTCCGCCCCGTGCATCCGTGGCACGACGTGCTCGCGTGGCGACGACTCCAGCAGATGTTCCGCGCCGCGCGTCCCGACATCGTCCACACCCACAGCGGCAAGGCCGGCGTGCTCGGCCGCCTTGCCGCCCGCAGCGCCCGCGTGCCCGTCATCATCCACACCATCCACGGCCCGTCCTTCGGCGATTTCCAAGGCGCGATCGCCAACCAGGTTTTCCTCACCGCCGAAAAACTCGCCGCGCGCAGCACCACTCACTTCACCGTCGTGGCCAACGCGATGACCGAGCAGTATCTCCGTGCCGGCATTGGTCAGCGCGAGCAATACACCCGCATCTTCAGCGGCTTCGAGCTCGCGCCGTTTCTACAGGCCGAGAACTCCCCTACCCTGCGCGCCCGTCTCGGCCTCGCGCCCGATGATTTCGTCATCGGCAAAATCGCGCGACTCTTCCGGCTCAAAGGCCACGACGAGCTGTTCGCCATCGCCCCCGCCCTCGTGGCCGCGATTCCGCGCCTGAAATTCCTTTTCGTCGGCGACGGTCTCTGGCGGCAGCGCTTCGAGGAAAAAGCCCGCGCGCTCGGACTGGAGCGGCATTTCGTGTTCACCGGACTCGTGCCTCCCGAGGAAGTTTCCGCGCTCATCGGCATCATGGACGCCGTGGTCCATCTCTCCCGCCGCGAAGGCCTGCCCCGCGCCCTGACCCAGGCCCTCGCCGCCGCCAAGCCCATCGTCGCCTACGACTGCGATGGCGCGCGCGAAGTCTGCCTCGACCACGAAACCGGCTTCCTCGTCGCGCCCGGCGACCTCACGACCCTGCGCGAGCGCCTTCAGCAACTCGCCGCGGCCCCCGCGCTCCGCGCCCGCCTCGGCCAGCGCGGCCAAGCCCTCGTGCGCGATTCCTTTTCCGTCGAGCGCATGGTCACCGAGACGCACCAGTTGTATCAGCGCCTCCTCGCCCAACACGCGCCGCCCGCGGCAGGCTGAGGACGGGCGTCAATCGGTTCAGCCACCTGGCCGTAGCCGCCGACGTGAGGAGGCGGATGAACCTCACACGACCCGCGGGAAATCCGCCTCCTCACGTCGGCGCCCGCTGACCCACGGTGGACTTTTCCCAGTAGCTCCGAAGGCCGCACTCCTGCTCCGCGACGACGCCTCAACCCTCCAACCCCGGCACGATCACCGACTTCGATCCCGCCCACGCGGCGGTGGTTTCCAAGGCCACGTTCGCCTGCGCCAGCGAGAAGCGGTGCGAAACCATCTCGGCGAACGGGAACTCTTTCTGCGTGCGCCGGAGAAACTGGATCGCCGCCAGCAGATGCCGCGACTCGCTCGACCACGAACCGAAGACCTGGAGCTGCTTGCGCGTGATCACATGCGGGTTCCACGTCACCGGCCCCGCGTCGCAGTAATGGCCGAGCACGAGATATTTCCCGCCATCGCGGCACAGTTCCATGCCCTCGACGACCGCGCCGGGAATGCCGACACATTCCAGCACCACGTCCGCGCCGTAACCGCCGGTCAGTCGCCGCACCTCGGCGAGTCGCTCCGCCGGCGTGCGCACCGTGTCGAGGTCGATCACATGGTCCGCGCCAAAACGCCGGGCCAGATCGAGGCGATGCTTCGGGCCGCCAATGACAATCACCTGGCCCGCGCCCGCGCTCTTGGCCACCGCGAGCGCCGCGATGCCCACCGGCCCGGCGCCTTGCACGACCACGTTGTCACTCCATGCGACGCCCGTGCGCTCGACCCCGTGAATGGCCGTGATCAACGCGCACCCGGCGCCGACCACCGCTTCGGTGGGCAGATCGTCGGGCAGTTTGAAAATCGTCGCGCCCGGCCGCAGATAGTGAAAATCCGCATACCCGCCGAGGAAATGCGGCGCCTGATCGCACCGATACCCGATCCCGTAGGCGCGTCGATGCGGGCAGCGCGTGGGCTGGCGTTTCTGCGCGCAGTAGTAGCACTTGCCGCACGAGGTCGCGGAATTCCACGTCACGCGGTCGCCCAGCTTCAGGGCCTCGCCATTCCAATCCGTCTCCACGCCGTCGCCGAGCTGTTCGATGCGGCCCACAGTCTCGTGGCCGAGAATGACCGGCAGCGCAATCGGCAGCTCGCCTTTCCACAGATGCACGTCGGTGCCACAGATGCCCGCCATCTCGGTGCGCACCAGCACCGCGCCCGGCTCCGGCCGCGCGGGCAAAGGATAGTCGCGGAGTTGCAGCGGGGTTTTGAAGCTTTCGAGAACGGCGGCGCGGGCGGTGATCATGGGGAGGAGTGAGGATGGGTTAAAAATGACGGCTCGTGGTCGTGGCTACGCCTTCGCAAATGGGAAGTTGACCACAGAGACACGATGAACACAGAGAAAAACCAAGGCCGGCGGCAGTTTCAAAAAGTCAGCAATCAGCGAACCAATCGCAGCCGGCAAATTCCCGGTCTTCTCTGTGTTCATCGTGTCTCTGTGGTTCAAATGAATCGGCTCCAAGGCAAAATTACGGTTCAGAAAACAAGTCCGGCCGGAAGACTCACGCGGAAGAAATCGCCCGAATCAAACGCACCACCGCGGTGGCGCGCGCTTCAGCTCGAAGGCTTCAGCTTCTTCATCGCGTCCCGCACCTGCGCGGCCTTCTCGTAATCTTCGCGACGCAACGCCTCCTGCAGATCGGCCTCGAGCCGCTCCAGATCGGAGAGCGGACGGCTGCTGTGAATGGCCGCCGCCCACGATTCCAGCGACGCCACTTCGCCGCTGTGCTCCATCAGTTCCTGCTTGGCGTGGCCTTCGTAGAAGTTGCGGATCAGGCTGATGCCCTCGGCGACGACCTGTTGCGCGGCCTCAAATTTCCCGGCATTGAGCGCCTGCGTGCCACGCGCGCGCGCCAGCAACATGAGCACCTGCGGCTGGAACTGGAGGAGGCTCCACGCCAACTCGATCGATTCCGCCTGAGCTTCGACAAAGTGGATGGCAGCCAGATTGCGCTGCGCATCGCGGATGGCGGCCTCGTAGTCCCCGAGTTCAAACAGGCAGATGTAACGGTGATGAAACTGGATGAGTTCCTGTTGGAGCTTGAAGCAATCCTCGCCGGCCAGGCTGAAACCCTCGCCCGCCGCGCGACGCTTCTCACAGAGGCTGGAGTAATAATCGAAATACGAGTCGTGCCCGAGCGGCCGTTTGCCGTCCGGCCGGCCGTCGCAATTCATCTGCAACAGGCCCAGATCGATGCGCATCTGGATTTTTTCCGTGCCGTCCCGCCCCTTGATCCGCCGGGTGAGCACCTGCCCCGGGGTGTAGTCCCACCGACCGAGCAGATGCGATAAATCGAGATTCATTTTTCGCAATATGGCCGTCGCGTTTGGGCGAGTCAACAACGGCACCCGCGCAGCACCGCCGCGCCGGAAAGTGCGGGAAAGTGCCGGATTTCCGCCGGGTTTTGCGATTCGGATGGGGACCTGAACCAGGGCGGGACGCCCAGCGGAGCCACGCGATCCGACCCCGTCCCGAACACGCCGGCGAGGACGTCTGCGGCCCCGGGGATGCGCCGGAGTGCGGCCGTCCCGGCCGCAGCGACGTCCGCCCACGCGTGAACCGCGTGGATTTACCCACGACTTCCTCACGCTCCACCCTGCTGCGCCCGGGGACGGGCGCTCTCCGTGCGTACCGCAGGCGTCTCGCCTGCGAGTGGCGGGGCGTCCTCGCCCCAGCCATCGGTCCTGGCGGCGAGACGCCGCCGGAACTCGCAGGCGAGGACGCCTGCGGTACCGAGGGGGTGGAGGCGCGCGGCATTTATGCCGCTTCAGCGTGCGAACGTCCGGGCGGGTGCGAACGCAGGATCGCATTCGGACGCTGAAGCGGCGTGAACGCCGCGCGCCGGGGTGCTGCGCGCGCGAAAAAGGGAAAGAAAAAAGGGAATTGGAGCAGGGGACTAACGCGCCAAAGCACCGCACGGCAAGCAACCCCTGGCAACGCTAGCGCGCACCACCAGAACCCACCAACACCAACCGAAAACCGACGTCGTCGGTGCGATAAACGGGGGCGTAGCTGACGCGGTAGGAAGACAACAAGTAGAACGGGTGGTCAACGTCCCACGACCCGCCACGCAGGACCCGGCGTTTCTGTTCCGCATCGTACCAATCCTCACACCACTCCCACGCATTCCCACTCAGATCGAAAAGTCCGAAGCGGTTCGCCCCAAAACTCCCTACCGGGGACGTCCACGCATACCCGTCGTTATACCCACCAATATATCTGACCCGGCTGCCTTTGGCCTTAGCCGTCTGGTCCGAAAAGTTCCCCGCCCCAACCGGCGGCGGCCACTGCGTGCCCCACGGATACACGTCTTTGATGACCCCGGCCTTCTCCTTCGGCGTCCCCGCCCGTGCCTCGGGCAACCCCACCGCCACGCTCCACTCCCAATCCTGCGGCAGCCGGTAGCTCTGCCCCGCCGCCAGCGTCCCGTCGCGCCGTTCCTTTTCTGTCAGCCATTTTGCAAACGCCTGCGCATCGTCCCAATTCACCTCCACCACCGGATGCGTGATCTCCTGCATAAAACTCGGCCTATCCCCTTCGCGGTTCGTCGCGTTCTCAAACGCCGCGTAGTCCTGCACCCGCGTCTCCCACACGCTGAACAACACCTCCGTCCCCGCCACCGGCACGAACTTCATCCCCAGCGTGTTCACCCACGGCCGCTCCTTCGTCGCACTGGCCGGACCATTCACCGGCGGCGCGTCAGCCGCCGGTGACACGACGGGTAGCGCGAGGAACAGCAGCAACGAAACAACCAGCCGGGAGGCGCGGACGAGTAATGAAGCATTCATGGGAGTGTTCGGATGCTGACTGTTTGGTGGGCGGCGACCGTAGCCTCGCGCGGCGGAAGCGGCAAGCGGCAACGAGGTCGTGGGCTTTAGCACCCGAGGCCATGGATTCAAGCCAGCAGCCTGAAAGTGCGGAACGTTGGGCGCAGCTCAGCTTTTTGCCGCGACGCGGCACGGTTTTGGCCGTCCCGGAGGGACGACTGAGAATAGCCCAGCACTTGAGTGCTGGGTCCGCGGCGATTCACCCCGCAAGTCCCGCAGGGACGACCGAGTCACTTGCCAGCTAAATCGGCCGTCCCTGTCGGGACTTGGTTCTTCCCCCAATGCGACCCAGCACTGAAGTGCTGGGCTATTTTCAAATGTCCCTGCGGGACCGCAGGAATTGGGCGGGTGTTGCAAAAAAAACAGAACTGCGCCTCGTAACGCAGCTCGCGCAAACCGCGCCTTGAATCCCCCGCCTTGCCTCCTAGTCTGCCGCGCATGAATTCTCCGAAGCCGATCGACATTCCTCTCCCCACGCGCCGCGATTTTCTCCGTCAATCCGGGCTGGGATTCGGCACGCTCGCGCTGGCGACGCTGCTCGGCGAACAGCACGGCGGCGCGGCGGTCACGGTCAATGCCGCCAATCCGCTGGCCGTGCGGCCGCCGATGCTGCCGGCGCGGGCCAAGCGGGTGATCTGGTTGTTCATGACCGGCGCGCCGTCGCAGGTGGATACGTGGGATTACAAACCGGAGTTGCAGAAGCGCGGCGGGCAGACGCTGCCCGGCAGCGATCCGAAGACGGGCTTCTTCACGACGAGCGGGAAGATTCTCGCGTCGCCGTTCGGCTGGAAACAGCACGGGCAGTCGGGTTCGTGGGTGTCGGACATTTTCCCCAATCTCGCGCAGCATGTGGACAAGATGTGCTTCATCCACTCAATGCACCTGAAGGCGAATAACCACGCGCCCGCCTCGATGGAATTGATGTGCGGCGCGAGCATTCCGGGGCGTCCGAGCGCCGGTTCGTGGATCAGCTACGGCCTCGGCGCGGAGAACCAGAACCTCCCGTCGTTCGTCGTGATGCACGAGACGCGCCCGCGCGGCGACGATGCGATTTGGAGCGCCGGTTTCCTTCCCAAGACCTATCAGGCGCTCACGCTGGACGCGCGCCGCAAGGAGACCATCGACAATCTCCTCCGCGCCAAGGACGAGTCCGAAACGCAACAGCGCGCCACGCTCGACCTGTTGCGCGACGTGAACGCCGACCACGCCAAGCTGCGCCCGCTGCAGTCCGAACTGCTGGCGCGGATCAATTCCTTCGAGCTGGCCTACCGGATGCAAACCGCCGCGCCCGAGGCGCTGGACCTGGCCGATGAAACCACGGCGACCAAGGAACTCTACGGCATCGACAGCAAGGTTTGCGGCACCTTCGGTCGCCAGTGCCTGCTCGCGCGCCGGCTGATCGAGCGCGGTGTGCGCTATGTGCAAATCTTCGCGGGCAAAAGTGCCGGGGGCGATGGCAGCGTGAACGACGTGCCGTGGGACGGCCACAACGACATCGAGAAAAACCACCGCTCGTGCGCCGTCGCGACGGATCAACCCGCCGCCGCGCTGCTGCACGACCTCGCCGCGCGCGGATTGCTGGAGGACACGCTGGTGATCTGGGGCGGCGAGTTCGGGCGCACCAGCGATTCGCAGGGCAGCCTCGGGCGCGATCACAATCCCAACGGCTTCACCATCTGGATGGCCGGCGGCGGCGCGCGTCCGGGTTTTCACTACGGCGCGACGGATGAATTCGGCTACAAGGCGGTCGAGAACAAAGTCCAGGCCAACGATCTCCACGCGACGATCCTGCATCTCCTCGGCATCGAGCACGAGAAGCTCACGTACCGCTACAACGGCCTCGACTTCCGCCTGACCGGTCTCGCCGGAAACATCCTCCACGAACTGGTCGCGTGACGGCGTCGGACGGGCGCTCGGGCCAAAAACAACGCGCCGCGCCTTACCTGCTGCTCTGCGTTCCTCCCGATCTCTGCGGTGTATTGAAGAACGCCTCGAACGGCCTCGAAGCGCCAGAAAGAACACCGCAGAGATGGGAAAGGACGCAGAGAGGGAACAGGAAATCCCAGGCGGTGCCCCCCTCCACACCCGCGCTTTGGCGCTTGGCGCTTGATAATTCCCTTGAGCTTTGAGCTTTGAACTTGGTCCTTCTTCCTCCTTCCGTCATTTCCCAGTTTCAATTGAATCCGTTCTCCGTAGCCTAAATCCCATGACCATGTTGCATCGACACTCCCTGCGTTTTCTCGCCGCCGCGGCCCACGCCATCGCCCTCCTCGTCACCATTGTCCCCCGGCCCGCCACAGCTGCCGCCGCACCCGCCACCTCCACGGCCACGCCCGATTTCAACCGCGACATCCGCCCCATCCTCTCCAGCAAATGCTGGCACTGCCACGGCCCCGACGAGAAGGAACGCAAAGGCCCGAAAGGCGGCCTGCGCCTCGACACTTTCGAGGGCGCCACACGCGATCTCGGCGGCCACGCGGCCATCGTCCCCGGCAAACCCGAAGCCAGCGACCTCATCAAACGCATCACGACGAGCGATCCCGATGACGTGATGCCGCCGCCGAAGATGAAGAAGAAACTCACCACGGCGGAGATTGATCTCTTCCAACGCTGGATCGCCGGCGGCGCGAAATTCGCCCGTCACTGGGCCTACGAAAAACCCGAGCGCCCGCCCTTCCCGACGACCAAGCTCAAGGACTGGGCGCGCACCGGCCTGGACCATTTCATCCTCGCGCGCCTCGAACGCGAGGGCCTCCGCCCGCAGGCCGAGGCCGACCGTTACACGCTCGCCCGCCGCGTCGCGCTCGATCTCACCGGCCTGCCGCCCACGCCCGCCGAGGTGGACGCCTTCGTCGCCGACAAATCCACCACCGCCTACGAAGCCTTCGTGGACCGGCAGTTGAACAAGCCCGCGTTCGGCGAGCACTGGGCGCGCATGTGGCTCGACCTCGCGCGCTATGCCGACAGCGCCGGGTATGCCGACGATCCGCCGCGCGTCATCTGGGCCTTCCGCGATTACGTGATCAACGCCTTCAACCGCAACCTCCCCTTCGACCAGTTCACCATCGAGCAACTCGCCGGCGACCTCCTCGACAACCCCACCGACGACCAGCTCAAGGCCACCGCCTTCCATCGCAACACGATGACCAACAACGAAGGCGGCACCAACGACGAAGAATGGCGCAACGCCGCCATCGTGGATCGCGTGGCCACCACCTCCTCCGTCTGGCTCGGCAGCTCGCTCAATTGCGCCCAATGCCACACGCACAAATACGACCCCTTCTCGCAGAAGGAATACTATCAATTCTTCGCCTTCCTCAACAACACGGCCGACGCCGACAAGCGGGATGAGTCGCCGCTGTTCGAGTTCTACACCGCGGAACAAAAGGAGCGGAAAGCGAAGCTCGAATCCGAACGCCAACAGCTCGACAACAAGTTCAAACAACCCCCGCCCGCGTGGCTCGGCGGCTTTGCGAAATGGGAGCAATCCTTCCCCGTGAAACTCGACTGGCACACGCCCGCGTCGCCGACCGCGAAATCGAAGGCCGGCGCGAAAATCACGACGCGCGCCGACGGCGCGCTGCTCGCCGCGAAAGGCGAGGCCAAGGACACCTACACCGTCACGCTCCCGCTCAAGGCCGGCAAACTCAGCGCCGTCCGCGTCGAAGCCCTCACCGACAAATCGCTCACCGACGGCGGCCCCGGCAACGGCCCGAAAGGAAAATTCAACCTCACGCAAGTGACCGGCACCGTGAAAGCCCCCTCGTCCGGCGCGACCGCGCAAGGCCGCTACGTGCGCATCGAACTGCCCAACCCCGGCAAGCGCCACCTGCAACTCGCCGAGGTCCAGATCTTCAGCGGTACCGAAAATATCGCGGTCAAAGGCACCGCCAAACAGAGCACCACGGGCTTCGAGGGCGAGGCCAAACGCGCCATCGACGGCAAGACCGACGGCGATTATTTCAAGGGCAACTCCGTCTCACACACCGCCACCGGTGACACCAATCCGTGGTGGGAAGTTGATCTCCAATCCCCGCGCACCATCGACCGCATCGTCGTCTGGAGCCGCACTGACACCCGCGACGGGGAGCTCACCAATTTCCGCGTCCGCGTGCTCGACGAGAAGCGCGAGCCGACCTTCGAGCGCACCGTGAAGGACCAGCCCAAGCCGAGCGCCGAGGTCGGCCCCGGCGGCAGCGAATCCGTCAAATTCACAACCGCCATCGCCAGCGCGGGCACCGACGCCGAGGCCGCCATCAGCGGTTCCGACAAAAACAAGGGCTGGTCCCACAGCGGCAGCGCCGCGACCCTCACGCTCATCGCCGAGAAGCCGCTGACCGTCGCCGAGGGCGCGACCCTCACACTCACGATCGAGCACAGCGCCGGCCCCGCCAACCAGACCCTCGGCTGTTTCCGCCTCAGCATCACCGGCGACAACGGCGCGGCAGAACAAGCCCGCACCCCCGCCAACATTGTCACCCTGCTCACCACCGCCGCCGACAAACGCACCCCGGCGCAACAGTCCGAGCTCCGCGAACACTACGTCCGCAAACTCGCTCCCGAAGCGAAAACCGAACGCGACCGCGCCGCCGCCGTGACCAAGGAACTCGCCGACCTCAAGCCGATGACCGTGCCCGTCAATCGCGAACTCGCCGGCGACCAGCGCCGCAAGACCCGCATCCAGATTCGCGGCAACTGGCAGGACCTCGGCGAGGAAGTCACCGAGGCCGTCCCCGTTGCGCTCCATCCCCTGCCCAAGGACGCCCCGCGCAACCGCCTCACGCTCGCCCGCTGGGTCGTGGACGACAACAACCCGCTCACCGCGCGCGTCATCGCCAACCGTTTCTGGGAACAAATCTTCGGCACCGGCATCGTCCGCACGAGCGAGGAATTCGGCTCCCAAGGCGAACTCCCGAGCCAACCCGAAATGCTCGACTGGCTCGCCACCGAAATGTTGCCCCTGCCCTGGGACCCCACAGTCTTCCTCCAACTCCTCGTCACCTCCGCCGCCT
>BJHT01000268.1 GCA_014193395.1 Verrucomicrobiota bacterium
CTCGTCGCGACCAACGCCAGCAACACGTTCGCCGGTAACTTCGCCGGCAGCTTCTCCGGCACTTTCACCGGCAACGCCGCGAACCTCACCAACCTCCCGCCCACCGCGCTCGCCGGCGTCCTCGCGACCACACAAATCCCCGCGCTCGACGCCGCCCAGATCACGACCGGCACCTTCACCGCGAGTCAGATTCCCGACCTGCACGCGGCGAAAATCACGACGGGCACGCTCGCCGACGCCCGCCTCTCCACCAACGTCGCCCTGCTCAACGGCACCAATCTTTTCACCGGCACCAACACCTTCGCCGCCGCGGTCATCGCGACAAATCTGAACAACCAATTTGTCGGCACCTTCACCGGTCCGGGCGCGCTGCGCTGGCAGACCGTCGCAGGCACCACCGCCACGGCTCAGTCCAACTCCGGCTACCTCCTCACCAACGCCGCCATAGTGACCCTCACCCTGCCCGCCGCCCCGGACGTCGGCGATGTCGTCCGCGTGATCGGCATCAACACCGGCTGGATCGTCGCGCAAAACAGCGGCCAGCAAATCCGCACCGGAGCCAGCGCCACGACCGCCGGCGAAACCGGCAGCGTCACCGGTGCCGCCTGGTCGGCCATCGAACTGGTGCATGTCGGCGGCGGCGTGTTCGTGGCGGCCGGGACCGGCGGCAGCCTCACCTTCCAATGAGCCGCGCCCGCCCCGCACTTATGCACACTTGTTCCGCACCCACCTCCCCTGCCCCGCCGTCGGTCCGCGGCCTCCTCGCGCTGTGGCTCTGCGCGGCGCTGCTGTCCGGCTCGTCCGCGACGCACGCCGCCGCGCCGTTCAACATCCTCGCCTACGGAGCCGATGCATCCGGCTTGAACTGGAGCACCCCGGCGGTGCAACAAGCCATCGACGCCGCCACCGCGGCCGGCGGCGGCGTGGTGCTCTTTCCGCCCGGTCGCTACCGCCTCAACATGGTCACCATCAAAAACAACGTAACCCTGCAGTTCGCCCCCGAAAGTTTCATCGATGGCCCGCGCCTCTACACCGAATACACGCCCTTGAAATATTTGTTCCGCGCCGTATCCGCGACCAACGTCGCCCTGCGCGGCCCCGGCGTCATCAACGGCCAGGGCTCCAACTATTGGAACGTCGTCGCCAACCCCACCACTTGGTACAGCCCGCGCCAGTCCCGCCCGGTGCCGCTGATCCAGTTCCACAGTTGCAGCAACGTCGTCGTGGACGGCATCACCATCGTGAACTCCCCGTCGTGGTCCCTCTCGCCCTACTCCTCGACCAACGTGACCATCAGGAATGTCACGATCCTCAATGATTACTATGGCCCCAACACCGACGGCATCGACGTGGCGCAATCCAAGAACGTACTCATCACCGGCTGCAACATCGCCACCGGCGACGACTGCATCGCCATCAAAAACGGCGATCCCTCGCCGGCGGCGAACTTCAGCAGCAACATCACCATCTCCAACTGCAACCTCTCCACCCCCAGCTACGCGCTGAAAATCGGCACCGAAAGCCGCGTCGGCGTGGTCGAGAATGTCCTCTACACCGACTGCCGCACGCGCGCCCACAAGCTCGACATCGGCTGTCATTCCGGCATCGCCCTCGAATCCGTCGATGGCGGCATTCTCCGCAACGTCCGCGTCAGCCGCATCCAGTGCGAAGGCACACGCTCGCCCATCTTCATCCGCCTCGGCAATCGCGGCACCGGCCAAACCGTCTCCCCGCCGGTCCCCGGCCAGATTTACGACATCGTCATCGAAGACGTGACCACCACCGGCGTTTCCCCCAGCGCCGGCGGCGTCACCCTCAACCGCGACTTCGGCATTGAAATCCACGGCCTCCCCTCCGCGACCGTCTCGAACATCGTGCTCCGCAACATCCACGTCGTCCGCCACGGCGACATCCAGCGAATGTCCCAGATGGGCGTGAGCGACCTCTCGCAGTTGGTCGTGCCGGAAAACGAAGCCGGCTATCCGAGCGTCGATATGTTCGGCTGGCTGCCGTCCTTCGGCGTTTACTGCCGCCACGCCCGGGGCATCACGCTGCAAAATCTCGAAATTCTCCCGAGCAACACCGACATCCGGCCCGCGCTGGTCTTCGATGACGTGAGCGGTCTCACCGTGACCAACGTCGTCGCCAGCTATCCCGGCAGCGACACGCGCACACCTGCCTCGATGTTTTACACAACCAATTCCCCCACCATCACCCTGACCGCCCAACCGAATCCCACCCTCCCGCCCGGCGGCTGGATTCTCGCGACGCCGTGACGGCGCTTCCGGCGCACCGCAGGAGCGCCTCTCCCGCCAGTGCTTCCATATTCCCGCATCCGGGTGTCTGCTACGCCTGCATGAAATTTTGGCAACAGCTTCAAATCCTTGCGGTCCTCGGGATCGTCCTCGCCGTCGGCCCCCCGGCCGCCGCCATTCCCAATTCGCCATCAAACCTCTCGCTCACTTTCACCGGACAGACCGGCTTCACACTCTCGTGGACTGACAACTCCGTCGGGGAACAAGGTTACGCTGTCTATTTTCGGACCGGCAACTCCGGCTCCTTCTACGTGCTCGCCTCGCTGCCGCCCTCCTCGACCAGTCTGAATGTTTCCAGCACCACGCCGGGCACGACCTACCAGTTCGTCGTCGTGGCCTACGACGCCGACGGCGACGCCAATTCGCCGCTCCTGCAAATCACCACCCCCGGCATCGTCAACCGCGACCACGAACCCGCGGTGTTTGGTCAACCCTTCTCCTACACGATCGTCGCCTCGACCGACGGCGGAGCGCCCGACTCAATCACCGTCACCGGCACGCTCCCGACCGGCCTGACGTTTGACCCCGCCACCCGGCGCATCAGCGGCATCCCAACACAGGCGGGCATTTTCACGCTGACCAACACCGTCCACTACCCCGACCCCGCGCTCGGCACCTTCACCAAACCGCTCACGCTCCGAATCATTTATCCACCCGGCCCACCCGTCGTCACCGGCGCGATTCCCGACCAAACCCTCGCGACCGGCGGCTCGGCAGCGACCCTCGCACTGCCAGCCTTCTTCACCGACCGCGACACCGAGAAAGCCGTCCGCTTCGTGACCACGCGCGGCACGTTCGACGTGGCGCTCTACGCCAGCGCGACGCCACTGACCGTCACGAATTTCCTGAACTACGTGAACCGCGGCGACTACAGCAACTCCATCATCCATCGCGCGCTGCCCGGATTCATTGTGCAAGGCGGCGGCTTCAAACCCGCCGCGCCGAATTTCACCACCATCCCCACCGACCCGAGTCCGTTGAATGAACCCGGCGTCGCCAATCTGCGTGGCACCATCGCGATGGCGAAGGTGGGCGGCAACCCGAACAGCGCCACCGACCAGTGGTTCATCAACCTCGCCGACAACACCGCCAACCTTGACAACCAGAACGGCGGCTTCACCGCGTTCGGCCGCGTCTGCGGCACCGGCCTCGACGTCGCCGACACCCTCGCCAGCCTGCCCACCGCGAGCTACACCATTTCCGTCAACTCCACGCCCACGCTCTTCGAAAACTTCCCCCTCGACACCGCGCCGCCCGCACCCAGCACGCTGGATTTTTCCAACCTCCTCCTCGTCACCTCCGTCACCGCAATCGAGCCGCTCTCCTACGCCGTGACCGCCAACACCGGCAGTGCCACCGTCGCCGCAGCCATCGTCGGCACCAATTTGGTTCTCACCCCCACAGGGATCCTCGGCGGCACGAATCTCATCACCGTCACAGCGACCGACCTCGACGGAAACACGGTTTCGCAAACCTTCACCGCCGTCGTCACCTCCGCCTACAGCGACTGGGCGCAGGCAAACTCCCTCACCGGCACCAACGCCCAACCCGCCGCCGATCCCGATCACGACGGTCTGCCCAACGCCGCCGAGTTCGCCCTCATGGGATCGCCCGCGCTGAACGACGCAGTTGCGACGCGCCCGCACGCCACCATCGTCACCACCAACGCCACGCGCTTCCCCGCGCTCACCTTCAAACTCCGGAAAAATCTGAGCGGCCTCACTGTCAACCTCACCGCCGCCGCCAACCTCTCCGGCGCACCGTGGACCCCCATCTGGACCGGCACCGATCTCACCGCCCCGCAAGTCATCACCCGCACCGACCAAGGCGACCACTGGCAGCTCACCATCCGCGACACGCAAGCCGTCAGCACCGCGCCGCTCCGCTTTCTCCGCCTCTTGGTCAACATACCGCCCTGAAATCTCCCGAGTGAATTCCGCCTCCCACATCATCCCCATCCAAGCCGCAACCCCAGACCGGAGTTCAGAATCCCGCTAACCTTCAACTTGGGAAAAGCCTTTTCCCCATCTTTTGCCCCTTCCCCCTTTTTCCATTTTCCCCTTCCCCTCCTCCCCCGCCGCCCCCCAAAAAAACTCCCACTCTTTCGCCCCAGACCCTAGACCCCAGACCCTAGACGCTAGACCCCATCCCCTCCCCTACCCCCATGCCCACTCGCATCCTCATCCTCGGCGGCGGTTTCGCCGGCGTGAAGTGCGCGCAAACCCTGCGCCAGCACCTCGGCCCCGACACCGCCGAAATCCTCCTGTTCAACCGCGAGAATCACCCCGTCTTCAGCCCGCTGCTCGCCGACGCCGTCGGCTCCTCGCTCAGCCCGCTCGACGTCGTCGTGCCGCTCCGCGAACTGCTCCCCGGCATCCGCTGCCGCACCGAGGAAGTGCGCGTCATCGATCTCGACGCGAACGAAATCGAAACCGAAAACCACGACGGCCAGCCGCGCCGCACCCAGTTCGATCACCTCGTCATCGCCTGTGGCAGCGCGGCCAATCTCGGCGTCGTCCCCGGCATGGCCGACCACGCCTTCCCGCTCAAAACCGTCGGCGACGCCTCCGTCCTGCGCTCGCATGTGCTGCAACAACTCGAGCTTGCCGAAGTCTGCGACGACCCCGCGCGCCGCCGCTGGCACCTTTCGTTCATCATCGTTGGCGGCGGCTACAGCGGCGTCGAGGTGGCCGGTGAAATCAACGACCTGCTCCAAGGCAGCCTGCGCTTCTTCACCAACCTCCGCGCCGACGAAGCCAGCGTGACCCTCATCCATTCGCGCGACCAAATCCTGCCCGACATCGGCGACGGCCTGCGCGAATTCGCGCGCAAGAAAATGCTGCAATCCGGCGTGCAGCTCCTGCTCAACGCCCGCGTGCAACTCGCCACGCCCGATGGCGTCGGCCTCGGCGACGGCACCTTCATCCGCGGCGCGACCATTGTTTGCACCATTGGCAGCACGCCGCCGCCCGTGCTCGAACGCCTGAATGTCCCGAAGGAAAAAGGCCGCCTCGTGACCACGCCCGACCTGCGCCTGACGGGCCGCACGAACGTCTGGGCCGTCGGCGATTGCGCGCACATCCTCAACGGCGCCGACGGCAAACCCTGCCCGCCCACCGGCCAGTTCGCCGAACGCCAAGGCCGTCAGGTCGCCGAGAACATCATCCGCGCGCTGCGCGGCTACGGCGCCACGCCGTTCGCGTACCAGCCCGTCGGCCAGCTCTGCTCCATTGGCGGACAGTGCGCGGTGGCGGAAATGTTCGGCCACCAGCTCTCCGGTTTCATCGCGTGGTTCATCTGGCGGGGCGTTTATCTTTTCAAACTCCCGCTGTGGTCGCGCCGCTTTCAAGTCGGCTTCGACTGGGCGTGGCTGCTGCTCTTCCCGCGCGACCTCAGCCACCTGCGCACGACCGTCACCGACCGCGTCAACCACGCGCACTACAAACCCGGCGACGTCATCATCCGCCAGGGCGATCCGCCGACCGACTTCTACGTGATCGAACAGGGCGAAGTCGAAGTCGCGCGCACCACGCCCGCGCATCCCGACGGTGAAGTCGTCACCGTCCTCGGCCCCGGCTCGTTCTTCGGCGAGAAGGCGCTGCTCAACTCCGAGCCACGCAGTGCCACCGTGCGTGCCCGCACCGACGTGGAAGTACTTGTGCTCGGTCGCAACGTCTTCACGCAGCTCTCGGCCGCCCTCGCGCCGCTGCGCAACGCCCTCGCGCGAACCCTGAACCGCCGCCTCCTCGATCCGTGGCAGAACCAGCCTGGCGCGCGCGAACGCCTCGCCCGCACGCTCGTCCGCGACCTCCTCGAACCCGCGCCCCAGCCGCTCCTGAAGCCCACGACCACCTTCGCCGAAGCGCTCGCCGCCTTCGCCGGCGCGACCTCCGATTTCCTCTTCATCTCCGCCGACGGCGCCACACTCGACGGCATCGTCACCTTGACCGACCTCGGCCAGGAACAAACCCGCCAGACCCCGCGTACCACGCCGCTCTCGAAATTCATGTCCGACAAACCCGTGGCCATCGCCCTCGACGACACCGCCGTCACCGCCGCCAACACGCTGCGCGAATATCGCCTTACCACCCTTCCCGTCGTGGACAGCCGCAGCACCCGCCGGCTCGCCGGCGTCATCAGCACCCGCCGCCTCACTGCCATCGTCCTGCGCGATGTAGAAGTAGTGTGAAAACCGCCGACGACTCGTAGCCGCCGACGTGAGGAGGCGGATTTCCCGGGCTGGTTGCGTATGTGGTTTCCGCCTCGCCACCTCGGCGGCTACTTCCCCCCCAAGCAGTGAAGGCCACGCACCGACTGAATCGGCTGAGCAATTCCGATCCGACCACCCGCACCACGGCATGATGCTTCAATTCGTGATCCAGCGTGGCGAGCCGGCAACCAGGCCGCTTAGCCGCAACCGTTCAGTCGAACCGAATGTTTTGGACCACAGAGACACGATGCACACAGAGAAAACCAAGGACTCGCTGATCGTTCACTTATCTCTGATTGGTGATTTCCTGGAGTCAGCGATGTTCCCCGTTTTTCTCTGTGTGCATCGTGTCTCTGTGGTTTCCCCTCCCATGCCAACTGAATGGAAACGGCTAAACGAGATCCGCGCGAGAATGGCCGGTGAGCCGGACGATGCCTGCGGATGCGACTCTCATCCTTCGGCACGCTTGGCGACTACCGCAGTTCGATTTCGTGAGCGCACTGCTTCCCACGACCGCAGCGGAGCCACGGCTGGGTGGTGGTCTGAATAGCATTGTCCGCAAGTTGGTTTCGTGTTCAATCGCCTGCGGGTGACGCTCTTCGCCAGACTAAAAACTTGGTTCGCCGGCACGGCACGGCCTGAGCATTTACGGCGCGGGGAACTGGGCGAGCGTGCGGCAAAGCGCTTTCTGCAAAAACAGGGACTGCAATTCCTCACCGCCAACTTTCGTTCCCGCCGGGGCGAGATTGATTTGATCTTTCGTGAACGGAGCCAAAAACGCGCGGGTGAACTGTTGCTGGGAAACGAGACCGACTGCCTCGTGTTTGTCGAAGTCAAGACGCGCTCCTCGGAGGACTGGACGCGCCCGGCAGCAGCGGTGAACGCGCGGAAGCGCCGCCTGCTCTCGCAGACCGCGCTGGATTATCTCAAGAAATTGAAACAGCCCCAGGTGCGTTTTCGCTTCGACATCGTGGAAGTGCTGCTGGCCGACGGTGCCGTGCGCGAGGTACGGCACCTGCCGAACAGTTTCGCGCTCGAAAAGCCCTATCGGTACGGATGACGCGGGAACGCGCGGCGGCGCGAAGCTCAAAGCTCAAAGCCCAAAGCTCAAAGAAATGACCAAGTCCAAAGCACCAAACTCCGTTGCCATGCGAGCGGATGCCGATCGGCGAACCGACGCTGATTTCAGTGGAAATGGAAAACGAACCGGCGGCCCGATTGGAAACTTGGCCCCTTGGCGTTTCCCTTGAGCTTTGAGCTTTAGCCTTGGAGCTTCGCCCCCGTCATGCCCGAACTGCCCGAAGTCGAAGTCCTCGTCCGCCACCTGCGCCCGCAACTGCTCGGGCGCCGCATCCGCGGCCTCACCGTGCGCCGGCGCCTCGTGCTCGATCCCACCACGCCGGCCGCATTGGCGCGCGGGGTCGTCGGCGCGACATTTGGCGAGGTAAGCCGCCGCGGGAAATTCCTCC
Source organism: Verrucomicrobiota bacterium (assembly GCA_014193395.1). Classification (GTDB taxonomy): domain Bacteria; phylum Verrucomicrobiota; class Verrucomicrobiia; order Limisphaerales; family BJHT01; genus BJHT01. The sequence goes on from BJHT01000268.1 coordinate 7,995, forward strand.
TCTTCACGCTCGCCAGTCCGCGCCGCGCGACGCCGGTGCTGCTCGTGGGCCATCTGGGCATGACCGGCCGCATGTATCTCGCGGCCCCCGCCGCGCCGCTCGCCAAGCACGCGGCCGTGGTGCTCGACCTCGGCGGCGACCATTTCATCTTCGAGGACACGCGCTACTTCGGCCGGCTGACGCTGGACACCGCGAGCCTCGAACGTCTCGGCCCCGAGCCGTTGGACGCCGCGTTCAGCGTGGAGGAATTCGGCGTGGCCCTCGCGCGCTCGGCGCAGGCGATCAAGGTCAAACTGCTCGATCAATCCCTCGTCGCCGGTGTGGGCAACATCTACGCCAGCGAGGCGCTCTTTCGCGCCGGCATTTCGCCGCGGCTGGCCGCACGCCGCCTGCAGGCGCGGCAGGTCGCGCGGCTCTGGTCGGCGATTCGCGACGTGCTCGCCGAGGCCATCGCAGGCGGCAGCACGCTGCCCCTGGACTGGTCGGGACGGCAGGGACGCGACGGACTCTTTTACTTCGGCCGCGCCGAGGGAGCGGGAGATTTTTATGAAGAACGGCTGCAGGTCTATGACCGTGCCGGCCGCGAATGCCGCCGCTGCGGCGCGAAGATTGTACGCATCGTGCAGGCCGCGCGCAGCACCTTCTTCTGCCGGCAATGTCAGCCCGCGCGCGACCGCCACAGCGCCTGAGTTCCATGCCGTGCAAGCCGGAATACTCGGGCAACGAACCGCGGACGACGACCGGTTCCGCAGCCCCGGAGACATGGATGAAAAACCCCGCCACTGGGCACGCGTTTCCAGCCACTTCCCCTGCATTGACCGCAAAATTCCCCTTGCATCCCCTCCGTCCAAGACCCGTTATCACGCCACACTAAATCACATGAAACCCGCCGCCCGCCCCCTCCCTCGCTCCCTCCGTCTCGCCGTCTCGCCGTCCCTCCGCCTCCTCGCCACGTTCGCCACGCTCGCCGCCCTCGCCACGCTCCCGCTCCGCGCGGCCGAACCCACCGCCGAGCAGCTCGCTTTCTTCGAGAATAAAATCCGCCCCGTCCTCGTGCAGAAGTGCTACTCGTGTCACTCCGCCGAGGCCAAGGAGAAGGGCAAACTCAAGTCCGGTCTGTACGTCGATTCGCGCGAGGGCCTGCTCTACGGCGGCGAAACCGGCCCCGCCCTCCTCCCCGGCAAACCCGCCGACAGCCTCCTCATCAAAGCCCTCCGCCACATCACCGAAGACCTCGCGATGCCGCCCAAGGAAAAGCTCCCCGACGCCGTCATCGCCGACTTTGAGAAATGGATCACCCAAGGCGCGCCCGATCCCCGCACCGGCCCGCGCCCCGCCGCCGCGAAACACGAGATCAACCTGGAAACCGGCCGCCAATGGTGGTCTTTCAAACCGCTCCAGCCCGTCGCCATTCCCGTCGTCAAGAACACCGCCGCCGTTCGCAATCCCATCGACCACTTCATCCTCGCGCGGCAGGAAGCTGTCGGCCTCGCGCTCAGTGCTCCGGCCCGTCGCGAAACGCTCATCCGCCGCGCCAGCTTCGATCTCACCGGCCTGCCGCCCACGCCCGAGCAAGTCACCGCCTTCGTCACTGACCAGTCGCCGAAAGCCTTCGAACTCCTCATCGACCGCCTCCTCGCCTCGACCGCTTACGGCGAACGCTGGGCGCGCCACTGGCTCGATGTCGTCCGCTACGCCGAGAGCGGCGGTTATGAATTCGATGGCTTCCGCCCCGGTGCTTACCACTACCGCGACTGGGTCATTCGCTCCTTCAACGCCGATCTTCCCTACGACCGCTTCCTTCAGTTCCAGCTCGCCGGCGACAAGCTCCAGCCTGGCACCTTCGAGGCCGCCGCCGCCGTCGGCTTCATCGTCGCGGGTCCGTTCCCCGGCCAGACTACTTCCAAGACCATCGAGAAAATTCGCTACGATCAACTCGATGACATCATCTCCACACTCGGCAGCGGCGTCCTCGGCCTGACCCTGGGCTGCGTCCGCTGCCACGATCACAAATACGATCCGCTCCCGCAGAAAGACTACTACGCCCTGGCCGCCGCCTTCGCCCGCACCGTGCAGGGCAACGAAACCCACGACCCCGATCCCGACGGCACGCGCGCCGCCCTCGCCGCCCATGCGAAGACTCCCGAGAACCTCCTCGCCGCCCTCCGTCAATTCGCCACCGACGAATTCCCCGC
>BJHT01000269.1 GCA_014193395.1 Verrucomicrobiota bacterium
TGGCTTCCTCCACGGTCTTTGTCGCCACCCTCGGCCTCTCTAACTGGCCCATCATCCTCGGCCTCGGCCTCGGCGGTCTCCTCGCCGCACCGCTCGGCGCGCGGGCCTGCAAGCGATTGCCCGTAAAACCCTTTATGATCCTGGTCGGCCTGCTGATCATGATTCTCAGTGCCCGCACACTTTATCGCGCCCTCTTCTGACCCGCACCTGATACACATTGTTACTCCGCTCTAACTAATCCCATGACAACAGAACAAATCAACCAGGCCAACGCCACCCTTCGTCACCAATCCGCCCTCGACATTGTAAAATGGGCGATCGCGCAAGCAGGTGGTCGCGCCATCGTCTCCACGAACTTCCGGCCCTACGAAGCCGTCATCCTCCACCTCGTCACACAGGTTCAGCCTGACATTCCCGTGCTCTGGGTGGACCATGGCTACAACCGCCCCGCGACCTACAAACACGCTGAGCAACTCAAGGCACAGCTCAAGTTGAACATCAAAGCCTATCTCCCCAAACTCACCGCCGCGCACTACGACGCCGTCCACGGCGGCATGCCCGAACCCACTCCCGAGAACGAGGAACGCATCAAAGCCTTCAGCACCGTGATGAAACTCGAACCCTTCCAGCGCGGCATGAGGGAACTCGCCCCCACCGTCTGGCTCACCGCGCTGCGCAAAGTCCAAAACCCCAACCGCGCCGGCCTCGACATCGTGTCGCCCGACGGCAACTTCAACTCTCTCAAAGTCAGCCCCGTCTTCCATTGGTCCGACGCCGAGATGGAAGCCTATCTCAAGCAACACAACCTCCCGAACGAATGGGACTACTTCGACCCCGCGAAGGCCGACGAGAAGCGTGAGTGCGGCCTCCATGCGGCGTGGGGAGGGGAAAAGTTGAAGAGTTAAAACGTTTATGGCTTGAATGGTTGAAGGGGGGCCGGTGGGCCTCTTAATCCATCAGCCTGTTAACCATAACATGCTATGAAACCGACCGAATCGACCAATTACAACCAACCCGCGCCGCAAAGAAATGAGCCGTTCAGGACTTTCGAAGACTTGGAACTGTACCAATTGGCGCGGGAGTTTCGGAAGGTCATGTATGGAGTCGCGCGTCGCCTGCCGAGTTTTGAAAAGTTTGAACTGGCAAGCCAGATACGTCGGGCCGCCGTGTCGCTGACAAACAATATTTCCGAAGGCCACGGACGTTTTCATTATTTGGAACAGATCCGGTTTACACTGATTGCCCGCGGCTCACTTGAGGAACTGATTGATGACTTGAACATTTGTACCGACGAGAACTATTTGGCGGCGACCGAGGTCACAGATCTCAAAGAGAATGCTTGGCGCGTCCATCGGGTAATGGCTGGCTACCTCCGTCATCTTCGTGAACGAAAGCAGGGTGAGTCCCTGGCTTTGCACGAGTCATCTCCCGCCTACGGACTGACCGAGCACGACCTGGACGCACTTCTAGCCGAGACGCCATTCCCTTCAACCCTTTAACCCTTCAACCCATTAACCCTTTACCGCTTCCTCCCTAATGAGCAGCTACCACCTCGATCACTTACAGTATTTGGAAACCGAGGCCATCCACATCATGCGCGAGGTCGCCGCTGAGTTTGAACGTCCCGCCATTCTCTTCTCCGGCGGCAAAGACTCTATCTGCATCCTGCGCCTCGCCGAAAAAGCCTTCCGCCCTTCGGAGATACCGATGCCCTTTCTAAACGTCGAGACCGGCCATGAGTTCCCGGAACTGATTGAGTTCCGCGACCGCCGCGCGAAGCAGCTCGGCGCAAAGCTCATCGTCCGCACCGTCGATGAAGCCTTTGCCAAAGGACTCGCCACGCCTACGCCCGGCCAGATCAGCCGCAACCAGCTCCAGATCCCCGTGCTGCTCGGTGCCATCGAGGAGTTCCGTTTCGACTGCTGCATCGGCGGCGCGCGACGTGACGAGGAGAAGGCCCGCGCCAAGGAACGCTTCTTCAGCTTCCGCGACGCCTTCGGCCAGTGGGATCCGAAGAACCAGCGCCCCGAAATTTGGAATCTCTACAACGCCCGCCTCAACCAGGGCGAAAACATGCGCGTCTTCCCGCTCTCCAACTGGACTGAGATGGACGTGTGGGAATACATCCAGCGCGAGAAGCTCGAAGTGCCGAACATCTACTTCAGCCACACCCGCGAATGCTTCCGCCGCGGCGGTCAGTGGCTACCCGTCCCCCCCGCGCATACCGACTCCACCAAACCCGATCCCTACGCCGGCGCGCGCCCGACGGCCAAGGAACCCACCAGGACCATGGTCTGCCGCGTCCGCACCATCGCCGACATGATCAGCACCGGCATGATCGAAAGCCCCGCCGACACGGTGTCCGACATCATCCGCGAGGTCGCCGCCGCCCGCGTCACCGAGCGCGGCACCCGCGCCGACGACAAAGCCAGCGAGGCCGCGATGGAAGATCGGAAGAAAGCCGGCTATTTCTAGGTTTGAGTTTTCTAAACTGACACTTTAGAAAACTCATTGTCCGTTTTATGCCCCGCGAGATCGGCAACCTGCCGGACGCAGGCGGTTGCCCGGTATGTTCCGAATACCGCCGTGTAACTGTAGCCGATATGAAACCATTTCTCCTCCTCGCTCTGTTCCTCTATTGCGGACTCTGTGACTTTCGCATTAAGGCCGCGCAACCCAACCTCTCCGGCATCTACCCCCACCTCGCCATGTTCAACAACGAGGGCGAGTGCGGCACGGGCGCGGTGGTTCAGTGGGCGGGACGGCTGTGGGTGGTGACTTATGCGCCGCATAAACCCAGCGGCTCGTCGGATAAGTTCTACGAAATCACGCCCGCGCTGGAGCAGATCATCCGGCCCGAGAGCATTGGTGGCACGCCGGCGAACCGCATGATTCATCGCGAGTCACAGCAACTCTTCATCGGGCCGTATGTCGTGGACGCACAGGGCAAGGTGCGCGTCATTCCCTACTCGCAGATGTTCGGACGCCCTACTGGCAATGCCCGGCATCTCACCGACCCGGCGGGGAAAATCTACTCTGCGACCATGGAGGAAGGTCTCTACGAAGTGGACGTAAAGTCACTCGCCGTAACCGAGCTATGGGCGGATGAGCAGAAGAAGGCGGGGCGTCACTCTGACTTACCGGGCTATCATGGCAAGGGTCTCTACTCGGGCTTTGGTCGGATCATTTATGCGAACAACGGCGATCACGCGAAGGAGGCTTTATCCAATCCCACCGTGCCGAGCGGCGTGCTCGCGACGTGGGATGGCAAGTCCGACGCGTGGACTGTCGTGCGCCGGAATCAGTTCACCGAAGTCACCGGCCCCGGCGGCATTTACGGTAATGACAAACCCGACGCCGATCCCATCTGGAGCATAGGCTGGGATCATCGCTCACTCATTCTCATGCTGCTCGACGGCGGGCAGTGGCGCGCGTTCCGACTACCCAAGGCGAGTCATAGCTACGATGGCGCGCACGGCTGGAACACCGAGTGGCCGCGCATCCGTGAGATAGGCGAACGTGACCTGCTCATGACGATGCACGGGATGTTCTGGCGTTTCCCGAGAACCTTCAACGCCACGAACTCCGCCGGCATTCGTCCGCGCTCCGCCTATCTCAAAGTCATTGGTGATTTCTGCCGCGGGGAGACTGGCGCCGGCCCAGAGGGAAAGAGTCGCCTTGTCTTCGGCTGCGATGACTCGGCGAAGTCGGAGTTTCTCAACAAGCGCACGGTCAAGGGTGGCATCGAAGGTCCCGGCCAGTCGCAGTCCAACCTTTGGTTCACTGATCCAGAGACTCCCGACCAACTCGGTCCGACACTGGCCAGTGGCGCCGTCTGGCTGCGCGATGCGGTGAAGGCTGGCGACCTTTCCGATCCCTTCCTGTTCACCGGCTGGCAGCGCCGTTCCGCGCACTTCGTCAACGGAGGCAAAGCACCCGCCAGCTTCTCGCTCGAACTCGACCTGACTGGCAAAGGTCAGTGGAAATCTCTTCGCACTGTCACCGTCCCGCCCGGTGACTCCGCATGGTTCGAATTCCCCGACGATACCCGCGCCGAGTGGGTGCGCGTGAAGTCCGACACCGCCTGTGCCGCCGCGACGGTTCATTTCACGTTCAGCAATCCCGACCCGCGCCCGACTCAGCCCGACGCCCTGTTTACCGGCCTTGGCTCTCTCTCCGACACCGGTTCACACCTTGCCGGCCTAGTCCGCGCGCGGGGTGACAACAAGCGCACGCTCCATCTCGCCGCCATGACTGTGAGTGGCACCAACACCACCGACGCCGGTTACTACGAACTCGACGCGACCCTGCAGCTCCGCGCCGTGAACGACCCCGCGGCCCACACCTATGTGAAAAACAAAGTCGCCATCCCGCGCGACGTCATCACCGTGGACACCGCCAGCGTTCTCATCGTGGATGACCGCGGTCGCCGATGGCGTCTGCCGAAAAACGATGCGGCCTTCGACGATCCTACTCGCGCCGGACTCCTCCGCATTTGTCGCGAAGTTGCCACCGAGCGTGATGTCTTCAGCGCCCACGGCACTTTTTACGAGCTACCCGCCGAGAATGCCGACGGCTTCGCCAAGATTCGTCCTGTCGCTAGTCATCGTCTCCGGGTGATGGATTACTGCTCCTACCGCGGCATGCTCATCCTCACCGGCACCCGCCCCGACGCGCCGGCGAACAAACACATCCTCCGCAGCGCCGATGGCAAAGCCGCCGTCTGGGCTGGTGCGATTGACGACCTCTGGAAACTAGGGAAACCCACCGGCACCGGCGGCCCGTGGCATAACTCCGTCGTCAAAGCCAACCAACCTAGCGATCCTTATCTCCTCTGGGGCTACGACCAGCGCCGACTTACACTCACTGTCAGTGTTGCTACCACCGTGCGTGTCGAAGTGGACCTGACCGGTGAGGGACATTGGATTACTCACAAACTCATCGCCGCCAATTCCGGCCAACCGACGGAGCATACCTTCCCCGCTGCCTTCCAAGCCCGCTGGCTGCGCGTCAACGCCGATCATGATTGCACCGCCACTGCGCTGTTGAGATACGAATGAATCGACTGCCGGCATGAGCCGCCGCGGCTCCTCGTCGCGTGATGTGAGGGCGGTGAACTAGCCGAAGAATATCTTGCGGTCGTTGATCCTGCTTGAACTCCACCCGGTTGGCTGCGCCATACTGAAACGAGAAAGCGAACTCCCATGAACACCCCGGACTCCGACCCCACCCACCGCATCGCCCTCTTTCAAAAACGTGAAATCCGCCGCGTGATCCACGGCGGCGAGTGGTGGTTTGTCATCACGGATGTGGTGGCGGCGATGACGGATTCGGTGAACCCGGCCGATTATCTCAAGAAGCTCCGCAAGCGCGACGAGCCGCTGTCCGAGGTTTTCAAAGGGGGGGACAACTTGTCCCCCCCCCCTTGCTCTGGAGTTCGACACCCCCGGCGGACGGCAGTTGCTCCAGTGCTGGAACACCGAGGGTATTTTCCGCCTGATCCAGAGCATTCCCAGCCCGAAGGCCGAGCCATTCAAGCGGTGGCTTGCCCGCGTCGGCTACGAACGCATCCAAGACATTGAGGATCCCGAGCTGGCCACCAAACGCACCCGCGCACTCTATCAGGCCAAGGTGTACTCCGACGACTGGATTGAAAAGCGGATGCGCTCCATCGCCATCCGCGACGAGCTGACTGGCGAATGGAAAAAACGCGGCGTGAAGGAGCAACGGGAGTACGCCATCCTCACCGCCGAGGTTTTCAAAGCCGCCTTCGGTCTCACGCCGGCCGAATACGCCGAGTTCAAGCGGCTCAAGCGCGAGAATCTTCGCGATCACATGACCGACCTTGAACTCATCCTCTCCATCTTCTCCATGCTCGGCGAGGCCGCTACGACCGAGATCACTCGGAACAAGGACGCCCAGGGCTTTCCCCAAAGCCAGCAGGCGGCCCGCGAGGGCGGCACGGTCGCTGGCAACGCCCGCCGCGAACTGGAACAACGCAGCGGACGCAGCGTCGTCACGAGTGAGAACTATCTGGCGCTGACGCAGGCGGCTGCGAAGTCGAAGGAAGTCAAAAACACCAAGAAAACATGAACCGCCGGCGCGTCATCCACTCCACCCTCGCCGCGATGCTCGCCACCACGCTGAGCACCGCCTTCGCCACCCGCCGCCGCCGCTGACCGGTGATGGGCACGCCACTGAAACTGGCGCTTCGCTTGTGCGCCGATCTTGGCTAGAACTCTCCCATGCCGAGTCTTTCGTGGAACGAAGTCCGTGACCGCGCGATCCAGTTCGCGCGCGAGTCGCGTGCCGCGGGCGGTGAAAAAGCCGAGATAAATTGGGCGCCTTTGCCTTCAGCACGCCGCGTCCCGGGCGGATGTCGCGGCGGCGGGCCGGGGACAGACGCGCCCTGCCTAACGCTTCGTGTGGAGTTTCCGTCACCGACCGTGCGGACGCCGATTCGAGATCACGCGCCTCGTAGCCGACGACCTGAAGAGGCGAAGGCCCCCCGCTCGCGACGCGATCCGTCTCCTCACGTCTGCGGCTACGCCACGGGAATCTTCGCCGGCCCGCTCAGACCGCTGCATTCGCCGTCATTTCGCGGTGAGAAATGTTTTTCGAAAATCTTCAGGGCATACCCCGCAGATGACCCACCCCCGCTGGCATTCTGTCGGGTGTATGAAAAAATCAATTCAGCGAAAATCACCACCGTCACCCCAACCGCGATCCCTTCCGAAGCGTCGCCCCGGTCCGGTGCGACGGTTCAGGGGCGTGCCCTTCGGGAACAACATCCTCGTCTTGGAGTGGGATCGCCCCCGCAACGGCACCCGGGTTTTCGGCTACCGCATCGAGCGCACGCGCGACGGCAAGGCCTATGAGTTCGTGGGCGACACCGCGAGCTGCTGGTTTCTGCTGGATGTCGTGCCTGGTGAGCCTTGGTTTTACCGCGTCACTGCCTGCTGCAGTCGGGGCGAGGGCGGTTACGAAATGGTCTGTTTCTATCGCGCCCCACGGCTGTCCCTGCCCGGCGGCGGCAGTTGGAAAATGATTCACCACCACAATTCCGTGTTCCCCGGCCTGCGTCCGGAGATTTGGAAGTAACCGCAAAACAACCAAACTAGACCAAACCCGTCCCCCCAAAAACCCAACCCACCCATGAAAATCGTCACCCACATCATCGCGGCCCTCTTCGGCCTCATGTTCCTCGCCGGCGGCTTGTTCTTCTTTTTCGGCACCATGCCGCCGGGGCCGCCGGAAGATTCTCTGCCCGGCAAGTTCATGGCCGCCTTCGCGCCCACGGGCTACATGGCCTTCGTGAAGGTCTGCGAGATCATCGGCGGCGCGCTTGTCATCATGCCGAAGACGCGCAACTTCGGCCTGCTCATTCTCGGCCCCATCGTCATCAACATCCTCTGTTTCCACGGCTTCGTCGTGAAGGGCGGCTGGAGTCCGGCGCACGCGTTCATCACCGTGGCCGCGCTGTTCCTGCTGTGGTCCGAGCGCCGCGCGTTCGCGGGCTTGGTGAATCGAAAATCGGAATGATCCCCGGCGCCGCCATCCGCACCGCTTCGCCGCCGCGACGGCTTTTCGCCGCGCTGCTGGCGGCGGTCGGGATCGCTGCGCTGGGCGCGCCGCGCAAAACCGGCGCGCAAGGTTTCTCCCCCACCGAAGCGCCGCGCCGCATGACGCTCGCCGCGGACCTGCAGGTGCAACTGGTCGCCGCCGAGCCGCTGATCGCGCAACCTGTGTGCATCGAGTTCGATCCCCGGGGGCGGCTCTGGGTTTTGCAATATCTCCAATACCCCAATCCCGCGGGGCTGAAACGCGCCGTCGTGGACCGCTGGTCGCGCACGACCTACGACCGCGTCCCCGAGCCGCCGCCGCACGGCCCGCGCGGTGCGGACCGGATCACCATTCTCGAAGACCCCAACGGCGATGGCCGCGCCGTTCGCGCGCACGATTTTGTCAACGGGCTGAACCTGGCCACCGGCCTCGCGTTCGGACACGGCGGCGTGTTCGTGTTGAACGTGCCGTATCTGCTCTTCTATCCCGACCGCAACGAGGACGACCTCCCCGACGGCGATCCCATTGTCTGCCTCAGCGGCTTCGGCATGGAGGACGCCCACTCGGTCGCCAACTCGCTGACGTGGGGGCCGGACGGCTGGCTCTACGGCTGCCAGGGCAGCACGGTGACGGCGCGGATTCGCGGCGTGGAATTTCAGCAGGGCATCTGGCGCTACCATCCGCTGACGCACGCGTTCGAGCTGTTTTGCGAAGGCGGCGGGAATGCCTGGGGCCTCGACTTCGATGCCGAGGGCGAGCTGATCTCGAGCACCAACGTCGGCCCGTATCGCAATCTCCACGCCGTGCAGGGCGCGAACTATTGGAAGAGTTTCGGCAAGCACGGCGCGCTCCATCACCCGTACGCGTTCGGCTTCTTCGATCACATTCCGCACACCAATTTCACCGGCGGCCATGTGACCGACGGCGGGATCATTTACCGCGGCACGAATCTCCCGCCGCGTTTTCACGGCCGCCATCTCGCCGGCGATCTGCTCGGGCACGGCGTGCAATGGCATGAAATGTATCGCGCCGGCTCGACGTTCACCTCGGCGCACGGCGGCTGGCTGCTCGCGGCGAACGACACCTGGTTCGCGCCCACCGATGTCACCGTCGGCCCGGACGGCGCGGTGTATGTCGCCGACTGGCACGATCAGCGCACCGCGCATCCCGACCCGGATGCGGAATGGGATCGCAGCAACGGCCGCATCTATCGCGTCTCCGCGGCCGGCACCCGTCCCGTCGCGCCGCCCGATTTGCGAAAATTCACGACGCCGCAATTGCTCGCGCAGCTCGGCCAGCGCAACGACTGGGTCGTGCGCACCGCGCGCCGCGTGCTCGCCGACCGCCGCGATCCCGAGGCGATCCTGCCGCTGCGTTCGCTGATTCTCGAAACCGCGAACGACCAACTCGCTCTCGAAGCCCTGTGGGCGCTCCACGTCAGCGGCGGCTTCAATGAAACTTTCGCCGCGCAGACGCTCGGACATCGCAGCGCGGCCGTGCGCAAATGGACCGTGCGCCTGCTGGGCGACGAGCAGCGCGTCTCCGCCGCGCTCGCGGAACGCCTCGCTGCGCTCGCCGGTTCCGAGCCGGATGTCCGCGTGCGCGCGCAGCTCGCCGCGTCGGCGCGCCGCTTCCCTGCGCCGCTAGCGCTGCCGATCATCGAGGCCCTCGCATTGCGCGATGTGGACGGGCGCGATCCGTTCCTGCCGCTCCTGTTGTGGTGGGCGGTCGAGCGTCACGCGGTGGGCGGATTGCCGGAAGTGGAGCGCCGCTTCGTCTCCGCATCGGCGTGGAAATTTGCACTTGTGCGCGACGTGATTCACGAACGCCTGCTGCGCCGTTGGAGCGCCGAGGGCAGTCCGGCGACGTTCGATGCCTGCGCCCGCCTGCTCGCCAGCGCGCCGGATGAAACCCATCGCCGCCGTCTGCTGGCCGCGGTGAATCAGGGATTCCACGACCGGCCGGCTGGCGAAATCACGTTCGGCTCCGGCGGCCTCTTCGCCAACACCGCTGCCACCGGTGTCCGCACCAACCAAGCCCGGACCGTTGTCGAGCCGGTCACGCCGTTGCTCGCCGCGCAAATCGCTTCCCTGTGGCGCGCTGACACCGCCGAGCCCGCGCTCCTCGAACTTGCGGCGCGCACCGGCCGCGCTGGCGCGCTCGCGCGCGTGCGCACGCTGGTGCTGGATGCCAAGGCCGCGCCTGATCTTCGCCTCAAACTGATCCGGCTGCTGGGCGAATTCGGCGACTCCTCCGACGCGACACGACTGCTCCAGCTCGTCGGGAGCGCACCCGAATTCCTTCAGCTTGCCGCGCTCGAAACGCTGCCCGGCTTCGATCATCCCGCGGTCGCGGGCGAGTTGGTCGCGTTTTATCCGCGGCTCGGCGCACGCGCAAAGGCGCGGGTGCGCGAGGTGTTGTTGAGCCGCAAGGCGTGGGCCGGGACGCTGCTCGCGGCGGTGGTCGCAGGGCGGGTACCGGCCGCGGATTTCAACATCGAACAATTGCGTCCGGTGGCCCGGCACGACGACCGGGCGTTGAACGAAATCGTGCGTAAACAGTGGGGCAGCATCGGCGTCGGCACGGCCGAGGAAAAACTCGCGGAGATGCGCCGGCTCAACAA